>CBDUCE010000018.1:0-23627 GCA_965365575.1 uncultured Gammaproteobacteria bacterium
GGCGAAGAGGGCATCATGGTCAGCGAGGTCGTTGCCGCGGATCCGCGCGTAAGCCCGCCGACGATCCTGGACGGAAGCAGCGACTTCCAGCTCGACCCGACGCTCGCCGAAAACGGCGAGGCCGTCCTGAATATACGCAGCGTGTACGACTTCAACGGCGCGGCTGTGGCAGATATCAACGCGCTGGCCGACCCTGCGCAAACGCTGGCCGCGGACCGGCCGGCGCGATTCCTGCGCATCGTCAAAGCCGTATCCCAGCCTGACGACGACCTGCTGGACATCGACAACACGGCGTTCGGTGTCAGCCAGGCCAACGGCATGCGCGAGATCGTCGGCTACACGATGATCGAGCCCGACGGTTCGGTCATGGTCAAGGTGCCCGCCAACACGGCGCTGCAGGTCAGCGTGCTGGATGAAGATGGCAAACGGATCACGTCGCGGCACCGCAACTGGATTTCCCTGGTTCCCGGGCAGGAACTCGAGTGCAGCGGCTGTCACGTACAGAACAGCGGACTCTCGCACGGGCGGCGTGACGCGTTCGATTCGGCCTGGGCCGGCGCACAGACGGCGGGCGTGGAGTTTCCGAATACGGATCCGAGATGGTTCGTCGGGGATATCGGCGAGACGATGGCCGAGGTGCGTGCGCGCGTTACGTGCACGGACGATGGCTGCTCTTCACTCGAGCCCTCGATGAATATCATCTACCGCGACGTGTGGTCGGCCGATCCCGCGATTGCGGCGCAGAATCCCGATATCGAGATGCTTTACACGGATATGACTACGCCGCTGCCGACGAGTATCGGATGCGCGCAGGACTGGTCCCCGAATTGCCGCTCGGTCATCAACTACGAGACGGTGATTCATCCATTGTGGAGTCAGCCGCGCCTCGTGTTCGACGAATCGGTGGATCCCCCTGTGCCAGTACTGGATGCGAACGGTGTGCAGTTGAGCAACAACTGCCTCAACTGCCATACGCCCGTCGATGAAGCCGGGGTGGTGCGCGTACCGGCCGGTCAGCTCGAGCTGCAGGACGGACTGTCGCCGGACGAGCCGGACCACTTCCATGCGTACCGCGAACTGCTCGTTACGGATAATCTCCAGGAACTAGTGAATGGCGCGCTCGTCGATGCGCAGCAGCAAGTGGACGTCGACATCGATGGCAACCCCATATTTGAACCAATTCCGATTGCGTCGCCTGCCACGATTGCCGGGGCAGCGGCGTCTGACGATTTCTTCGACCGGTTCGAAGATCCCAATGATTTGCATTACAACATCTTGTCCGAAGCGGAGAGACGCCTCATAGCGGAATGGTTAGATGTCGGAGCTCAGTACTACAACAATCCATTCGACGCCCCGGCCAACTAACTTAATTCGGGTTGCCGGCCTGGTGCTGTTTGCACTGCTGGCCATCTCCCCCGGACAAGCAGAGGCCGCCAAGGAGCATCGTCGAGTGGCGGTCGCCGATCCGTATCTGGAAATGCATACGGGTCCGGGCCGTGGCTATCCTGTTTTCCACGTCGTCGACCGTGGCGAGTCGGTCGAGATCATCAAGCAGCGCACGGACTGGTTCCTGGTGCGTGATGCTGACGGTGATGAAGGCTGGGTGGACCAGGACCAGATGGAACTCACCCTGAACCCGGACGGATCGGAGGTCGATTTCGCTCGCGCCGGCCTCGAGGACTTCACGAATTCCAAATGGGAGATGGGCGCACTGGCGGGTGATTTCGGCGGCGCAAACATCGTATCTCTCTATGGTGGGTACTCGCTCAACCCGCATGTCTCCGTAGAGGTATGGGGTTCACAGATTTTGGGTAATTTTTCGAACGGCTGGACTGCGAGTGTTAACGTCGTTCATGAAACCTGGCCTGACTGGCGCGTTTCACCGTTTTTCACCCTGGGCGCCGGCATGATTTGGACCGAGCCGAAGTCGACGATTATCCAGGGTGAGGACCGGAACGATCAGATCGGTCATGCCGGTGCCGGTTTCCGCGTTTATGTGACGCGGCGATTCCTGTTCCGGGCTGAGTACAAGACGCATGTCGTCTTCACCAGCCGGAACGACAACGAGGAAGTGGAAGAATGGAAAGTCGGTTTCGCGTTCTTTTTCTGATCCTGGCGGCGCAATTAGTGCTGTCGGGATGCGCGGCCACGAAGAACCTTTTCGGGTTCGGCCGTGACGAAGCGCCGCCGCCGACGGCGGAAGCGCCCGGCCAGGTCATTGACCCGGAAGTCGAGCGGCGCGACATCAAAGAGCCGAAGATCGACAGGGAAAACTTCGAAATCGGCGCGTTCGCGGGAATCATGAGTATCGAGGATTTCGGGACCGACCTCGTCTACGGCGCCAGGTTCGCGTATCACCTCACGGAAGGTTTCTTCGTCGAAGGCACCGCTGGCCAGACGGAGGCGGGCCTCACCAGTTTCGAATCGCTGAGCGGGGGCGCGCGGCTCTTCGAAGACCGCACGCTGACCTATTACAACCTGAATCTCGGCTACAACATCCTGCCCGGCGAGGGCTTTATCGGCGAGAAGCGCGCCTACAACACGCATTTCTACCTGATCGCCGGCCTCGGTTCGACGGAGTTCGCGGAAGACGACCGTTTTACCGTCAACTTCGGCGCCGGGCTGCGACTGCTGTTGAACGACGCCTGGACGATACGGCTCGATTTTCGCGACCACCTGTACGACATCGATGTCCTGGGCGAGGAGAAGACGGTACATAACCTCGAGGGCACGCTGGGATTCACGTTTTTCTTCTGAGGCAGGAGTCACGGTCGGCTATTCGATCAATCGCTAGAGTAGGACTTATGAACACAAGATTCGCAAAAACCGGACAGATACTGCTGGCGCTGCTTGCGTTTTACGGACTCTCGGCCTGCAGCGTGGAGCCGTGGGTGAAGCCCTACGAACGTGACCGCCTGGCCGACCCGATCATGGCGCTGGATGGCGACCCCGTATCCACGGCATACATTCAGCACGTATACGAAGCACGCGAGGGAGCGCGTGGCGGCGAGGGTGCTGCCGGCGGCGGCTGCGGCTGCAACTAGGGAGCAATCGGCAGTGAAACTCCGCTTTTTATTCGCATACCTGGCATTCTTCCTCGTGCTGCCCGCGAGCGTGCTGGGCGGCGTGTTGCCGGACGATCGCGGGGATGTGCTGTATCACCGCTACGAGGGTGGCGGCGTGACAATTGACGGGCCTTCTGTGCTCGTGCGCAAGCAAGCCGGCAAGAGCCTCTCGTTCGTCGGCAATTACTACCTCGACATGGTGAGTTCGGCGTCCATCGACGTGATCACGACGGCGAGTCCCTATACCGAGGAGCGCGAGCAGTGGTCCCTCGGCATGGACTACCTGCGCGGCAATACCACCATGAGCATGAATTACGTCAGCAGCGTCGAGTCCGACTTCGACGCGAGCACCTACGCTTTTTCGGTCAGCGAAGACATGTTCGGCGACCTGACGACGCTGACCCTCAGTTACGCGTACGGCGAGGATATCGTCGGCCGATCGGACGACCCGACCTTCAGGCGCGATAACACTCGCCAGCACTACGGGGTCGGCCTGACACAGATTCTTACGCGCAACCTGATTGCGACCCTGAATTTCGAGACCGTCACCGACGAGGGTTTTCTGAACAACCCCTATCGATCGGTGCGCTACCTGGATCCCGGCAGTGCGCGGGGGTTCAGCTTCGAACCGGAGTTGTACCCGGAAACCCGAACCTCGAACGCCGTGGGACTGAGGGCGAGGTACTTCCTGCCCTACAGGGCCGCGCTCGAAGGCGAATACCGTTTCTATACGGATACCTGGGAGATCGAAGGGCATACCGCCTCGCTCACTTACGTGCACCCGTGGGGACCGTTTTCTTTCGAGGGCAAGTTCCGTTACCACGACCAGACCGGCGCGGCATTTTTCCGGGATATCTTCTCGCGCTCCGAAGCGACGAACTTCCGCGCCCGCGACAAGGAGCTCAGTCCGCTGACGAGCTATACATTCAGGGCGAAGGTGAGCTACGAGTTCATTGACCCGAACAGGGGCTGGGGAATTTTCAAACGCGGCTCGCTGAATTTCTCCCTCGATCACCTGTTCGTCGAATACCACGAATTCCGGGATATTACGTCGGGTCCGCTCGGCGAGGAAACACTGTACGAACTCAAAGCGAACGTCTACCAGATATTCGTATCGTTCTGGTATTGATTCACCCGGGTTTTCGTTGCGTTACAGGAGCGCTTCACGAAGCGTGATCCAGGCCGAAAGACCGTTACCGGTTCAAGAAGCGCTTCTGCGCTCTTGCCGACAAACATCTCAAACCGACCCCATGCTGGTGATACGATTCAGGTCATGACGTGGATTTACATTCTGCTGGGGCTGCTCGTCGTCGCGACCGTAGTCATTTACAACCGTCTCGTCCGCAGCCGCAACCGGGTCAGCACCGCCTGGAGCGACATCGATGTGCAGCTGCAACGCCGGCACGACCTGATTCCGCAACTGGTGAAGGCGGTCGACGCTTACGCCGGTTACGAAAAGGCCACGCTCGAAGCCGTAACGGAGCTGCGCGCCCAGGCAATGCGGGTCGTCGACGTGGACGCGCGCGGCGAAGCCGAGCAGGCGTTGAGCGAAGGCGTCGACCGGCTGCTGGCGTTGGCGGAGAGCTACCCGGACCTCAAGGCCAGCGAGAACTTCCTCAAACTGCAGGCCGAACTGGTGCAGACCGAGAATTACCTGCAGTTTGCTCGCCGTTACTACAACGGTTCGGTGCGCGACTACAACACGATGACCGAAACGGTGCCGAGCAACCTGGTTGCGAGCCTGTTCAGATTCGAACCGCGGGAATTCTTCCAGAAGACAGCGGACGACGTGGCCAATGTGCCGCTCGTCAGGCTGGGTTCGGTCGAGTGAGAAAGATCGCATGTCTGCTGCTGCTGGCATTGCCGCTGCTGGCGGGCGCGGACGAACGCATTCTCGAGTTCCACAGCGACATCACGATCAGGCAGGACGGCTGGATCGAGGTGACGGAGACGATTCGCGTTCGCGCCGAGGGCGATCGCATCCGCCGCGGGATCTATCGCGACTTTCCCACCGAATATTTCGACAAGCTCGGCAACCGCTACGTCGTGGATTTCCAGCCGTTCGCGGTATTCCGTAACGACGCGCGCGAGCCTTTCAAGATCGTGGAATACCGCAACGGGGTGCGCACGTATTTCGGCCGCAGCGACCACTTTATCGATCACGGCGTACATACCTATCGTTTCCGCTACCGGGCGTCGAGGATGCTCGGCTTCTTCGAGGAGCACGACGAGCTCTACTGGAACGTCACAGGCTTCGACTGGGCGTTCCCGATCGATCACGGCAGTGCAACGGTGCGCTTCGATTTCGATGTCCCGGCAGGCAGCATCGCGACGGAAGGCTACACCGGGCCCTACGGCAGCGATCGCCGGGACTTCACGTCGCACGTCGATGCCGACGGGGTAGTGCGCTTCGAAGCGAACGACCCGCTCGGGCCCCTGAACGGCCTGACCATCGTGGTGATGTGGCCCAAAGGGCTGGTGACCGAGCCTACCGGACTGGACCGGGCAACCTGGATTCTGAAAGACAACGTGGGCCTGTTGATCCTGCTCGTGGGCTTCGCCGGCGTGCTCGCTTACGCCATTCCGGTCTGGAAGCGCTATGGCAAGGATCCCGAGGAAGGCATTCTCGTGACTCGCTACGAGCCGCCACAGGGATTCTCGCCGGCTTCGCTGCGTTACATCCGCCAGATGTACTATGACGACAAGACCATGACGGCTGCCGTATTGAGCCTGGCCGTCAAGGGTTACCTCCGGATCAACGACCTCGGCAGCAAGCATACGCTGTTCAAGCTCGATCCCGGCAAGGACGTGCCGCCGCTTGCGACCGGGGAGGCGGAACTCTACGAGGCATTGTTCAGGGACGGCAAGCGCGTCGTGCTCGAGCAGGACAACCACGCTCTGCTCGGCGCTGCGCGAGCCGCGCACCGGTCATCGCTGGTGAAGGATTACAAGCGGCACTACTTCCGCATCAATAGCCTGCTGAACCTGCCGTCGGTTCTCATTGCGCTTGCTTCGACTGGCCTGGCACTTCTCATGGGCGGGCGGCTGTCGATCGCGATGATTGTCGTCATTGTCGCCATGTTTCTGACGGTCGGGTTGTTCGCAGTCATCATGAAGCGCCCCACGTCGCGCGGCCGCAAGGTGCTCGATGAAATGCTCGGCTTCAAAGACTACCTCGAGGTTGCCGAAAAGGACGAAATGAACCTGCGCAATCCACCCAAGAAGACACCGGAACTGTTCGAGGCCTACCTGCCGTTCGCGCTCGCGCTCGGCGTCGAGCAGGCATGGGCCGAAAAATTCGCGGCTGTGCTCGGTGCGATCCGTGGGCCCCGGGAACGCGGCTACCAGCCGTCCTGGTACAGTGGAACCTGGGACGGTTCCAGGATCGGCGCGAACATCGGCTCCGTCTCCAGCGGACTCGGCTCGGCTATCAGCAGCTCGGTGACACCGCCCGGTTCGTCGTCCGGCGGCGGCGGCGGCTTCTCGGGCGGCGGCGGAGGTGGCGGCGGCGGAGGCGGCTGGTGAGCGACACCTCAAACATGACACTATTCGGCAGCCGCCGCTCACAAGCAAGGGAAGCATTTTGAACCAACCCGCACACGGCTACCGGCGCCCTGCCGACAACAGCGCCATTCCGAACGTGATCTTCATCCTGCTGGTCGCAAATGGACTCCTGTTCGTGCTGCAGCGTTTCCAGTGGGAGTTCATGCTCCAGTACCTTGCGCTCTGGCCCCTCTATACGCCGCCGGACTGGCCGTCCTTCATGCCTTGGCAGCTCGTCAGCTACGCGTTTCTGCACGATCCGAACGGACTGGCGCACATATTTTTCAACATGTTCGGCCTGTGGATGTTCGGCCGTGACCTCGAGCGGCTGATGGGAGCGCAGCGCTTCCTGACCTATTACATGACCTGCGTGATCGGCGCGGGAATCATTCAGCTGATCGTCGTCGAGTTCCAGGGCAGCGTGTACCCGACATTAGGCGCGTCGGGTGGCCTGTTCGGGATCCTGCTGGCGTACGGGATGGCATTCCCGAACCGCACGGTCATGCTGCTGTTCCCGCCAATTCCGATGAAAGCGAAGTGGTTCGTAGTCGTCTACGGGGCGCTCGAACTGTTCCTCGGCGTGAGCGGCTATGCACCCGGCGTCGCCCACTTCGCGCACCTCGGCGGCATGCTTTTCGGCTTTCTGCTATTACGTCACTGGTCACGGCGCCGGAACTGATGGTCAGCAAGTGTCGTTTGTGTGGAGGCTCGAATCTGCGACCCTGGATGAAGGATGGCAGGAACCGGGACCTTGTGTACTACAAGTGCGATGACTGCTCGTTGTGGAACTACGACCTCGATTGCGGCGTTGACCAGACCCAGTACACCGAGGTGTATATCAGCCCGCGCGATGTCGGGCACAAGTCGAACCGGCTCAATGTCGATAGCTGGAATTTCCTGAAACGCCATGCGGACTCGCCGCGATCCATCATGGACATCGGCTGTGGCAATGCGGGGATGCTGCACCTGGCCCGGGAAGCCGGCTGGACGGTCGCGGGGATGGAGCTGTCGCAGCAGGCTGCGGATTCGATCCGCGAAGACCAGGGCATCGAGGTAGTCGTGTCCGACTTCCTGCAGTACGAAAATCCGGAGGGCCGACAGTATGACGTGGTGGCGCTACGGCACGTACTGGAGCATCTGCCGGACTCGATCCTCGCCATGCAGAAAATTGCCGCTCTTCTGAAGAACAACGGACTGGCGCTGCTGGAATTTCCCAATACCGGGTCCCTCAGCTATAAATTGAAGCGAATACTGAAGAACAGGGGTCTCAAGAACGCCAAGTACCCGCCAGAATGGAGACCGGGGCACGTCAACGAGTTCTGTCGCCGGTCATTCGAGTACCTGCTCGAACAAACGGGCTTCGAACTCGTGGTGTGGCGCACGTATTCCAACAAGCCGGTCGCGAACGCGTTCTACCGCTGGGTGCCTGTTGCCAGCAAGGTCCGCACGCTCGTACGCAAGCTGCCGGGTTAATGCAACTTATTGCCGTACAGGCGCATCTAAACTGAAAGTTTTCGAACAGAGGGATTATTAACTATGAAGCGGAGAGTTTTTCTCGGCGGAGCCGCTGCCAGCGGCGCCGTGCTCACGATGCCCGCATTCCTGTCGGGCTGCGGCATCCAGAAGGCGGCGGCGGTGGCCGAAAAGACACCCGAAAATCCATTCATGGAGTGGTTCGGCGTCGACCAGGCGACGACAGCACGGGTCATGAGCGAACTGTCGGCCAGCGGCGCCGATGCCGCGGACCTGTATTTTCAGCACAGCCGTACGAATTTCCTCACGCTGGAAGACGGCATCGTGTCCAGCGCAAGTTCCGACATCCAGCAGGGCGTCGGGCTGCGCGTCGTGATCGGCGAGCAGACGGGCTATGCCTTTACGGAAGACCTGACGCTGCCGTCCATGCTGGCCGCCGCGAGGACGGCCTCTGCGATCGCGTCCGGCAACAAGGTCGTGGCGCCGCAGGCATTCAGCGAGCAGGGCGCCGGAGACCTTTACAAGACCGCGGTACCCTGGTCCGACGTCGGTATCGACCAGAAACTGCCGCTCATGAAGTTCGTCGAGTCGCGGGCGAAATCGATGGACGAGGCCGTGGAAAAGGTCGCCGTCTACTGGGCCGACCAGGACGAACGCGTAATGATTGCGACTCTCGACGGCAGACTGGTGACCGATCACCGGCCCATGACCCGGGTTACCATAACCGTTACGGCGCGGCGCGGCGAAGAGGTGCAGTCCGGCTATTCGAACATCGCGGCGCGCGAGGAATTCGACTGGTATACGGAGGAACGCCTGACCACGATGGTCAGGGAGGCCGTCGACCGCACGATGGTGCTGTTCGACGCGCGGCGGCCGCCGGCTGGCGAGATGCCCGTCATCCTCGCCTCCGGTGCCAGCGGCATCCTGCTGCACGAGGCTATCGGCCACGGCATGGAGGCCGATTTCAATCGCAAGGGCGTCAGCATCTACTCCGACATGATCGGCAAGAAAGTCGCCGAACCGTTCGTCACGGTCGTTGACCAGGCAACGATTCCGCGCGAACGCGGCGCGTTGAACTACGACGACGAAGGCAACGAGGCGGGGCGCACGGTGCTGGTCGAGGACGGCATCCTGAAGTCATACCTGCACGACACCATCAGCGCGAAGCAGTACGGCCTGGAGCCCACAGGTTCGGGCCGACGCGAGTCCTACCGCTATGCGCCGATGCCGCGCATGAGCTGCACGTTCATGGAGAACGGGCCACACACCAAACAGGAGATCATCGAATCGGTAGATCGCGGCATCATCTGCGAGACCTACACCAACGGCCAGGTACAGATTGGCGCAGGCGATTACACGTTCTACGTGAAGAATGGCTGGCTGGTCGAAAACGGCAAGGTGACTGCGCCGATCAAGGACGTCAACATCATCGGTAACGGGCCGGAGTCGCTAAAGCGCATCACGATGGTCGCAAACGATGCGCGCCTCGATACGGGCGGCTGGACCTGCGGCAAGAACGGCCAGAGCGTACCCGTATCGCAGGGTATCCCGACCGTGCTCGTCTCCAGGATGACGGTAGGAGGCGAAAATGTCGGTTGATCTCAAGGCGCGCGCTGCGCAGGCCGTCGAACTCGCGCAACAGGCGGGGGCAGAGGACGCCTGGTCCACGGTTACCCAGAGCCGCAACGTCCAGTTCGAGTATCGCGACGGCAACCTGGAAAAGGTGAAAGACACCACCTCGCAAAGCCTCGGCATCCGTATTTACGCGGACGGCCGTTATTCGAATCACTCGACTACCGACCTGAACACTGAACGGCTGCAGGATTTCATCACCGAAGCGGTGGCCATTACCGCGGCACTGGAACCGGACGAGTATCGCCGCATCACGCCCGAGGCGCTGTTCCGCGATCGTCCCGGGGATGATCTCGATCTCGTGGACGCGAGCGTCCAGTCACTCGAACGCGAGCAGCGTATGTCGTGGTGCCGCGCGCTTGACGAGGTCGCACACCAGCACGGCGACGTGATCTCCGCGACGTCAGGCGTCTACGATGGCACACAGCGTTCGGCCTCGGCGAGCAGCAACGGGTTTCTCGACGAGCAGCGTTCGACCTATTGCTGGTTCGGCGCGTCTGTCACGCTGCGCGATCAGGGCGACAAACGTGCCGAAGACGGTTTCTACGCCGGCGGCGCCCATGTCGCCGATCTACCGGGCGCGGAGGAAGTCGGCCGCAGGGCGCTCGAACGCACGGTATCCCGGCTCGGCTCCGAGAAGGGGCCCACCGTCAAGGCGTCGATGGTGGTTGATGCGCGAGCTGCATCGTCGCTCATCGGCAGGCTGCTCGGCCCGGCCAATGCGCGCAGTGTGCAGCAGGACCGCTCGTTCTGGACGCCGCTCATCGGCGAGCAGGCGTTCAGCAAGACCCTCACGATCGTGGATGATCCGCTGATCGTCCGGGGGCTCGCATCACGTCGCTACGACGATGAAGGCATCTCGGCCCGCGCGCTGCCAATCGTCGAAAACGGCATCGCCAGCAACATTTACGTCGATACCTATTACGGCCGCAAGGGCGGCCTGCAGCCCACGACGGGTTTGCCGTCGAACCGCGTCGTCAGACCGGGCCGCCATAGCCTGGCAGAGCTGCTGTCCGAGGTGGGCGAGGGTGTTTACGTCACGTCCTGGCTCGGCGGCAATGCGGACGGCACCACGGGTGACTTCTCGCTCGGTTTGCGCGGGCACATGATCGAGAACGGCAAGATCGGCCGTCCCGTGGGCGAGATGAACGTCACGGGTAACCTGCGCGACCTGTTCTCGAGGCTCGAGCTGGTCGGCAACGACCCGTACCCGTATTCGTCGACACTGGCGCCGTCGCTCGTATTCAGCAGCGTCGATTTTTCCGGCGCGTGACTGTTTCGCTGTTGTAGGAGCGGACCTGGGCCCGCGACCGGGTCACGGTTCGAGAGCCGCTCCTGGCGCACGGCAAATCAGGCAGACGCGCCGCCGTCAATCGAGACTGCCGTTCCCGTGATGTGGCGCGCCGCATCGCCCGCGAGGTAGAGCACGAGAGAGGCGACTTCGCCGGGTTCGGCGATGCGCCCGTTGGGGCTGTCTTCAGCGGCGTCGGCCAGGTAGTCATCGATGTCCTCGTCCAGCGCCTCGGCTTCGGCTGCGAGCATCGGTGTATCCACGTCGCCGGGGCAGACCGCGTTTACGCGCAAACCCGCGCGAGCGTGGTCCTTCGCCATTGCCCGGGTGAGCATGATCAGGCCGCCTTTGCTGCTGCAGTAGGCGACGTGGTCGGCGCCGGCGCGCAGGCCCCAGTCCGATGCGATGTTCACAATGCTGCCCGCGGTCTTCAGCAGGAAGGGCAGGGCCGCGCGGCTGAGGTAAAACGGCACGTCGAGGTTGACGTGCATCGTGTCGCGCCAGTCGTCATCGCTCGTATCGGCAGCGTTGCCACGGACCAGGATACCGGCGGAGTTGACCAGGCAGTCGATGCGGCCGAACTCGTCGATCGTGTCGGCGACGAGTTCTTCACAGGCTTCCGGCGAATCGAGATCACCTTCCCAGGTGGAAATATTGTCGGAGGCGTGGGCAACTTCCTCCAGCCGACCTGCATCCCTTCCGGCAGCCATGACCGACCAGCCTCCGTCGGCAAATTCGATCGCAGTGGCGGCGCCGATGCCCGAGCTGGCCCCGGTAATGAGAGCGACCTTCATGACGTTTACCTCGCCCGCCGTATCGTGCTATGCAGTGTATATCAGAAGCGGTTTACCGGTGCGTGAAATGAACGAACTCGAGTCGCTGGGTTGGCGCGACTTTTTCGCGTCGCAGGTCGATGCGGACACCGCTCTGGCGCCGGCGCGAGTCCTGGCGGTACACCGGGGCCGGGTCGAGGTTGCCGGCGAAGACCTTCACGACTCGCTGGCCCTGACCGGCAACAGTGCGGCCCTGTCTATGACGGTCGGTGACTGGGTGCTGCTCGACAAAGACGGGCCGCGCATCGATCGTGTGCTCGAGCGTTTTGGTGCTTTCAAACGCGGTGCTGCAGGAACGTCGAACACGATCCAGTTGATTGCGGCCAATGTCGACACGCTGTTCATCGTCACCTCTGCAAACAGGGACTTCAATGTCGCCCGGCTGGAGCGCTATCTCGCTATCGCGCATGAGGCCGGTGCGTATCCCCTGATCGTGATTACGAAGGCCGACACGGTCGAGTCGATCGAGCCGTACGTGGCCCGGGCGAGAGTACTCGGGAATAATCTGCCGGTCGAAGCAATCGACGCCCGCGAGCCGGATGACGTGGACAAACTGAGGCCGTGGTGCGGCCCGGGACAAACCGTCGCCCTGCTGGGCTCTTCCGGCGTCGGTAAATCCACCCTTATCAACACCCTTGCCGGAGCAGGCCTGGACACGCGCGAAGTGCGCGAAGATGATCAGCGCGGGCGCCACACCACGACGTCCCGGTCGATGCACAGGCTGCCGCAGGGCGGCTGGCTCGTCGACACGCCCGGCATGCGCGAACTGCGACTCGTCGACAGCGGAGAGGCGCTCGACGACGTGTTCGGCGAGATCACGGCGCTCGCCGCGAACTGCCGTTTCTCGGACTGCCGTCACGCGGCCGAACCGGGCTGCGCCGTGCAGGCCGCGATCGATGAGGGCGTACTCGAACAGCAGCGCCTGGACCGATTTCGCAAACTGCAGGCCGAGGACAGGCGCAATTCCGAGACGGTGGCCGAACGCCGGGCACGGGATCGGAACCTCGGTCAGCTGTACAAGTCCATTCTGTCTGGCAAACAGCGTTTGAGAGGCGGGGACGACTAGATGATCACTATCGATCTGAACGCGGACCTTGGCGAAGGCGATGCGTACGACGCAGAGCTGCTTGCCGTCGTTTCGAGCTGCAATATTGCCTGCGGCGGTCACGCCGGGGATACCGCAAGCATCGCGGCGACCATGCGCGAGGCGCTCGCCAACGGCGTGAGCGTGGGCGCTCACCCCGCGTACCCCGATCGCGAAGGCTTCGGCCGCCGCAGCCGATTCATGAGCGGCGATCCGCTGCGCGAGTCATTGCGCGCGCAGCTCAGGGACTTCGCTCGAATCGCGGCCGGTCTCGGTATAACGGTCACGCACGTGAAACCCCACGGCACCCTTTACACGGACGCAGTTGTCGACGCGGAGCTTGCCGGCATTATCGCCGGCGTCGTGGCGGAGATGCCGGGCAAGCCCGTTCTGGTAGGACAGCCGGGTACGGAACTCGAGGCCGCAGCAAGAACGCGCGGGCTCGGCTTCGTCGCGGAGGCGTTCGTCGATCGTGCATACCGCCGTGACGGGCAGCTCGTGCCCCGTGCCGAGCCGGGCGCTGTCCATGGCGACGTCGCGCAGATTCAACGCCAGGCTGTTTCGCTTGCGCGCGACGGCAACGTGCAGTGCCTGGACGGCAGCACCATCCCGGTGCGCGCGGACACCTTGTGTATTCACGGCGACACGCCGGGTGCCGCAGAGGCCGCCCGCGCCGTCCGCGAGGCGTTGGAAAACGAAGGGGTCGGGATTCGTGCCTGCGCATGACGATTCCGCAGCATTGAATCCGCCTGTCTATTCCTGCGGCGACGACCTGGTTGCCACCGATTGCGCCGATACGCGCACGGCGCAGGCGCTCGCCGATCATCTGCGTAAGTCCGGGGAGTGGCTCGAATGTGTCGCAGGGATTGCGAGCTGCGTCGCGCGTTTCGATCTGGCGGCTGTCAGTCCTGAGGAGGCCGCTCAGCGAATGATGTCTGCGCTGCGCACCGTGCCTGCCCTGCACGACGCCGAGGCGAAAGTCATCGAAGTCCCGGTTTGTTACGGGGGCGCCCACGGCCCCGACCTCGATGATGTCTGTGAGCTGCTGGGCATGGACCGTGATACGTTCATCAGGCGCCATACCGGCAACGAGTACACCGTGGAGATGCTCGGGTTCACTCCGGGCTTTGCCTTCATCGGCGGTTTCGACGCGGCGCGGGACGTGCCGCGACGACCGGAACCACGCGTGCGCCTGGAACCCGGTTCGATCGGGATCGCCGGTGGCAGGACCGGCATTTATACGCTGCCCGGCCCCGGTGGCTGGCAAATCGTAGGCAGGACGCCGATGCGGCTGTTCGACGCCGCAGCCGAACCACCGTTCCGGCTGAGCGCAGGCATGCGCGTCCGTTTCGTCGCCGTCAGCGCAGCGGAATTCGCAGCCGGGCACGCCGAATGACGCTCCGGATTGTGAAACCCGGCTTGCAGACGACCGTCCAGGCGGGTCCGCGGACGGGCCAGCGCCACCTCGGCGTGCCGGCGTCGGGCGCGGCCGATCCCCTGTCGCTCGCGCTCGCCAATCGCCTGGTCGGCAACGCGCCGTTCGCGCCGGCACTCGAAACCACGCTCACGGGCGTGTCCCTGCGATTCGAACACGAATGCCATGTTGCGGTCACGGGCGCCAGGGCCAGGGCATGGCTGAACGGCAAGCGCGTCAAGCTGCACCGCACGCTGGCTGTCGCCGGGGGTGACGAACTCGCGGTCGGTCCCGCGAAAGCGGGTGCGCGAAATTACCTGGCCTTCGCCGGCGGCATCGCGGTGGATGAAGTGCTGGGGTCGGCGTCGACGTATCTGCCGGCGGGATTCGGAGGCTTGCAGGGCAGGGCATTGCGTGCAGGCGACACGCTGGCCGTCGCGCCCATCAGCGAAGCGCCGGAGATGTTGAAGACGCCGAAGGCATTCCGCCCGCCCGCGGGCACCAGCTGGGCGCTGCGGGCGTGTTACGGCGCGGAAGTGGACCTCCTTGACAAGGAAAGCCGCTTCGACCTGTTCGATACAAATTTTTCCGTCGGCAACCGGGCGGACCGTATGGGCCTGCAGCTCGAAGGCGCCAGTTTCGGCGTCAAATCGGGCGGCCGGCTTGCGAGTGCCCCGGTGTTTCCCGGCACCATTCAGTGCCCCGAGGACGGCCGGCCGTTCCTGCTGTCGATCGACGCGCAGACGATCGGGGGCTATCCGCGCGTCGCCCAGGTCGCGCGCGCAGACCGGCATCTCATCGGTCAGCTCAGGCCGGGCGATCACGTGCGCCTGCTGTGGCGCGACACCGACAGCGCCCGTGAAGAGCTGCTGGCCAAGCACGAGTACTGGCGCGAGTGGCTGCCGGGAATCAGTACTATAATCTGAAAAATTTATCCGGTTAAATATTACCGGTTATTGATGTCCGGTAATTCATGGCGTAAGATCCCGGCCCCGGAAAGCGATGGAACGGCGGCCAAGCTGTGAGAGACCCGGATTGGACATTCCTGAGTAATTACGCGCACGTAATCGTGTCCTTGGCGGAAAACCCTGAGGCGCGGCTACGAGACGTGGCCGAGCGTGTCGGGATCACCGAGCGAAGCGCTCAGCGCCTGATCACCCACCTCGACGAGGCGGGCATCCTGACAAGGGTCAGGCATGGCCGTCGCAACAGCTATTTCATCGACACGAACGCCCACCTGCGGCACCCGATAGAAGAAGACTGCACGGTCGGAGAGTTATTAGAGCTGATTCTGTCACCGGCGCGCGTGCGCAAGCTCGAGGCCAACAAGGCGGCCTTTGACGAGCAGCACGGCAGTCAACAAATCTGACTACGAGGAATACGGACATGACCTTTAGATTATCCTGGTGCGCTGTCGGCATCGTCATTCTTTCCGCCGCCACGAGTGATGCGCTGGCTGTCGAAGCGCTGTCTACCGAAGAACTCATTTCTCATTGCGCGGTGTACGAGGAAGACCCGGAAGGGGAGGACGGCATATTTTGCGTGCGTTACATCCAGGGCTTCATCGATGGCGCCGTGGCAACCGACGAGCGTGTGACCTACAACGTTGCCAATGAGTACGATCGCGAAGAAACGTTTACCGAACGCGCTATCCGCACGCGCCTCGGCTCGCGGATCGACCGTTACGGACCGTCCTACTACGCGGAATTCTGCCTGGGCGAGCCGGTGCCTCTCGCCGCGGTGGTTCGGGTCGTGATAACCGACCTGTCACAGCTCGAAAATCTCGAGGGCCGTGAGCTTGCGCGGGATGTCGTTTACGCAACTCTGCGCCGCGAGTTCCCGTGCGACTCTGACGACGAATGAACAAGCCGTACGCGCGCATCGTGATCCTTGCGCTGTTGCTGATTGCGGCCTGGGTGCTGTGGTCGGGGTATCTGAAACCGTTGCTGCTCGGTCTGGGGGCATTGTCCTGCCTGCTGACGATCTGGATCGTTCGCCGCATGGGTTATTTCGATGAAGATAACTTCGCGTTTCACTATGACTGGCGGCTGCTCGGTTTCTGGGCTTGGCTCGGCCGCGAAATTGTCCTCTCGAGCATCGAGGTCGCCCGCGTGGTTCTGCGGCGCAAAGTCGAGGTCGAGCCGAAAGTCGTGGACATTGACGGCAGCGGTCTGGGGCCGATCGACCTCGCGCTGCTCGGCAATTCGATCACGCTCACGCCGGGCACGCTGACGCTGGACGTCTACGAAGGCCGTTTGCTGGTCCATGCACTGACGCCCGAAGGCGCTGCCGCCCTGCAGGGCGGCGAAATGCAGCGGCGTGTGGCCGCACTCAGGAAACACTGATCATGTACTACGTCGTAACCATAGCGATGCTCGTGACCATGGGCCTTGCGCTGGCCCGCGCGCTGCTCGGGCCAACCGTGTACGATCGCGTGCTGGCCGTCAACATGTTTGGCACCAAGACGGTGCTGCTCCTGTCCGTTATCGCTTTTCTTTACGGCCGGCCGGACTTTCTCGATCTCGCGCTCGCCTATGCGCTGATCAACTTCATCGGCGTCCTGGCCGTTCTGGAGTTCTTCCGGAGCCGGGCGCTGCGTCGCAGCGTCGAGCGCGGCGAGGGGCAGTGATCCCGTGACGACGCTGATCGACACCCTCAGCTGGGTGCTGCTGACCCTTGGTGGCCTGAGCGTTCTGATCGGCGGGATCGGCGCCTTGCGGATGCCGGATCTGTACACCCGCATGCATGCGGCGAGTGTCACGGACAGCCTGGGCGCCATACTGGTCCTGGTCGGCATCATGTTGCAGGCCGGCTGGTCGCTGGCGACGATCAAATTGATCGCGATCCTGGTCTTTCTGCTGTTGACGAGCCCGACGTCGTCCTACGCGCTGGCCAGCGCGGCGCTGCTCGCCGGCAAGCGACCGTTTGCCGAGACGGGGCAGGTCAAGGAGGAGTCGACGTGATCGTTATTTTCGGCATCTTCCTGCTCACGTTGCTCGTCATAACCGCAATCGCGATCGTGCGGACCGACAACCTGTTCGTCGCGGTGATGCTCATGGGCATTGCGAGCCTTCTGATTGCGGCGAACTTCTTTATCCTCGATGCCGCGGACGTGGCGCTGACGGAAGCCGCGGTCGGTGCCGGTATCTCAACGGTGCTGTTCCTCGGTGCGCTGGCTCTGACGTCGGAACGTGAACGGGCGAGGTCGTCCAACAGGTTGCTTTCATTTACGGTCGTCGCGGCAGCCGCGCTGATTATCATCTACGCAACGTTCGACAAGCCGCGCTTCGGCGATCCGGAGGCACCTGTGCAGACGCACGTGGCGCCGTGGTACCTGGAGAAAACGCCGGAGTACATCGATATCCCGAATGTCGTGACCGCAGTGCTCGGCAGTTTCCGCGGCTACGACACGCTGGGCGAGGTGTTCGTCGTGTTTACGGCGGGCATCGGCGTTCTTTTCCTGCTCGGCGGGGGGACAGCCAGGGGCTCGCTGCCGCAAGAGAAGATCAACGAAGGCCTGCGGCACCACCTGATCCCGCGGGTCGTCGGCCGCGTGCTGATTCCGTTTATCCTGCTGTTCGGCCTGTACGTGCAGTTCCACGGAGAATATGGCCCGGGCGGTGGCTTCCAGGCCGGTGCGATCATCGCCGCGTCAGTCATCCTGTTTGCGCTGCTGGAAGGCGAGCAGCGTGCGCTGTCCGTCGTGCCCGAACGCGCGCTGCTCGGGCTCATCGCCTGCGGGCCGCTCCTGTACGGCGGTGTCGGTCTCGCGGGGATAGTTCTCGGCGGAAATTTTCTCGACTATTCGGTGCTGTCTTCGAACCCGGTCAAGGGCCAGCAGCTGGGAATCCTGCTCATCGAAGCCGGTGTCGGCATCAGCGTGACCGGAGTGTTGCTCGCCATCTTCCATGCCTTCGCGGCGCGAGGTCGCTGAGCCATGGAACTCCTCGGCCTTTATCACTACTGGGTGTTCGCGGTCCTGCTGATGATCGGCTTCTATGCGGTCGTTGCGAAGCGCAATCTCGTCAAGAAGCTAATCGGCCTGTCGCTCTTCCAGGCCGCTGTATTCCTGCTCTATATCACGATGGGCAAGGTCGAAAATGGCACGGCTCCTATTTTTCCGGAGGTCGGTACTTTCGTCTTTTCAAATCCGCTGCCACAGGTGCTGATTCTCACGGCGATCGTCGTCGGCATTTCAACGACGGCTCTCGGACTCGGGATAGTCGTGCGAATCAAAGAGGAATACGGCTCGATCGAAGAACACGAAATCCAGGAGATTGACAAGCGGTGAACGGGTTGGCTCAACACCTCCCGGCACTGCAGGTGGTCGTGCCGATGCTCGTGGCGCCACTCGTCATCCTGCTGCGGCCCCGAGGGCTTGCATGGGCGGCGTGCACTGCCGCGAGCGTGCTCGCTTTTGCAATTGCGATCCAGCTCGTGCAGGGCGTTCTCGATGAGGGGGCAGCCAGTTACCTGATGGGCTCCTGGCCGGCGCCGTACGGCATCGAACTTCGGGTCGACGCATTCAGTGCCCTGTTGCTGCTCGTCATCACGGGTGCTTCGGTGACGGCGCTCGTCGGCGGGCGCAACAGCCTGGATGCGCAGATCGAAACCCGTCGTCAGCCCTATTTCTATGCGGCCTGGCTGCTGGCGCTCGCCGGGCTTTCGGGCATCGTCGTTACTGCCGATGCCTTCAATATTTTCGTCTTCATGGAGATTTCATCCCTCGCCAGCTATGTGCTGATTGCGGGCGGGCCGGACCGGCGCGCGCTGCCCTCCGTGTTCAAGTACCTGATCATGGGCACGATCGGTGCGACGTTTTATCTCATCGGCGTCGGGCTCATTTACATGATGACCGGAACCCTCAATCTCGCTGACATGGAGCTCCGCATTCACGAGGTCGCCGATCAGCGACCGATCCTTGCCGCCGCCGGCTTCATTACGGTTGGTCTCGCGCTCAAGGCGGCGATCTTCCCGCTGCATGTGTGGCTGCCCAACGCATACACCTATGCGCCGCACATGGTTACCGCCTTCCTTGCAGCGTGTTCCACGAAAGTCTCGTTGTACGTACTGCTGCGTTTCGATTTCTTCGTTTTCCAGGAAAACCTGGCAGGGCACGCGTTCCAGTTCGCCGTTTACCTGATGCCCCTGGCGATCCTCGGCATTCTCGTGGGTTCGGCCGTCGCGATGTTCGAGAAGAACATCAAACGCCTGCTCGCCTTTTCTTCCGTCGCACAGATCGGGTACATGATGCTCGGCGCGAGCCTCGTCACCGTCGCCGGGCTCACGGCGGGCATAATGCACATATTCAATCACGCACTGGCGAAAGGAGCGCTGTTCCTCGCGGTTGCCTCTTTCGCTACGGTCGCGACAGGATTGCGCCTCGATGACCTTAAAGGCATCGCGCGCCGCATGCCCTGGACATTCGCTGCGTTCGTGGTTGCCGGTCTCAGCCTGATCGGCATTCCCGGAACCGCTGGATTCGTGAGCAAGTGGTATCTCATCAGTGCCGCCATGGAGTTCGGTGCCGCCGGCCTGCCGCTCGTCGCCGTCATCCTGGTCAGTTCACTGATGGCGGTGGTCTATGTCTGGCGTATCGTGGAGGTGGCCTGGTTCGGAGAGGAGGTCGGTGAGCCGCGCCCGCCTGTAACCGTCTCACCCGTGCTGGTCACCGTCACGTGGGTGGTGGCTATTGCCAATCTCTACTTCGGCCTCGTGCCCGAATTGCCCCTTTCCCTGTCCGGCGTTGCCGCGACGGAACTTCTGGATCACCTGCCGTGAGTGCGCAATCCGCGATTCTGCTTGCGCTACTCCTGCCACTCGTGGGCGCGGCGGGCATTGCAGTGGCGGGCAGGGTGAATGCAAACTTCCGCGAGACGGTAACGCTCCTCACTGCGGGCGGGCTCGCGATAACGGTGTGGAGCCTGCTGCCGGCGGTCATGGCGGGCGAGCGGCCGGGCGTGATCCTGACGGAGCTGCTGCCGGGCGTGGAGCTCGCTTTCCGAGTGGAGCCGCTCGGCATGCTGTTCGCAGCGCTGGCCTCGGGTCTTTGGATCGTCAATTCCCTGTATTCGATCGGCTACATGCGGGGCAACAACGAGAAGCACCAGACGCGCTTCTACGTGATGTTTGCCGTGTCGCTGGCGGCGACGATGGGCGTCGCCTTCGCCGGTAACCTGATAACCCTGTTCCTGTTCTACGAGATGCTTACGCTCTCGACGTATCCGCTCGTATCGCACAAAGGCGATGCGAATACGGTGCGCTCGGCACGCGTCTATCTTGGCATCCTGTTGACGACATCGATAGGACTGTTCCTGCCTGCAATAATCTGGACCTACACCGTGGCGGGCGGTGGCGATTTCGTGCCGGGCGGGATCCTCGCCGGGCATGTCGACGGGCCCGCGATCGGCCTGCTGCTCGGCCTGTTCGTGTTCGGCATCGGCAAGGCCGCCGTCATGCCGGTGCATCGATGGCTGCCGGCTGCCATGGTTGCGCCGACGCCGGTGAGCGCGCTCCTGCATGCCGTTGCGGTTGTAAAAGCAGGTGTCTTCACGATCACCAAGGTCATCGTCTACATTTTCGGCGTCGATTTCCTGTTCGCGGCGCCGAGCAGCGGCTGGCTGCTTTATGCCGCCGCATTCACGATCATCGCTGCGAGCGTCGTCGCGCTCCGGCAGCAAAACCTCAAGCGTCTGTTGGCTTACTCCACGATCGCCCAGCTGTCCTATGTCGTCATGGCCGCCGCCATACTCAAGCCGCTCGCCGAGATTGGCGCGGCGATCCACATGGTCGCGCACGCGTTCGGCAAGATCACGCTGTTCTTCGCGGCGGGCGCCATCTACGTCGCCGCCAAAAAGACCGAGATTCATCAGTTGCGGGGGATCGGCTGGCGCATGCCGATAACTATGACTGCCTTCACAATCGGGGCATTGAGCATGATCGGCGTGCCGCCGACCGGCGGTTTCGTGTCCAAGTGGTACATACTCGCCGGTGCCTTCGAGGACGACAACTACGTGGCGCTGGCGACGATCATCATGAGTACCGTTCTCAATGCGGCGTATTTCCTGCCAATCATCTACATGGCGTGGTTCATGCGCGAGGAGGAAGCGCCGGTCCGGCCGCATGGTGAAGCGCCGTGGCCCGCCGTGCTCGCGCTTGCGATAACCGCGTTTCTGACGATTGCATTCTTCTTTTTCCACGGCGCGACACTCGAGCTCGAGCGCCAGGTTGTCGAGAACTTGTCATGAACGAACCGCAGCAAAGTGATCACTGGCTGGCGCGGCCCGCAACGATAAAACTCCTCTGGAGGATATTCATCGTTGTGCTTGCGGCGCTCGTGCTGGCGCAGGCAATCATCTACGTGAAGGGCTATTTCGGCGTCGACGGCTGGTTCGGTTTCGGCGCCGTGTTCGGCTTTGTGTCCTGCCTTGCGATGGTGGTGTTTGCAAAAGGACTCGGCTACGTGCTGAAACGGCCCGAAGACTATTACGAGCGGCGGGGCGATGATGTTTGAGCTGATTCCTCCGGCGATCTTCATGGTCGTGGCCGCGCTGCTGATCGGCCCGGCCCGGGGCCACCTGCGAACCGCGATCGTGCTGGGCGCGCCGCTCCTGACGCTGTGGTTCATCTGGCAGGTGCCGAACGGGGTCGCTTACGACGTTGCATTTCTCGATTACCGAATCGAACCCCTGGAGGGGAGCGAGGTCAGGCGCCTGTTCGCAACGATCTTTGCGCTCATGGCGTTCGTCGGCGGGCTGTATGCATTCCGGCAGGCGAAGTGGTACGAGCTGTCTGCGGCGTATGCCTACGCCGCAGGTGCGATAGGCGTCAGTTTTGCAGGCGACCTGATTACGCTGTTCCTGTTCTGGGAACTGATGGCGCTGTTTTCGACCGTGGTTGTGTGGTGCGGCGGTACCCCGGAGGCGCGCCAGGCGGGTATACGCTACGCGATCATGCATTTGCTCGGCGGCGTCATCCTGAAGGTCGGTATCGAAGGCGTCGTCGTGCACACTGGTTCGATCGACATCCAGCCAATGCTGGCAAACAACTTCGACACCTGGATGATGCTGGTGGGCATCCTGATCAATGCCGCGGCGCCGCCGGTGTCGGCCTGGCTGGCGGACTCCTACCCGACCTCGAGCGCGACCGGCTCGGTGTTCCTGTCCGCCTTCACGACGAAGACCGCGATCCTCGCGTTGATTCTCCTGTTCCCGGGCGAATCCGTGCTGATCGGTATCGGCCTGTTCATGGTGATGTACGGCATCATCTACGCGCTGCTCGAAAACGATATTCGGCGCATCCTCGCGTATTCGATCGTCAACCAGGTCGGCTTCATGGTCTGCGCCGTCGGCATCGGCACGCAGATGGCGCTGAATGGTGCGGCGGCGCACGCGTTCGCGCACATCATCTACAAAGCGCTGTTGTTCATGAGCGCGGGCGTCGTGGTGTATCGAACCGGACTCAATCGCTGCACCGAGGTGGGCGGGCTGTTCCGGACGATGCCGCTGACGGCGATCTGCGGCATCATCGGTGCCCTCGCGATTTCGGGATTCCCGCTTACCTCGGGCTTCACGACCAAGACCATGATCTCGCAGGCCGCGGCCGATGAAAGCCTGTTTTACGTCTACATGCTTCTTGCCGCCGCGTCCGCCGGCGTGTTCCTGCACGCGGGAATCAAGTTCCCGTGGTTCGTGTTCTTTCAACGTGATTCGGGCCTGCGGCCCAAGGACGCACCGTGGAACATGGGTGCGGCCATGGTGATCTTCTCGGTGCTGTGTATCCTCCTCGGTGTCGCACCGGATCTGCTTTACCGGTTCCTGCCGTATCCCGTCGAATACGAAGCCTACACACCGGGCAAGGTGCTCTTCTACCTGCAGCTGCTCATGTTCTCGGGTCTCGCATTCTTCCTGCTGTTGCCGCTAATGAAGCGCACGGAGACGATCAGCCTCGATACGGACTGGCTATGGCGCGTGCTGCTGTTCCAGGCGGGCGTCCGGGTGTACCGATTCGGATCGGCGGCGGGAAGCGCCGTCTCGGCAGCCGCTGCATCCTCGATTTCGAGCCTCGCGATTGCCGTCAGGCGCTACCTGGGCACGGCAGAGGATGGGACGACGCCGGGCGTCTTTGCTCGCGCGTGGCCGATCGGTGTAACGGGATTGTGGATCGCCGTGCTGCTGACGGCTTACGTCCTGGTCTATTACTTCTAGAAAACAGGGGTCGAACCGAGATTTTCTGAACATCTCGGTTCGACCCCTGTTTTCGCAAACGTTCGCGCCAACGGGTAATCAATCTC
>CBDUCE010000019.1:0-23325 GCA_965365575.1 uncultured Gammaproteobacteria bacterium
GCCTGCCGATACCCGGCATCGAGCACATCGATCAGCCGTACTGGTTCGGCAGCGATCGTAGCCTGTCGCCCGACGAATTCGGCCTCGTAACGGCGCGGGCGCTCGAAGAGAAGATCCACGACATCGGTGCCGACAAGGTGGCGGCGTTCATCGGTGAACCCATACAGGGAGCCGGCGGCGTCATCATCCCGCCCGATACCTACTGGCCGGAAATCCAGCGCATTTGCGACGAGTACGGCATCCTGCTGATCTCGGACGAGGTCATCACCGGCTTCGGGCGGCTCGGCGAATGGTTCGGCGCCGACTATTTCGGCACGAAGCCGGACCTGATGCCGTTTGCCAAGGGCGTTACCTCGGGCTACCTGCCGCTCGGCGGCGTTCTCGTGGGCGATCGGGTCGCTGACGTGATGATCGACAAGGGCGGCGAGTTTTTCCACGGCTACACGTATTCCGGGCACCCGGCGGCCTGCGCCGTTGCGATCGCGAACATTCGCCTGATCCAGGAGGAAGGGCTCGTCGACCGGGTGAAGAATGACATCGGCCCCTACCTGCAGGAACGCTGGGCGAAGCTCGGCGAGCACCCGCTCGTGGGAGAGACGCGGATGGTCGGATTGATGGGTGCGCTGGAACTCGTCCAGGACAAGGAAACACTGGAGCGTTTTCCCGAGAAGCGTGGCGCCGGCACGATTTGTCGCGATTTGTTTGTCGAAAACGGACTCGTGCTGCGTGCCGTGGGCGATACCCTGGTGTGCGCCCCGCCGCTCGTACTCGAGCGTGAAGAAGCCGACGAGCTGGCCGACAAGGTCTGGAAGTGCCTGGACCTGGCCGCAACGGCGCTGGGATCCTGAGTCCACGCCGAGTAATGGTTTGAACAAGAAGATCACCGACCACGCGATCGTACGCGAGGACCTGTACGGTACGACGCCGGAGCCTACCTACGGCGGCGTGCTGTCATTCTGCCGGCGCAAGTTCACCAAGGACATGAGCGGCGTGGACGTTGCGGTAACCGGCATACCGCTCGATACGGCGACGACCAACCGGCCGGGTGCGAGATTCGGTCCCAGGGCGATTCGCGCCGCGTCGTCGATCATGGCCTGGGAAAAACCGTACGGCATGGAATTCGATCCCTTCGACAGGCTGGCCGTCGTCGATGCTGGTGACTGCTTTTTCGATCACGGGCGGCCCGAACAGACGCCGGCCGAGATCGAAGAGCATGCATTCGGCATCATTGACCAGGGGCCGGCGCTGCTGTCGCTGGGCGGCGATCACTTTGTCTCCTATCCGCTGTTGCGGGCCCACCACCGCAAGCACGGCGGTCCGCTGTCGCTGCTGCATTTCGACGCTCACAGCGATACCTGGGCCGACGAAAATGATCGCATCGACCACGGCACAATGTTCTGGTGGGCGGTCAGGCAGGGAATCATCGATCCGGCCACGTCGGTGCAAATTGGTATCCGGACGTCGAACCCGGACACGCTGGGGTTCAACATCATCGACGCACCGGACGTGCATGAATCGGGTGTTACGGCGGTCGTCGACAGGACGCGCGAAGTCCTGGGGGACCGCCCGGTCTACCTGACCTTCGATATCGACTGCCTGGATCCCGGTTGCGCGCCGGGCACGGGCACACCGGTGTGCGGCGGTCTGACCACGCACCAGGCGATGGCCATACTCAGGAAGCTGGCCGGCATCAACGTCGTCGGCATGGACGTGGTCGAGGTGGCGCCCGCCTATGACGTTGGCGAGATCACGGCGCTCGCGGGCGCGCACCTGGCGATGGAAATGCTGTATCTCTATGCCTGCCGCCCGGGTACCTGACGGCGCGGATGCGGATCAGGCGATGACGTTCCTGAGGCTGTTTTCGTAGTCCGATTTCGGCCGCACGCCCACGATCGTATCGACGATCTGGCCCTTGTCGAACAGCATGACGGTCGGGATCGAGCGAATGCCGTACTGCATGGCAACCTGCTGGTTCGAGTCCACGTCGACTTTCGCAACCTTGACCTTGCCGTCATACTCCTGCGACAGGGATTCGATGACGGGACCGAGTACCCGGCAGGGACCGCACCATTCAGCCCAGAAATCCACCAGAACCGGTGTATCGGACTGCAGCACCTCGGCTGCGAAATCCTTGTCCGTGACGGCTACCGGGTGCGTTGCTGATTCGTTCATAATGTCGTTCTCCGATAAGGCGATCCAGAGATTTGGGATCGCTGGCGGCGGTTTCAAGCGTTTGACCCGGGAGAGGGTGCCAGTACTCAGATGAATTCGCTATACGGGTATTCCGGATGCACGCAGCCATGAATCTGACGGGCCTGGTGCGCTTTTTTGAGCAGCGGCGTGAGCGCGGCCAGCCGCTTGCGCTGGTTACCATTTACGAGACCAGCGGCTCGACCTACAGCAAGGCGGGGACCCACATGCTGATCGACGGCGAAGGCGATTTCCACGGCATGCTGTCGGGCGGCTGCCTCGAGGGCGACCTCGCGCTGCGCGCGGCCGCCGTTATCGAATCCGGCGAGCCGCAGACCGTGACCTACGATCTTGCGCAGGATGATGAACTTTGGGGCCTCGGCGTCGGCTGTGACGGCGTGATGCACGTTTTCCTGCAGGCCCTGACGGCCGCCAACGGCTACCAGCCCTTCGAGGCGATCGCCGGCGCCATGCAGGGAGACCGGACGGCGGGCCTTGCCATCGTGATCGAGTCCGCACACCCGGAAATCGACGCCGGAGCCGCGGCCGTCGGCGCGGCAGACGGCGTGCACGGGCTGGGGCTTGCGGACGAGGTGGCAGCCCGCCTCCTCCAGGGACGCGGGCGTCCTGCCCTCGAGCGGATCGTGCTCGATGGCAACGAGAGAAGGGGACGGGCGGGCACCATACAGCCGCCACCGCGACTACTCGTGCTCGGCGCCGGGCCCGACGCGGAACCGGTGGTGCATTTTGCGACGGCACTGGGCTGGCGCTGCACGGTCGTCGACCATCGCGATGCATACGTCGGGAGCGGTGATTTCGACGGCGCGGAAAAAGTGCTCTGCCTGCCTGCCGCGGCGCTGGCGAAAAGCCTCGAGCTTGCACGTTACGACGCGGCCGTCGTCATGAGCCATCATCTGGCGAGCGACCGCGTGTACCTGGAGCAGCTTGCCGCGACCGATTTGCCCTATGTCGGCCTGCTGGGGCCGGCTGCCCGCCGTGACCGCCTGCTGTCCGAGCTGGGCGAAAGCGCCAGAGCCCTCACCGGGCGCCTGCGCGGACCGGCAGGCATCGATATCGGCGGCCGCGGTCCCGCCGCCATTGCGCTGTCGATTGTCGCCGAGGTTCAGGGAGTGCTGCAGGGTCGAATCAGCTGATCACTGCCTCGCGACCTCGTCGCCGGGCAGGAAACAGCGAACGATCATGTCGGCAAGCTCGTCGAGAGCGGCGTCCGATTCCAGGTCGATGTTGCTGGTACCCTTGATCTCTTCCGAGAGCGCGAGCAGGCCGCCTGCGGATACCCGGATCATGTTGAACAGGATTGCGGGATCACCCGGGGGCGCGATACCCAGCTCCTGGAGTTCGCGGAGCGACTCCACGACGACCTCGAACAGCGGCTTCAGGTGATTCTCGATCAGCCAGTCGAGCCGTGCTGACGGGTGGCTGGACTCCTGCAGTATGAACTTGTGCAGTGCCGGCTGGTTGTGCGCATAGCGCACGTAGGTCCGGACAAACGTCTCGGCACGAGCCCTGGGCTGCGATTCCGGAACGTCGGCCGTCGCCTTGACCAGGGAAATATTGAATTCCCGGAAAATTCGGTCGGCGGCCGCGCGCCACAGCTGGTCCTTGTTCTTGAAATGGTAGGTGATGAGCGGGTGGTGCACGCCTGCCCGGTCGGCGATGTCGCGTGTCGACGTGCCCTTGAATCCGCTTTCCGAAAAAGCTTCGATGGCCGCATCCAGCAATTTCTGCTGTGTCACGATGCTGCGTTGTTGTTGTTTTCTTGCAGGCTGTTGATTGCCTGCTATCGCTCGGTCTGACACGCCAGTACGTCCCGGTTCTTGTTTTCGGGGCCTAGACTAACGTTAAAGCACGAATTGGTCCAGAAAGGACAGTTTTTGCCGCGCGCGCGCCCGCTTCCCGGCTACTCGAGCGCGAACATCATGCGCACGCCCGCGCGTTTCTCGACGAGTTGTCCGTCTTCGACAACGGGCTCGAACTCCCATTTTTCGACCGCGCGGGTCGCGGAGTCCACGAAGGTGTCGCCTGGTTCCGATCCGATGACTTCGACGTCGGTGACGCTGCCGTCGGCCTTTACGGTGAACACGACGTCGACCCACCCGGAGATGTTGCGTCGTTCCGCGGACCTCGGGTAACGGGGAGCCACGTATTTCTTGCGGGTCAGTGTGCTTGCCGCAACGGGCGTCTGATCGCGCACCGGCACGGGTTCTGCAGTCTCGGCTGGCGCCGATGCTGCCGCTTCTTCGGCGACGGGTTGCTCGCCGTCTGCCGCGTCCGGCGCTGACGGTGTCGATTCTCCCGCGCCTGCATCCGTTGCTGCGGCTGCGGCTGCGGCTGCAGCCGCAGCGGCGGTTGCGGCGCGTTGCTGCTCAGCCTCGCGCGCGGCAGCCTGGCGTTGCTCTTCGGCGCGTTTCTCCGCCTGCTGGCGTTCCGCCTCCGCGCGGCGCTCGCGCTCTGCGCGCAGGCGATCGTCTTTCACGCGCTGGCGAGCCTCTGCCAGCGCTTTGGTCGATGCAGCCAGTTCCGCGCTCTGCGGATCAAGCTGGCGCGCCTCCGTGAGCAACGCTTCAGCCGCGCTGAAGCGGCCGCCATCGATTTCTTCGCGCGCCTGCAACACGATCTTGCTCGCGACCACGGTCAAACCGGTCTGCGCGGCGGCATTGCCGGGGTCGTTGCTGAGAGCGAGCTGATAGTAGTAGCGGGCATTATCGTTGGCCGGTGACGTAAGGGCTCCCTCCTCGAGCCTCTGGCCGGCCAGCGCAAGGACCTCGTCGACACGTCGTTCGCTGCGCGAGTTCCGCAACTCTTCCTCGACGCGATCGATCTCGCCGTCATCGGCAATGCCGAGAGCTCGCGCATCGGCGATGGCCGCGGATGCATCCTCGAGACGTTGTTCGCGGATCGCGGTCCGCGCAGAGTCGATGTAATTGCGCAGCTGCATCTGCGACACCTGTGCGGACAGGAAGGACAGCCGCGGATGGTCGGGGTTCGCCTGCCGGACCCGCTCGAGGGCCGCGGTCGCGTCGTCGGCACTGTGTTCCAGCAGTGCCGTTTCCGCCATGCCGAGCGCTTCGTCGAGTGTGGCGTCGAGTTCCGCAGCGGCGTAGGCATTGTCGGGGGCCGCGCTGACGGCCGCTACGTAGAGTTCGATGGCATTGTTGCCGGGGGGATTGAATATCTGTCCCGCATCACGCGCAAGACGCGCCTCCTCGAGCAACTCGTCGACATCGGCGGACGTTGCCCCGGGGGTGCTGCCGACCTCCGGAGAGCCTTCGCTGACGGACGACGCAGTTGCCGGCTGTTGCTTGCCGACGGGCGCGTCCTCGGAACCGCCGAACATCCAGAAACCGACCACAGCGACCGCGACGAGTGCGACCGCCACGAGACCGAGTATCGTCGGGCTGAACGAAGACGATGCGTCGCCGTCGTCCAGGCCTCCGGGTGATGGGGCGGCGGCATTCTCCTTCGGTTCCTTGTCCTTTTTCTTGCTCGAGAGTGACCTGGAGACCGTCGAGACGATGCCGGTCATCGTCTCCGTAAAGCTCGCGTCGTCACTAAACGCTTCGTCGAGGCCGCCTCCGCCTGCAGCAAGAGAGTCGCCCTTGCTGGCCGAGATCGACGCTTTCGCCTGTGGCTTTTTCCCGGCGTCGGGTTGCGTTTTCGTCACCGCGGGTTTGGAAGGGGCGGGCTTCGCAGGCTGAGTCTGCGGTTTCGCTTTCTGCGGCATCGGAGCAGCTGTCTTGCGCGTCGTCTTGAAGGCCGAGTCCGGCGCTTCGAGATGATGTTTGACAGAAGCCTCGACCGCGAGTCGCGCACGGCCCGGCGAAACGGGCTTAAGCAGGAAGCGATAAACCTTGCCCCGATTGATGAGGTCCATGAGCATTTCGCCGTCGTCGCGACGGCCTGCAACGATGGCGACGAGGCGTTTGCGCAAGCTGCGCAGGTGCTCCGTCAGTTTCTCGACGTTTTCGCCGACCATCGCCGCATCGACGACGGCCACGCCGACCTTGTTCTTGCGGACCGCTTCTTCGGCCTGCTTGAGCGTGTTGGCGTAATGCACGCTGTGTACACCCCGCGCCGACTCCTTGATCGTCGTCAGGAATTCCTGGTCCTTCGTGACGACCAGGACGTCGACGGTGGTCGCCCCGAGCGCGGCGGATGCAGATACCTTCTTGGGATCCAGGGCGGGCAATTGTCCCGTCGCGTCGGTGATGATCGAGGATCCGTTTTCGGAGGTCTCCATGATGATGTGTTCGGAAGCCGGTTCGTCCGGATTGGCGAGTGTATCGTTCGCTGACTCGGCGAGCGCGACGAGCCGCGATTGTTGTGTTGCGTTGTCGATAAGGCGCCGCAGGTGGGACGGATCGACGCCGCCGCGGATGACCTGGAAAACCTCTTTCTCACCGACGAGCGCTTCGTCGCTGTCGCCGGCAAGCAGGATGCCGATGGTCTCGGGGGAGCGTTTCTTGGCCTCTCGCAGTGCCTCGGCCCCGCTCATTCCCGGCAGCTTCTGGGCCGAGACGATAACGTGGATGGGCGTTTCACCGAGTGTGATCAGTGCCTCGGTGCCGGTGGTTGCACAGTGGACCGTGTAGCGATCGTCGAATCCCGTGCTGAACTTGTCCAGCGTGGATTGCTCGCTATGCAGCAACAATACCTGAGTCTTGTATTGGTCCAGAGCCACCGGCGTCCTCCATAGGCCTTATGTCTAATTGCGCGCGACGTCCTTGCGTCAAAGGAGTATATCCCCGGGTTTTCCGTCAAATGTCGCTGCGCGCCGACATATTCCTTAATCTGTGACGCGCCGCACATTGAAAGTGCAGGGCGCGTCACAGTTGGGTTTCGCCGGGTCTGGATGGTTTCGCGGGATACGATTTCCGGGCTGCCAGGCCGCTTGGCGCGACTGTAGAGGCGGTCCCCGGCCCGCGATCGGATGCCGCTGATCAGCGGCGCTCGCGGACCTCGGTTTCGAGGGCGGTGAGGGCTTCGTCGAGCGGTAGTACTGTCTGCTGCCTGGAGCCGAGGCGGCGTACGGCGACCGACCTGTTCTCGACTTCCCGGTCTCCCACGGCCAGCAGCACCGGCACCTTGGCGACGCTGTGTTCGCGCACCTTGTACGAAATTTTCTCGTTTCTGAGGTCTGCCTCCGCACGCAGCCCGCGCGCCGCAAACGCAGCGACGACTTCGCGCGCGTAATCGTCTGCACCCGAGGTAATCGTGAGGACTTTGACCTGCACCGGCGCGAGCCACAACGGCAGATTGCCGGCGTGATGCTCGATCAGGATACCGATGAAGCGTTCCAGGGACCCGAACATCGCCCGGTGCAGCATGACCGGCAGGTGCTTTTCGCCGTCTTCACCGACGTACGTTGCTCCGAGTCGGCCCGGCATGTTGAGGTCCACCTGCAGCGTGCCGCACTGCCAGTCGCGCCCGATGGCGTCGCGCAATACGAACTCGAGCTTCGGGCCGTAAAACGCGCCTTCGCCGGGATTGTGGGTGTAGTCCAGCCCGGCAACCTCGAGTGCCTTGAGCAGCGCGGCCTCCGACTGGTCCCAGACCTCGTCTTCGCCGACACGCAGCTCGGGGCGATCCGCGAACTTGATGCGCACGTCCTCGAAGCCGAAGTCGCGGTAGATGCCGAGTATCAGCTGGCAGACCGCGATCGATTCCTCGGTAATCTGCTCCGGCGTACAGAAGATGTGAGCGTCATCCTGGGTGAAGGCGCGCACGCGCATCATGCCGTGAAGCGCTCCGGACGGCTCGTAACGATGGCACTTGCCGAATTCGGCGAGACGCACCGGCAGATCGCGGTAACTCGTGATGCCCTGCTTGAAAACCTGTACGTGTCCCGGACAGTTCATCGGCTTGATGGCGAAGTGCCGGCCGTCGACCGTCTCGGTCGTAAACATGTTGTCGCCGAACGCTTCGAGATGGCCCGATTTCTCCCACAGCGACGTACTCATGAGTTCCGGCGTGTTGATTTCCCGGTAGCCAGCCTCGTTCTGCTTCTGCCGCATGTAGCCGATGAGGTTCTGGTACAGCGCCCATCCCTTCGGGTGCCAGAATACCGCGCCGGGCGCCTCTTCCTGGAAGTGGAACAGGTCCATGACGCGGCCAAGGCGCCGGTGATCGCGCTTCTCCGCCTCCTCGAGCATGTGCAGGTACTGGCGCAACTGCTTGTCGTTCGGCCATGCCGTCCCGTAGACCCGCTGCAGCATCTCGTTCGAAGAATCGCCGCGCCAGTAAGCACCTGAAACGTGGGTCAGCTTGAACGACTTGCCCAGCTTGCCGGTCGACGGCAGATGCGGGCCACGGCACAGGTCGATGAAGTCGCCCTGGCGGTACAGGGTAATCGGTTCGTTCGCCGGGATGCTCGCGATGATCTCCGCTTTGTATTCTTCGCCGATGCCGCGAAAGAACTCCACCGCGTCGTCGCGATCCCACTCCTCGCGCGTAATCGCCTCATCGCGGTCGACGATCTCCTTCATGCGGGCTTCGATGACCTGCAGGTCGTCTTCCGTAAACGGCTCCTCGCGCGAGAAGTCGTAGTAGAAGCCGTTCTCGATGGCCGGGCCTATCGTCACCTGCGTGTCCGGCCAGAGTTCCTTGACGGCTTCCGCAAGCGCATGCGCCGCGTCATGCCGCAACAGCTCGACGCCCTCGTCGGAGTCGCGCGTGACGATCTCGACCGTCGCGTCGTCCGCAATTTCGCGCGTGAGGTCCCACAATTCGCCGTTGACGCGAACGGCTACCGCGTCGCGCGCGAGGCTTTTGCCGATGCTGGCGGCTATTTCGGCGCCCCGGGTCGCAGCGTCGAACTGCTTTTCGGAGTCGTCGGGCAGAGTGATTGTCGGCATGTCGGTCGCAGTCAGTTCATTACCCGCGGGAGCGGCGCGCCATTGTACAATTGGTTTCCCGTATAAGACACCCACTGATCCATGCACAAGGCTCCCGATCCACCGCCGCCGGCCGGCCACGACCATGACAGCTGCGTATCCGCCGCGATCGCGACGGCGGAGCGGCTCTGCCGCGAGCGCGGCCTGCGTTTCACGGAACTGCGCCGCCGGGTGCTGACGCTGGTATGGGACAGTCACAAACCGATCGGCGCTTATGACATCCTCGACAAGCTGGGCGGTGAAGGGAAGGCGGCCGCCCCGCCGACGGTCTACAGGGCGCTCGATTTTCTCATCGAGGCAGGTCTCGTTCACCGGCTGGACTCGCTCAACGCCTACATCGGCTGCCCCGACCCGGCGCGGTCCCATGCCGGGCAGTTCCTGATCTGCCGCAGCTGCCGCACCGTGGTGGAACTCGACGATCCCGACATCGACGCGGTCGTGGCGAAAAAAGCCGGACGGCTCGGGTTCACGTCCGTGCACCAGATGCTCGAGGTGCAAGGCCTCTGCGGCAACTGCAGCCGTAAAGACTAGGCGCGGCGGCGACTTCGCGTACAATAGCGCCCGGTCAAAAGCAGCGAATTGAATCGATGAGCGAAGCGCCGCGGGACTTCATCCGCCAGATCATCCATGACGACCTCGAGTCCGGAAAGCACGGCGAAATCGTCACGCGGTTTCCGCCGGAACCCAACGGCTACCTGCACATCGGTCACGTCATGTCGATCTGCCTCAATTTCGGGGTGGCGGCCGAAACCGGCGGGCGCACCTTCCTGCGCTACGACGACACGAACCCGCACAAGGAAGACCAGGAGTACGTCGACGCCATCGAACGGGACGTGCATTGGCTGGGCTTCGACTGGGGTGACCGGCTGACGCACGCGTCGGACTATTTCGAACGGCTGTTCGAGGCGGCCGAGACGCTCATCGAAATGGGGCTCGCCTATGTCGATTCGCTGACTGCCGAGGAAATCCGCGCGCATCGCGGCACGCTGACGGAACCGGGCACCAACAGCCCGTATCGCGATCGCGCTGTTGCCGAGAACATGGACCTGTTCCGGCGCATGCGGGCGGGCGAATTCGGCGACGGAGAGCACGTCCTGCGGGCGAAGATCGACATGGCGTCGCCCAACATGAACCTGCGCGATCCGGCGCTGTATCGCATCCGTCACGTCGCCCACCAGCGCACGGGCGACACATGGTGCATCTACCCGATGTACGATTTTGCGCACACGCTCTCGGATGCGTTCGAACACATCACGCACTCGCTTTGCACACTCGAGTTCGAGGATCATCGCCCCTTGTATGACTGGTTTCTCGACCAGCTCGAGCCACCGCACCGCCCGCGCCAGATCGAGTTTTCGCGCCTGAATCTCGCCTACACGATCACCAGCAAGCGCAAGCTCGGCATGATGATCGAGAAAGGCGTGGTCAGCGGCTGGGAAGACCCGCGCATGCCGACCATCGCCGGCATGCGCCGCCGCGGCTATCCCGCGGCCGCGTTGCGCGACTTCGTAAAGCGCGGCGGCGTGACCAAGAAAGACAAGCTGATCGAGATGGGCGTGCTCGAGAACAGCGTGCGCGAGGTGCTCGGAGAAGAGGCCGAGCGGCGCATGGCGGTGCTGAAGCCGCTCAAGGTAGTGCTTACGAATTACCCCGTCGACCAGGTCGAGACGATGGAGGCCATGAACCATCCGAACAGGCCCGAACTCGGCACGCGCGAGGTTCCGTTTTCGAGGGAAGTCTGGATCGAGCAGGACGACTTCATGGAAGAGGCGCCCCGCAAGTTCTTTCGCCTCAAGCCGGGAGGCGAGGTGCGGCTGCGCAGCGCCTACATCATCCGTTGCGACGAAGTCGTCAAGGACGACGACGGCAACGTGGTCGAACTGCGCTGCAGTTACGATCCCGACACGCGCAGCGGCACGGGAACGAGCGACCGCAAGGTGAAGGGCACCATCCACTGGGTGTCGGTCGGGCACGCGATGCCGGCGACGGTGCGGCTCTACGACCGTCTCTTCACGGTGCCGAATCCGAATGCGGCGGCCGACTTCATGGATGTCCTGAACCCGGAGTCACTCGAAACCGTCGAAGCGAAGCTCGAGCCCTCACTCGCAACGCTCGCGGCGGGCACGGCCGTGCAGTTCGAACGCCTCGGCTACTTCTGCCCGGATGCCGCGGAAGACTCGGACGGGGCGCGCGTGTTCAACCGCGTCGTCACCCTCAGGGACTCCTGGGCGAAGATCGAGAAACAGGCGATGCAGGGGGAGAACTGAGGCCGGAGCCCGCTCAGTTCTCGAAACGGTAGGTCAGGTCGACGCCTTCGTCGCGTGCGCCGGAGGTCAGCGTGAGGCCGAATCCCTCGGTGAGGTCGTAGCGCACGCGAATGACGTTCTCCTGGTCGAACAGGCCGATGCCGTAGCTGGCGTAAACGCGCGGCGCGATATAGGTGCCGAAGTCGAATGCCCCGACGCCTTTTTCATAGTCGAATTCGCTGCCCGTAACCAGCAGGGTCAGGGCGCGTTCCTCGGTCGTCATCGGCGTGGTATAGGCCTCGATTGTCGGACGGCTCGCCGAGCCGGATACGAGTACCCCGGCCCTCCGAACCTGTGTGTTGCCGAAGATTTCGCGCTCCGCGCGGATTCGCAGGTTGGGGTTGTTGGCGGGTACGTCCGGGAAACGTATGGCGCCTTCCGATATTTCGAGCTTCTGGCCGTAGGCCAGGATCTCGCCCTTCAGTACGTAACGTCCGTTTGCCTTTGGCATCGGCGGACCGTTCCAGGTAAACACGGCACTGCCGCTGAGTTGCGCATCCGCGACGTCGAGATTGACGACGACGTCTTTGCCCAGGGACAGCTCGATTGCGCCGTTGAAAAGGACATCCATCTCCGATTTCCCGGCCTCCGGCCCTTCGGGCAGTTCGCCCTTCACGATCACTACGTCGTTGCTTTCGGATACCCGGTTGATGCCGATGTTCTGGGGCTTGATGCGCGCATAGGGCACGTCGACCTTGCCGTCGAGCTGCAGCGTTTCGCCGTCGAAGCCAACGGTGACGTCGGTGTTCGCAACTGCGCTGAGGTCGGGTACGTCTATCAGCGTCAGGTTTTCGCCCCGTAACTCGATCTGCAGTCCGCTGCGAGCCGCCTCCAGGTTTTTCGTCCGGGTCCGGATCTGCCCGCGGCCATCGCCGGCGGCGAACGAGCCGGTCATCTCGATATCGCCTGCGTCGCCGAGCTTGCCGTCGAGCGACACCTGTGTGAGCTCGAGACCGATCGGGAGGTAGCTCATGGCTCCGTCGTCCAGCGAGACATTGCCCGTCACCACGGGCTGCGAGACGGGCCCGGACAGGAGAAAATCCGCCGCGAGCCGGCCACTGACGTCGTCCAGCGCCGGGACCACGGCTTCCACGAATCCTACGTCCGAGACGTCCACGTCGATCCTGCCCTGCAGCGTTCCCGAATCGCGGCCGGCCACGTCGAGCACGTCGAAATGGGCAGCGATCTGCCCGAGCCCGGGCAACGGCACGTCGAGAACGCCGCTGCGAAGACTGTTGCTGGCAATCCTGAAGCGAAGGTTCGCCTCGCCGGTCTCGAGTTTCAGGTCCGGACGCGCTGCGCTCGCAATTGTGCCGCTGCTCATGGATATGTCTGCCCAGCCCGAGGACCGGCCGTTTTTCGCCATCCGCCAGTCCATTTCGCCGGTCAGCATCTGGTTGAACGCGAACCCGGTCTGGAAGAAGGCATTGATGAGGCCGGCGGGTATGGACGACAGGTTCGCACTGAGCCTGGCGCCGGTGGAACGGGCCCAGGAGCCGTTTGCGCAAAAACTGCCGCCGCGCTCGTTGGCTATGCAGAAATCGTCGATCGACGCACTCTGCGCCGTCACCGCAATCGCCGCAGGATCCGAGAGCCCGGCACTGAAGTCCGTATGCTCCAGCTGCAGCCCAACGACCTGTCCCGTCCACTTGCCCGACGCCTTCCAGTTATCGATTGCCCCATCGAGCGCCAGCATGGTTTGCAGCCCGTCGGTCGCGAATTCCAGCTCGATCGCCTGTTGCTGCCGATCGCCGCTCGCACCGATACGCACCTCGCTCGCAATGAATGTGTCGTACTGGATGCTCGATGCGGTGATTTCGACGGCAAACATCTTTTCGCCGCGGTCCCGGTCCGCGAGCTGCAGGTCGAAAATCGTCGTGTCTCCGTAGCCGAGTTCGGGGCTCGATGCGCTTATCTCCAGGTACGGGGCCTCCGGTCGCAGCGATAGAGCGCCGCTCGCGGTGAACGCGCCGTACGCATCGTCTACGTAATCTCCGAGTTCGTTGACGGTCGTCGAATAGCGAAGTCCGCCGCTGGCATACGGATTGCCGCTGACGTGCAACGATGCGTCGCCGTGAGTGATCGACAAATCGTCCGCCGACAGGACCCCGTCCTGGATCCTGATTCCGCCTTCCGCGCGCAGCGGCTTGCCCAGCAACTGTCCCTCGACGTTCCCGAGGACGATCGAGATAGCGAATGGCCCCTGCTGACCGCGCACGTCCACGTGCCCGCTGAGCGTCGCCGGCCAGTCGGGGAGCAGGGCATCGGATTCGACGTCCTTCAGGTCGAGGCTCGCGGAGAATGCGGGCCGTCCGTGCCAGCTGTACCCGGCCCGCCCGGCAACCGACCCCCCCAGCACGCTGCCCTCGACTATCCGGACACTGGCCTCGCGGCGATTGCCCCTGCCGTCGATCGTCAACTGCCCCGGCGGCAGTCCCGCCGTCCTGACCTGCAGCGTGCCGCCTATCGCCCAGTCGTCCAGCGATCCGGACACGGTCAGCTTGCCTCGGCGGCTTGCGACTCTCGGTTCGCTGCCGGCCAATGGCCACTGCGCATTGCTCCAGTCGACGTTGCCGCTAATCGTTTCCGACCCGAGGTCGACGTCCGCACCGAGCGTCGCGGACGCGCCGGTGCCGTCGACGCTGACGGTGGCGTCCACCGTGAAGGCCTTCATCGCGCCCTGGCCGCTCGCGGATACCGTGATGGGCGGCGCGTCCGGGAGCTTCGCCTCCGGGGGTAATTTCGCGGCAACGACGTCGAGGTCGAGATCCCACCGGATCGACTGCGTGAGCCCGGTGATCCGCCCGCGCAGCTCTGCGCGTGGCTTGTCGCTGCGGGCCGCGATGGCGAAGTCGTTGAGCGGACCGTCCGCTGCCACGCTGAAATCGACGGGATCGCGAAGGCCGGTGATCTCGGGCTGCGCCCGGACCTGCAGGTCGGTACGGATATCGTAGGGTTCCTGCAACTTGAGCAGGGCATTGCCCGAGGCATCGAGACCGGGCATGCGCAGGTCGAGCTGGTCGATCCCGATAGACTCTGCCCAGCGTGCGGCCAGCGACGCCTGGTCGATCGTGACGAGGGTCTCGCGCCCATCCCTCACGAATTTGGCGTCGTCGAGTTCCAGATCGTCGATCGACAGCTCGAACGGAAGCTGCAACACCTCGAGACGGAACTGCCTGCTCTCCTGGTCTTTTTCTGATGCCTCTCGGTCAGGCAAATCGACCGTCAGCCCGGAGACCCGTGCCTTGCCGACGGAAACGGTCAGCGGCATGAGGCGGAGCGTCGCGTCGACGGTCGCGGTTGTCGCAGTGATACGAACGCCCTCGGCAACGTACGCAAGCTTCCTAACCGAGACGCCGGAGCCCAGGTCGCCACGGATCTCAGCGGCCGTCAATGCGCCGCCAGTGGCCGACTCCGCCTGCGACCAGAGCCACCGGGCACCGGCCTCGGTGTGCAACAAGCCGTACCACGCCGACCCTGCAAGCAACAGGAGTACGGCGAGGATCGCCCCGAGGACCCTTGCAATGGTCATAGCAGCGGCGTACCGATCGTCACGTGCAGGCGCCATGGTTTGTCTTCGAAATCGATCGCCTGTGCGATGTCGACGCGGACCTCGCCGACGATCGAATACCAGCGAACGCCCACGCCGACGCCGCGCTTGAGATCGGGATCCTCCCAGTTGTTGAACGCGTTGCCGATATCGGCGAAGGCCGCAATCGACCATGAATCGAGGATCCGGTATTCGGCTTCTGCGCTCGCGGTGATTATGTGGTTGGAGCCGACATCGTTATTGCTGAGCTGCTCGAATCCGTAGCCCCTCACACTCATACTGCCGCCGGCCTTGAAGCGGTAAAAATTCGGCAGCTGCGTCAACGAAAGAGCGAACGGTTCGCCACCCGCATTGATCTCGAAATTGTCGACAGCCGCGTCCGTGTAGCCCGCTTCCGCACGCAGGTAGAATTTAAGCCTGTCACCGACGATATAGCTGCGGCGGGTCGAAAGGTAAGCCTGGGTGAACTCGACGCTCGAGCCGAATGCCCGGTCGGAATGAAAAATCCAGGCGATGTCGTGATTACCGAAAGTTGCGAAATGCCGGCCCTGCACATTGATAATTTCGAGTTCCGCACCGAGCGAAATGGCGTCACTCGTGTCCTTGAGGCGGTCTTCCAGGCCCGGCGAATCGAACAGGGGCGCCGTGGCCGGGTCCGTCGCGGACAGCTGCAATCGCCGCTCGCTGTTCAGGTATTGGGCGAACAAGGAATAGAACCACTGGCTTTCACCCGCATTGAAATTCAACAGTTTCAGCCGGCCGAAGCGAATGTGACGGTCTTCGATATCGCCCGTCGCAAGCCGGATTGATTCCTCGTCTTCCTCGTCGCGCTTCACATCGAGATCGAGGTTTTCGAACGTCACCGACAGCTGCGTGTCCCACCATTGCCGGGCGCGGTCGAGCCAGGGCTTCTGGTAGCGTCCCCGCAGTTTGAATTCGTCATCGAGTTCCTGGTAACCGATACCCAGGTCGAGTCGATCACCCGACGACGATATCGGCACTCGCGTCCAGTTGGCCTGCAGCCGTATGCCGGTATCGGTGCCGTATCCGAGTGCGCCGGTGTAGTCGTTTTTTGCCGTCGTTTCCACCCGGACCCTGACATCGACCGCCGGCGGGGTACGTTCCGGGTGCTGGACCTCGAAGACGGTGACGTCATCGAAATACCCGGTCTTCCACAGATCGGTTCGCAGCTGGCTCACCAGCCGGGCGGCGTACGGGTCGCCCGGCTCGAAGCGCGGCATGTACTCGAGAACACCCGGTCTGAGGGAATGCGTTCCGAAATCGACGTCGCCCATGACGTAGCGCGGACCCGTGTCGAAGTTCAGCTTGATCGCGGCCGAATTCTGTTCGAGGTCGAGCTCGAGTCTGTGCTCGACGAAACGCGCGGCCAGGTAACCGCGGGCACTGGCGATTTCCATTACGTTGCGCTTCTGCTGTTCCCAGATCGTCTGGTCCAGCCCATCGCCGGCACCCAACGGCCATGCTTCCCGCCAGTCCAGGAATTCGGCATCGTCGGCGCCGTCACCGGTGAGGGTTACGTCGACGTCGGAAATGCGAATTCGCGGGCCGCGCTTTATCGTGAGCTCCACGGTCGCCAATGCCGGGTCCTCCACCACCAGGCGCGCCTCTATTGACGGGTCGTAATAACCATAGGGGCGCAGCGCTGCCCGGGCGCGCGAGATTGCCCTCTCGATGACACGTTCGTAATTGTGCGCCTGCAGGCGGGCTTCGGGACCGAATATCTCGGCGTCTACGTGGCTGAGGATATTTCCCGCCAGCGGTTCGCCCACGCCTTTCACCGCATAGCTGACCTCGGCTTGCGCCGAACCGGCAGCAGCAAGAAGCGTTACGATGACGAGGCGGCGAAATGCGGTCAAGGCGGATTGTCCGTGTTGGCGATCAGTGGCTGGCCAGGGAGTCCTTGCGGAGGGAACACCCTGCGTATTAGATGCTGAGGCCGTCCGTAATTACAATGGGCGCGCCGCGGTCGGTGCCGAGCCCTTCGGCGGCATTGCCTTCCGCCCTCGCAATCTCGATCACGTCGAATGAATTGACGAGGGCGAGGTAATCACCCGGCTGCGCCCGGCCGTAAGTCGTCAGCATCGGTATCTGATGACCGGCAATATGGGCAACAGGTTCCCGAAAGCCGTCGATCAGCGACCGATCGATATTGCTGATGAGGTTTCCGAACGTGTCAACGGTGATGATGACCCCGGAGACTTTTCCCGGGCCAAGTCGGGGATCGTCGATCCATCCCGGGATCCAATCGGTGGTGGGAATGCCGATCGACACCGGCGTGGTCCGCCCCGAGGCCAGGTCCGCGGCGATGGGCGCAAAGATGTCCCGGCCGTGGAACGTCGCGCTGGGTTGCCCGATATTCAGCCGTTGCAGGCAGCTGAGATCGAGCTTGAACACCTGCAGGTCCTGTGCCTGATCGAGAATCGGGGACAGCAGTCCGTTGTCGGGCGCCATGAAGAAATGCTTGTCGCATTGCAGGAGCAGTATGTCGCGCTCGGTCCCTACGCCCGGGTCCACGATGGCCAGGTGGACGGTGCCTGGCGGAAAATACCCGTACGCGCGGCTGACCCAGAAGCCGGCTTCGGGCGGCCATTGCGCGGGGATGTCGTGAATGAGGTCGATGATCTTCGCCTCCGGGAATCGTCCGACGATCACACCTTTCATGACGGCCGTGAACGGTCCCTTGTGGCCGAAGTCCGTGGTGATCGTGATGACGCCCGATGGCTGCATGCCGCGGATTTTATCAGGCGGCCAGCGGTTTTTGCGGATGTTGTTTGAGGAAACTGCTGCGCGCCCAGTAGATGAAGACCGTATCGATTGCCGCGATCACGAGTTTGAACACGTACTTGGCCGCGCCCAGCGCGAGCGCGGTTCGCAGGTCTACGGTTCCCCACCACACGATGAGCGAGTAGATCGTCGTGTCGAGGAGCTGTGACACCATGGTTGAGCCGTTATTGCGCATCCAGAGCCAGCGTTCGCCTGTCCATGCCTTAATCTTGTGAAATGCCCACACGTCGAAGCGCTGGCTGACGAGGTAGGCAAGCAATGAGCCGAATACGAAGCGCGGCGAGAAATCGAGAATGGTCGAGAACGCGTCCTGTATGTCCTGCGAAAAGGCCGCCGTCTTCGGGTTCGTGCTCGGCAGGTACATGAGCCCGAGACTCATCATGAGCAGCACGATGACGCTCACGGTGAAGCCCATCCAGACGGCCCGGGCAGCCTCGTGCTTGCCGTAGTTTTCCGAAAGCACGTCGGTGGCGAAGAAGATACTCGAATAGAAAATAACGCCGAGGCTCGTTTCCAGGCCGAAAATGATAGTCAGCTTGGGCCCCTGCAGGTTTGCGAGAATGATGGCCGTCGCGATGGCGACCTGCAGGCCCGCTTTGCCGAACAGGCGGTACAGGACTACGGTGCCGCCGAGATCCAGCAGCAGCGTCGTCAGCCACAGCGCCTCCTGGTTGGCGGCAAAAAAGTCGACCAGGGCCTGGGGAAACATTCAGCGTCTAGCCGGCCAGCCGGTCCAGGTGCCAGTCTGCGTTACCGAGTATCTGGTCGATTGTCGTGAGGCGTTTGAAATAGTGCGCAATATCGACTTCCCAGCTGACGCCCATGCCGCCGTGAATCTGCACCGCTTCCTGTCCGACCTTGCGTCCCGCCGTGCCGACCTGGTACTTGATGGAGCTGATCGCACGCTTGGCGTCCGCTTCGGCCTGTGCGGCGCGCATCGTCGCCCACAGCAACAGCGAGTAGCTTTGCTCGCAGTCGGTAAACATATCGACCATTCGGTGTTGCAGTGCCTGGAAACTCCCGATCGGCACGCCGAACTGCATGCGATTCTTCGAGTACTCGACGGTCTTGTCCGTCATGATCTGCATGATGCCGACGGCTTCCGCCGATACGGCCAGGGTTGCATCGTCGATGGCGGCATCGAGTGCGGCGAAGCCCTGACCCGGCTCGCCGATAACGGCGTTGGCGTCCACGGCGACATTATCGAAGTGAATCTCGGCTGCCTGATGCCCGTCCACGGTGGGGTAGGCGCGGATGCGGAGACCTTCGCTGTCCGCCGGCACCGCGAACAAAGTGATGCCCACCGCATCAGTCTGCGCGCCGGACGTTCGCGCAGAAACGATCAGGATTTCCGCGTTACCGCCGTTGAACACCACGCCCTTGGAGCCGTTCAGCACCCAGCCGTCGCCGTCCGCAACGGCGGTCGTGCTGATATTGGCGATGTCGTAGCGGCTTTGCGGTTCCGCATAGGCGAGCGCTGCCTGCAGCTCGCCCCCGATGACGGGTTGTAACCATTGTTCCTTCTGACCGGCACTGGCCGCGCGGCGCAGGACACCGCCTGCGAGGACGATATTGGCGAGGTACGGCTCGACGACGAGGCCTTTGCCAAACCGTAGCATCAATACCATCAGGTCGGCCGGTCCGCCGCCGAAACCGCCGTCTTCCTCGCTGAAGGGTACCGAGGTCCAGCCCAGTTCGGCGAAGGTCTGCCAGACTTCCGGGCTGAAACCCCTGTCGCTGGCGGCATATTTTTGCCGTGTCTCGAAGTCGTAGTCGTTGGCGATGAATTTCTCGACGCTGTCGTCGAGCATCGCCTGAATCTCGTTGAACGAAAAGTCCATGTCCTGTTCCTGTTGTCCTGTTTACCTGATTCGTTAACTCTCAGAAAGCCTGCAAAGCGCTAATGCAAGGCGCAGCCCGCCGGTAATGGCTGGCCCTTGCCAAGGGCTGCAACGCCGCAGTAGCGTTTTGCAGGCTTTCCCTGCGGGCGCTCCCAGCAGCCCGTCCTGCCGTGTTGCAGTCGCTTGAAGTAGCTCGCTAATCCTGCGCTCCTGCGCCTCGCAGGACGCGCTGCTGAAAGCGCTGAGAGTCAACGAATCAGGCAAACAGGACACTAGAGCCCGAGCACGTGCTTGGCGATGATGTTCTTCTGAATTTCGTTGGAGCCGCCGTAGATGGACGCCTTGCGATAATTGAAGTACTTCAGCGACGACTGGGTCTCGGCGCCTTCGCCGACGCGGTCCGCCGGATCCGATTCCAGCGTGTACTGTTCCTGCACCCAGGGCAGGGCATAATGCCCTGCGGCTTCGAGGTACAGCGTGTCGATCGCCTGCTGTATCTCCGTGCCCTTGACCTTGAGGATGGAGGACTCGGGGCCAGGCGCCTTGCCCGACTGCACCGCAGCGAGCGCGCGCAACTCCGTGTACTCCAGCGCCCTCAGGTCAACCTCGACGGCCGCAAGTTTGCGCATGAAGTTGCGATCCTCACTGAGCGGTGCGGCGCCGCGCACCGGCTTCGTCGCCTGCTTTCTGAGCTTGCGCAGCCGGTACCTGGAGATGGCCACGCCGGCGATATTGGCGCGCTCGTGCTGCAACAGCACCTTGCCGTAGGTCCATCCCTTGCCTTCCTCGCCCACGAGGTTCTCGACAGGCACCTTCACGTCCTCGAAATGTACTTCGTTGACCTCGTGGTCGCCCTCTATCGTGATGATCGGATTCACCGTGACGCCCGGCGTCTTCATGTCGACGAGCAGGAAGCTGATGCCCTCCTGGCGCCGCGCGACGTCGGTACTCGTGCGCGCGAGCAGGAATATCCAGTCCGCGTGCTGGCCGAGTGTCGTCCAGGTCTTGGTGCCATTCAGCACGTAGTGATCACCGGCCAGGTCCGCGCGGGTCTTCAGCGATGCGAGATCCGAACCCGCGCCCGGCTCGGAGTAGCCCTGGCACCACCACACCTTGCTGGCGAGGATATCGGGCAGGAAGCGCTGCTTCTGCTCCTCGCTGCCGAAGGTATAGATGACGGGGCCGACCATGCTCAGTCCGAACGGCACGATGGGCGGGGCGTCGGCCTCCGCCATTTCGATCGCAAAAATATACTTCTGCACCGGCGTCCAGCCGGTGCCGCCGTATTCGACAGGCCAGTTCACGCCGGCCCAGCCCTGTTCGTGCAGCCATTGCTGGAAGCGGACCAGGTCGTCGCGCTCCATCGGCACACCTCTTTCCCGCTTGCGGCGTATGTCCTCCGGGAATTCGTCGCGGAAAACGGCTCGAATTTCCTCGCGAAAAGCGAGGTCCTCATCACTCAGGGTCACGTCCATGGCGCTCCTCGGAAACCGGGCAGGGCGTTCGGGGGACCCGATTGTCACAGAATGCGTTCAAAGGATCGACCCAATCGTGCAGAATGTAGCGATGAGCATGGATCCACTGCAGGAGCAAATTCCCGCCGCCGCGCCGCGCGTGACGCGCGACGCACTGCAGCGGCCGATGCACGACCTGCGCATATCCCTGCTGGACCGCTGCAATTTTCGCTGCCCGTATTGCATGCCCGCATCCGAATACCACGAGGACTACGAATTCCTGAAGCGACCCGATCGGCTCACGCACGACGAGATCCTCGCGGTGGCAGGCGCGGCCGCAGGGCTCGGCGTGACCAAGCTCCGCATCACCGGCGGCGAGCCGCTCCTCGATCGCAAGCTGCCGGACCTCGTTGCCGGGCTGGCAGTTCTGCCGGGTGTCGAGGACCTGGCGATGACCACCAACGCGATGCTGCTTGCGCCCCTCGCGAGGACTCTCGCGGAGGCAGGCCTGCACAGGGTGACGATCAGCCTGGACAGCCTGGACAAGGACGTATTCCTGCGCATGAGCGGCGGCCGTGGCGAGCTCGGCAAGGTTCTGGAGGGTATTGATGCGGCGGAAGAGGCCGGCCTGTCACCCATCAAGATCAACGTGGTCGTACAGCGCGGCGTCAACGACCACACGGTGCTGGAATTGCTTGAGCATTTCCGCGATACGCCGCACATCGTGCGCCTGATCGAGTACATGGACGTCGGCAACCGCAACGGGTGGCAGATGAAACAGGTCGTGCCTTCGAAGGAGCTGCTGAAGACGATCGAAGCGCGCTGGCCGCTGCGAGCGGTCGACCGCAACTACCCGGGCGAAGTGGCACGGCGCTATCACTATGTGGACGGCCAGGGCGAAATCGGGTTTATTTCCTCGGTGACGGACCCGTTCTGCGGCGCTTGCAGCCGGGCACGATTGTCGGCGGACGGCACGCTTTATACCTGCCTGTTCGCGACGCACGGCACGGATCTCAGGGAGCCGTTGCGCAATGGCGCTGACGACGAAGAGCTTGCCGAGATCCTTACACGTACCTGGCTGCAGCGCGCAGACCGGTACAGCGAATTGCGTCGTCCGGACATCGCCGAGGCGCACCATTTCTCGAAGGTCGAGATGTACAGGATAGGAGGATAACGTGGCGGAGCTGAGTCACGTCGATGACAACAACAGGCCCGCCATGGTCGACGTCGGCGGGAAGGCCGTGACGATGCGCGAGGCGCACGCGCGCAGCGTCGTCGTGTTGCCGCAGGAAGTACTCTCCGCGCTCGACGGCGACGAGATACAGAGCAAGAAAGGACCGGTGTTCGCGACGGCGATCATCGCGGGCGTGATGGCGGCCAAGAAGACGCATGAGCTGATACCCTTCTGTCATCCGCTCGGTCTCGATAATTGCGATATCGCCATCGCGCTGGATGGCGACCGCGCGGTGATCGACTGCCGCTGCAAGGTTACGCACAAGACCGGCGTGGAGATGGAGGCACTGACGGGTGCGAGCGTTGCCGCACTGACCGTTTACGACATGTGCAAGGCGCTGTCTCACGATATCGTCATCGCCGAAACCCGGCTGATGATGAAGACGGGCGGCAAACAGGATTTTCATCGTGCGGGAGACGATGCATGAAGACGATTACCGTGCGGTACTTTGCCATGTTCCGGGAGTACGCGGGCGTTGACGAGGAGACCTTGTCGCTGGAGGCGGCAACGGCGGCCGACGTGTTCGAGCACACCAGGTCCCGGCACAAATCGTCGGAGCCGGCGGGGCACTGCAAGGTCGCGATCAACGACGAGATGGCGGACTGGACCTCGCCTGTCGAGGACGGCGACACAGTGCTGCTGTTTCCACCCGTGGCGGGTGGCTGACATGATTCGCATGACGACAGATTCCATCGATCCGGATGCGTTGCGCCGCGAGCTGTTCGATCCCGCGGCGGGCGGCTACTGTGCATTCGAAGGCTGGGTGCGGAACGAAAACGAGGGGCACGAGGTTCTGCGGCTCGAGTACGAGGGTTACGAACCGGTGGCGGTTGTCGAGGGCCGCAAGATACTTGCCGAGGCAGCCGAGAAGTTTCCGTACCTGCATGCGCACTGCGTGCATCGGACAGGAATGCTCGAGATAGGTGACTGCGCCGTCTGGGTAGGCGTCGCGTCCGCGCACCGTGACGAGGCTTTCAAGGCTTGCCGCTATATCATCGACGAACTGAAACATCGCCTGCCCATCTGGAAGA
>CBDUCE010000020.1:0-23100 GCA_965365575.1 uncultured Gammaproteobacteria bacterium
GCCAGGTCCCCCTTGTTGGTGAGCCCCGGCTCGCGGAAATGCACCTGGTCGTCGATCATGCCCGGCATGAGCAGGCGTCCAGCGGCATCGATAACCTCTATGTCATCGCGGGGGGTTATCGACGCCCCGATCCTGCTGATGCGCTCGCCTTCGATGAGCACGTCCGCATCACGTATTTCGCCTTCATTAACGAGGCGCGCATTGGTGATGAGCAATTTATTCAATCGCCGGGTTCCGCTTGTCCGCATCCGTGACGCTCATTATGGGAGGCTTGGGTGTCAAAAGCCACGCCCTGCCCATTGTCGAGGTCGATGCAGCGAGTGGCCGCCGCCAGGGCATTGCTGCGATGCGCTATGCTGATGGTCGTCACGTCGAGCGTACCGAGGTTCTCGATAACGCGGCATTCTGTCGCGTGATCGAGCTGGCTGGTGGCTTCGTCGAGGAAGAGTATACGCGGCTGCCGGTATATCGCCCGAGCCAGCAGCAGCCGCTGCGCCTGGCCTCCGGACAGTCCGCCGTCCGCCCCGGCCAGCGGTGTGTGAACCGCCATGGGCAGAGCCTGAATATCGTCCCATATGACGGCGAGTTCCGCGGCCTCGCGGAGACGCCGGACGTCGGCTTCCGCCTCGAAACCCGAAATATTGTCGGCGACCGAGCCCTCGAACAGGCGATCGGACTGCAGCACTATGCCGAACTGCCGGCGCAGCGCGTTCCGGTCCCAGAGCCTCAGATCCACGTCGTCGTACCGGAGCCGGCCACGATCGGCTGCCAGTGAACCGGCGAGCACGCGCAACAGCGTGGTCTTGCCGCTGCCCGACGGCCCGCGAATCACGATCGATTCGCCCGCGTCGATGGCAACGCTGATACCGCCGAGTATCTCCGGGCCGCCAGGATAGCGAAATTCGAGGGACTGGCACGCTATTCTGCCGGTCAACCGCTGCCGTAGCGCATGACGCGGCGCCTCCGGTTCCGGTGTCTCGGCGACGACCTCCGCAACCCGGTCCACGTGCGAACGCACGAGGTAGAGCTGCCGGGCTGCCCCGAGCAACGCGGTCGCCGCACCCATCAGGGTGCCCCGCAGGCTCAGGAAAGCAAACAGCACGCCGAGGGTGAACTGCTTGTCAAGAACGCCGCCGATACCGACGGCGAGAAACAGGGTGTACTCGATCACCATGACGGCGCCCTGGCCCGCACCCGCGATAATCCCCAGCTGCTGTTTGCGTGTCTCTGCATTGATTGCCGCGGTAAACCCGTGCTGCCAGTGTGCGAGACGCGGGGTCCCCAGGCCCATTGCGTTGACTGCCGGGTACGCGCGCAGCGATTCGATCAACGAATTGCCGGCCCTGGCAGAGGCCACGACGAGCTCCGTATTGAGTGCTCGCGATCGCGGCAGAAGCGCCGCGTGCAGCAGCGAGATGACAACGACCGCACCCAGCGAAATCGCGGTGAGCAGCCTGCTGTACACGAGCATCAAGATCAGCGTCGCGAGCAGGACGGTGGCCTGGACCGCGAACTGGAGGCTGGTATCGGTCAGCGCAACACGCAACGGCTGCATCGAATCCACGCGGGACATCAGGTCACCGACGGAGCGGCGGCCAACCGTGTCGGCGGGGAGTTGCAACAGGTGCCGTATGATCAGCGTGGTCGAATCGGTTGCTATTCGCATACCCGTAAACAGCGCGATACGCCGGCGCAGAGTGTCGATGAGCACCGCCGCCAGCATGACGAGCGCGAGGCCGAAAATGACCCTGTGAAGCCAGGTCCGGTCCTGGCCCAGGACGACCTCGTCGATCAGCAGCTGCGTGGCGACGGGAGGCGCGAGCGCGAGCAGCTGCGTGGCGATCAGCAGGAACAGCATCACCGACAGGTAACGGGGGAGTCGCCGGAACGACTGCACGAGACCGCGCAACGATGGCAGCTGCCGCGCCGACTGTTTCGAGAAACCCGGGGCTGGCGTGAACTCGACCGCGACGCCCGTAAATGCAGAACCGAGGGTCTTCCAGTCCAGCACGCGGCGGCCGGCCGCCGGGTCGTGGACAACGACGCCCCGACGGCCGACTTTCGCCAGGACGACGAAATGGTCGAATTCCCAATGCAATACCGCGGGCAAACCCAGCTGCCGCACGTCCGCCAGGCCCAGCCGGAGTGGACGGCCGACCAGTCCGAGGGAGCCCGCGATGTCGAGCATGGAACGAAGGTCTGGCCGCAACTCGCCGTAGCGCCGACGCATCGCCGCGAGATCCAGATCCTTACCGAAGTAGTTCGCGATCATGGTCAGGGCGGCCAGGCCGCACTCCGTCCTTCGCGACTGCTGGATCACGGGCAGCGGCATGCTCAGGACCGGGCCGGGTCCCCGGCCACCGATCGCAACAACCAGCGATACAGCGGCCATCGGGCGCGTACGAGGTCGGCCTGAAAGGACGTTCCCGGGGGCAGCGTCCAACTGCGGCTGCGCGCCTCTATTCGGGCGTGCCTCAATCTTGCCCGTACCACGAAGACCGGGCCCTTCACGGGCAGATCCGCATCGATCTCCCCCGGGGGCAGGACGATCGTCGAGATCGCGGTGACGACCGCGCTCCGGGTCCCGAAATACTGGTGCGGATACGCTCGCAACTGCAGTTCGACGCGCTGGCCCACGGCAACCATGCCGGCATTGTCGGGGCTCAGGAACAGGCGCGCTTCGAGACGGCTCTCCGGCGCATACACCGTCATCAGAACGTCACCGGCAGCGACGTCGTCGCCGGCGCGAACGGTAAGGCCCGAGACAATACCGCCACCCGGAGCCGTGACCTCGAGTGCTGACTGCAGTTCGCTCGCGGCGATCTGGCGCAGGAGCGCTTCCCGCCGGGCCCCGGATTCCCGACGCATGGCAGCCACCCCGTCCCGGTCCTGTGCGAGCTGCTGCTCGATGGCCAGGCGCGCGTCCTGCAGTGCGAGTACGCGTTGCCGCGCTGCAAGATTGGCCGCCCGCGACAACAGCACGCTGGCCATGGACTCCTTCGCCGCATCTTCGGCGACCGCGTTTTTCGCAGCAAGCCGGCCGATCCTGTCTGCCCGGGCCGTCAGGATAGTGGTCTGTTCCTCGCGAGCCCGCATTTCAGCCTCTGCCGCCTCGATTTGCTCTCCGATCAGCTGCAGCCGACGACGATTCAGCCGCTCGCGCGACCCGGCCAGGTCGGCCCGGCGTTCCAGGGACTCGTCCTGCAGCCGCAGTTCGCGCCTGAGTGACTCGACCCGGGCCGCAAGCTCCGGCTCACGACCGGGAGCGCGCTGCGCACCGGACAGCCGCAGCAGCACCTGGCCCGGAACCACGCTGTCGCCGTTGGCGACCGGCAGGCGTTCGACGCGCCCGGAGCGCGGTGCTTTGACCTTGAGCAGGCCCTCGGCGGGCAGCAGCACCCCATACGTCCTTACGCGGTCGGGAATTTCGATCGAGGCGACCGCCGTAATCAGCAGTGTGATGACCACGCACGCCAACGTGATGGTGAACAACACCGAGGGCGGCATCACGACCCGGACCGGTCCGAACCAGCGCTGTCGTGTCGAAACGAGCGCCTGTTCGCGGAACAGCGGTAGGTTCGGTGCCGTCATCAGGACATGGAATCACCTGGCGATTGGCGCGGCGAGCCGCGATTCACCGCAATTCACGAAATTTTTGCGACGCCTTCGCGGGTATGCGATAACCGCTGGTCATATGCCGGAAGCCACCAGAAGCACTGTTGATTACCTGGATCGGATCGCGAACACGTCCGTGTACGACGTCGCCCGCGAAACGCCGCTGGAACTGGCGACAAAGCTTTCGGCTCGCTTCCATAACCGCATCTGGCTGAAACGCGAGGACCTGCAGCCGGTCTTCTCATTCAAGCTCCGCGGCGCCTACAACAAGATTGCCGCGTTGCCCGACGACGCTTTACGGGCCGGCGTAATCTGCAGTTCGGCCGGCAACCATGCGCAGGGTGTGGCGCTCGCAGCGAAACGCCGCGGCGTACGAGCCGTCATCGTGATGCCGGTTACTACGCCGTCGATCAAGGTGGAGGCTGTTCGCACACTGGGGGGCGAGGTCGTGTTGCACGGCGACACCTACGACGATGCCTATGCGCATGCGAGTTCGCTGCAGCAAGAGCAGGGGCTCACGTTCATACACCCGTTCGACGACCCCGACGTAATCGCGGGCCAGGCCACGATCGGCGTCGAAATCATGAAGCAGGCCGGTGGCAAGGTCGATGCAATCTTCGTTCCGATCGGCGGCGGTGGCCTCATCGCCGGAATCGCCGTTTACGTGAAATCCTTGTACCCCGACGTACGTATTGTCGGCGTCGAGCCGGACGACTCCGCCGCAATGCAGGCTTCCCTGAAAGCCGGGAGGCCGGTCCGTCTCGACCACGTAGGCATCTTCGCAGATGGCGTCGCGGTACGCCGGGTCGGCGACGAAACCTTTCGCCTGTGCCGGGAACACGTCGATGAAATCATCACCGTCGACACGGACCATGTCTGCGCCGCGATACAGGATATATTCGAAGAAACCCGTTCCATCGTCGAACCTGCGGGCGGCCTCGCGATCGCGGGCGCCAAGAAATACGTCACCGACAACAAGGTGTCGGATCAGGATCTGGTCACGATCTGCTGCGGCGCCAACGTCAATTTCGATCGGCTCAGGCATATTGCAGAACGTGCGGCCATTGGTGAAGAAAAGGAAATGCTGCTCGCCGTCGAGATTCCCGAGGAGCCCGGCAGTTTCCGCCATTTCTGCGAGGCGCTGGGGCGGCGCAGTGTCACCGAATTCAACTACCGTTACAGCGACTCGGCGAAAGCCCACATTTTCGTGGGGGTCGAGCTGCGCCGAGGGCTCGCGGAACGCCGCGAACTGGTGGCCCACCTGCGCGCCAGAGGCTACCCGGTCGAAGACCTCAGCGACAACGAGATGGCCAAGGTACACGTACGGCACATGGTCGGCGGACGTTCGCCGAACGTCGCGAACGAGCGCCTCTACCGCTTCGAATTCCCGGAACGCCCCGGTGCGTTACTCGATTTCCTGAACGCCATAGGCACCGACTGGAACATCAGCCTGTTTCACTACCGCAACCACGGTTCCGATTATGGCCGCATCCTTGCGGGTATCGACGTCCCGGAACAAGACACCGCCGAACTCGAAGCACACCTGGCGGACCTCGGCTACGCGCACTGGGAAGAAAGTGATAACCCGGCTTTCCGGATATTTCTCGGCTGAGCGCACGCAGGACTTATTCCAAAAAGTTCGCAACCTTTACCTGCCGCCGCGCATCTTAGTATCAGGAAAACCGATATTGGGGTGCCAGATGAAAGCCAAGGCAGTGATAGTGACCGTGTTCGCGCTCGTGCTCGCGGCCGCTGCTATCTGCGGCGAGCAGTACCGGTTGCAGGCTGCGGCGGCCGTGGACGATGACGCTACGTTGGAGCGGGCACAAGTCGCCACGAGAGAGGTTAACGTAACAAACTGAATATCCCTTATGCTGTTTGTTTCGTACCGACTGGCGGTGGCATTTGCCACCGCTTTTTTTTGACGTCAGCCCCACATCTCCCGCATTTTCGAAGCGACATCGATTTGCCGGCCGGACACGGCAGCGCTGCGTTGTGTCGCCGTCTCTGCGCGGCCTTGCCAGCAAGGTTGCAGGGTTTCCAGCAGGGATTCGGTGACGAAGCGACTGCGTGCGCCGTAAACATGCCTGTCGCCATCACGACGTTGCTGAGTTACGTGGAACCGCAGCGGCGCGATCAGCGTTAGCGACTGTTTGGCCCGCGTCATCGCCACATACAGCAAGCGCCTTTCTTCTTCGATCAGTTTCGGCTTGCCCGTGGCGAACTCCGACGGAAAATTACCGTCCGTTACATTGAGTACGTAAACCGCATCCCACTCCTGCCCTTTCGCTGAGTGAACCGTCGACAGCACCAGGTAATCCTCATCGAGCAGCGGGTCGCCCGCGAGGTCGCCGGCAGCGCTCGGCGGGTCCAGCGTCAGTTCGGTGAGGAATCGCTCCCGCGTCGAATAGCGGCCGGAGATCTGCTCGAGCTGCTCGATATCTGCCTCTCGCGTCTCGATGCCGTCGTAGATACGCTCGAGATGGGGTTTGTACCATCGCCGCACGGCCGCGATCTGGCTCTGCCAGCCATGGTCGTCGAGTTCCGCGGCCGCCAGCGTCGCGAGCAGATCGCAAAGCCCGGCCCACTCCGGACGCGTCGCCGCCGGCGGCCGGAAGGATCGCAACGATTCGAAGCAAAAATCGGCGCTCGCCAGGTGCCGGAAACAGCGATGCGCATAGCGGGGCCCCATGCCCGGCAGAAGTTTCAGCACGCGGAAAGCCGCGACTTCATTCTTGGGGTTTTCGGCCCATTTCAGGATCGCCAGCACGTCCTTGACATGTGCGGCTTCGAGAAACTTCAGCCCGCCATACTTGACGTAGGGAATGTTGCGGCGGACGAGTTCGATCTCCAGTCGGTCGCTGTGATGCGAACCACGGAACAGCACCGCCTGGCGCTTGAGTTCGAGCCCCTCCTCGCGGCTGGCGAGAATCGCCTCGACGACGAACTCGGCCTCGGCGTCACCGTCTTCAACCGTCACGTAGCGGGGCTTGGCACCCTGCGACGACTGCGACCGCAGGCTCTTTCTATACTGGCGCTCGCCGTCCGCGATCAGGCAGTTCGCACTGTCCAGTATCGCCTGCGTCGAGCGGTAGTTCCGCTCCAGCGTGATGACGCGGGCGGGCGGCGAGTATTGAGCGGGAAAGCCCAGGATATTCTCGACCTCGGCAGCGCGGAACGAATAAATCGACTGCGCGTCGTCGCCGACGACCGTTATACCCGCGCCGTCCGGTTTTAGCGCCGAAAGGATCTTTGCCTGCAACAGGTTGGTGTCCTGGTATTCGTCGACGAGCACATGATCGAACCGGGCACCGATCTCGTCGGCAAAATCCGGCTCGGCGACGAGATGACACCAGTACAACAGCAAATCGTCGTAGTCGAGCGCCTGGGTTTCCTGTTTGCGCTCGACGTAGTGCCTGAACAGCGAGCGCAGCTCGCCTTCCCAGTCGGAGCACCAGGGATAGTTCTGTTGCAGGGTATCTTGCAGAGACTCCTGCGCATTGACACACCGCGAGTATATGGCGAGGCAGGTGTCTTTCCGCGGAAAACGGCGCGGCGCCTTCGACAACCCCGACTCGTGACGCACGACATCCATCAGGTCGGCTGCATCGCCGCGGTCGAGAACCGAAAAGCCGGGATCGAGTCCGAGGTTACGCGCAAATTGTCGCAGCAGCCGATTGCCGATCGAATGGAATGTGCCCGACCAGGGCAGGATGCCGGCCGGCAACGGGCCGCTGGTCCTGTCGGCTAGCGCCTGCCGCAAAATCGACTCGACGCGCCGCGTCATCTCCTGCGCGGCGCGGCGCGTGAATGTCAGCAGCAGGATGCGCCTGGTATCGACGCCTTCGACGACGAGGTGGGCGACGCGATGTGCCAGCGTCATGGTCTTGCCGGTACCGGCGCCGGCGACGATGAGCAGCGGTCCGGCGTCTAGCGACGCGCCGTCCCGGCATTCACCGAAGGTTGCGGCTTCGCGCTGTGCCGGGTTCAGTGCATCCAGGTACTCGCGCGGACTGTTGCTCGCCTGCACCATGGCCTCCCCAAATCTGTATTTTTATACAGTACTGGTTTTATTTACAAGGTGACGCTACAGGGTAGGAAGCAAAAACTCCTCAATCGCCGCGGCCAGGAGGGCCGGCGCCTCGAAATGCACCATGTGCCCGCACCCCTCGATGATAAGCGTGCGGCTGTCCGGAAACGGCAATGGCAGGCTGCCGTCCGACGGACGCCCGCCGACAGCATCGAACACGGCGCTGTCGGCGCCTGCCACGAGCAGCACGGGCGCAGTGACACTGCGCCAGCATGCTTCGGCTTCCGCACGACGGTACAGCACCGCATTGGGGAGCTTGTGAGCCGGGTCGGCGCACAGCACCAGACCATCCGGTCCCTCGACCGTCCAGGCATCAGCAACGAACCGCGCCTGTGCCGGCGACATCCGTGGGCTGCGATCTGCAATGCGCCGGGCGAGCGCCTCCATGCTGTCGAAACGCGTGAATCCGGGTACCTCCCGCGATCGCTGCAGCCATTCGCGGTAGCGTGCCGGCGCTTGGTCCGGGCTGGTGTCGGGGAGACCAAAGCCTTCGACGTTGACGAAGGCACGGACGCGCTCGGGCCTCACGCCGGCGTAGAGGCCGCCGATATTCCCGCCCATGCTGTGACCGACGAGCCGAACCGGTGCCGCTGGGCTGTACTTCAGCAGCAGGTCGTCGAGATCCGCAAGGTAATCCGGGAACCAGTAACCGCGGGCCCGGCAACGGGTTTGTCCAAAACCCCGCCAGTCGGGTGCGATCACGTGCCAACGCGACGCGAACTCGTCGACGACGAACTGGAACGTCGCGCCGGAGTCACCCCAGCCATGCAGGAATACCATCAGCGGATCGGACGGGTCGCCCCACTCGTGGATGTAGTAATCGACATCGCGCACGCGATGCGTGTCACCGCGCACGGAAATGCGCGCGCCGTATATTGAATCATCAGACATCGATTGAGCATCGTGGCATTATCAGGCCACCTGCAGCAACGGATTTCCTGCCGAACAATTCGAATGACGGTCGAGATCTTAATAGTTCTGGTCATTCTCGGCGTCTCGCTGGTCTTATTCGTCAGCGAAGTCATTCGCATGGATCTCGTCGCGTTGCTGGTGCTCTGCACGCTCGCGATCACCGGTCTCGTCGATGCCGAGAGTGCTTTTGCCGGGTTCAGCAACACCGCCGTCATCACTGTGTGGGCCATGTTCATCCTCAGCGAGGGCCTCACCCGGACCGGCATCGCTGACGTCATCGGCAGGCAGGTGATGCGCGTGGCCGGGCGGCGCGAGATCTCGATGATCCTGGTGATCATGATCACGGGCGCCGTTCTATCCGCATTCATGAACAACATCGGTGTCGCCGCCCTCATGCTGCCCGTCGTCGTCGACGTGGCACGGCGAACCCGCATCCCGGCCTCCCGGCTGCTAATGCCGCTCGCCTACTCCACGCTGCTCGGCGGCCTCATGACATTGATCGGCACACCCCCCAACCTGCTGGTGAGCGAGTCGCTGGTGCTGGGCGGCTACGAGCCGTTCGCACTCTTCGACTTCACGCCGCTGGGCGGCGCCATTATGGTCAGCGGCGTCCTGTTCGTCGCTCTTTTCGGTCGTTTTCTCCTGCCCAGGAAGAGGGGAGCGCGCGACAAGCATGTCAGTCAGCGTAGCCTGCGCACGCGATACAAGTTGCACGAACGCTCCTTTCTCCTGCGGGTGCCGCGCGACTCCATCCTTGTCGGCAAGACGCTCTCCGAAAGCCGTATTGGCACGTCGACCGGCCTCATCATCCTGGCGCTGATCAGGGATGGCCGCAGCGACACGCTGCCCAGCCGGCAGATGGTATTGCGCGGTGGCGACGGCATCCTCGTGCAGGGCCGTGTCGATCAGTTTCGTGAACTGCGCCGCTGGAGCGACCTCGTCATCGAGCGCGAGGCGCCCGTGCTGAAATCCATGGTCGCCGCCAAGGTCGCCTACGCGGAAGTTACGATTACCGAAGGTTCACCGCTGGTCGGCGAGCTCGTGCGACACGCCGCGTTCCGAAGCCGCTTCGATGTCGCTGTCGTCGGCCTCCTCAGGAAGAGCGGTTATCGACTGACGAACCTGGCCTATGTGCCCCTGCGTGCCGGAGACCGGGTACTTGTTCAGGGCGAAAAGGAGGCGATAGACGGACTCGAACGATTCTCCGACTTCGCGGACATTGAGTTGCTCAGCCATGAAGACCTGTCCGAGCAATACCATACCGACGAGCGCATGTTCGTCGTGCGCATACCGAAGGAGAGCGGTCTCGCCGGAACCACGCTGGCCAAAAGCCGGCTGGCCGACGTTTTCGACTTTCGGGTACTCGCGACCTTTCGCGAGAGCAAACTACACGTCATGCCCAGGGGGGACTATGACCTCGAGGGTGGCGACCTGCTGCTCATCGAGGGTCAGCCGGCGGACCTCGACGTACTGCGCGGCCTCCAGGATCTCGAGATCGATACCAGCGTGCCCGCCAACCTCGGTGCGTTCGACTCGGAGCGCCTGACGCTGCTGGATGCGACACTCGACCCGCGCAGCAGCCTCGCGGGGCGCACCGTCGGTGAACTCAATTTTCGCGAGCGGTACGGGATCGAGCTTGCCGGAATCTGGAGAGAGGGCGAAACGGTCGGGGCGGACCTTGCAGACGAGCGCCTGCAGATCGGCGACGCGCTGCTGCTGCTGGGTCCGCGTGATCGACTGGCGCTGCTCGATTCCGACCCGGACTTTCTAATCCTCACGCCTCTCGGCCGCAAACCGCCTGACACGCGGCGTGCACCGGTGGCTGCCGCCATCATGCTGGGCGTCGTGCTTAGCGTACTGCTCGGTTATGCGCCGATCTCGGTAGCCGCGGTTGTCGGCGGTTCGATCATGGTGCTGACAGGCTGCCTCACCATGGAACAGGCCTATCGCGCGATCGACTGGCGGGCGATCTTCCTCATTGCCGGCATGCTGCCGCTGGGAACGGCCATGCAGAGTACCGGCGCGGCGACCTACATCGCCGACCAGGTCATGACCTTTCTCGGCGACGCGGGACCCTGGCCTGTCATCATGGGCCTGTATATCGTGACCGCAATGGCGACGATGATCATTCCTACCGCTGCTCTCGTCGTACTGATGTCGCCTATCGTGCTATCCGCGATGTCCGACATGGGCTACGCGCCGGAGACGGCCATGATGGCGATAGCGATGGCCGCCTCCGCGAGCTTTACGAGCCCGATCTCGCATCCTGCGAACATCCTGGTAATGGGCCCGGGCGGCTATCGGTTCGTCGACTACCTCAAGGTCGGCGTACCGCTGACCATCGTCGTATTCATTGCCGTGATGATATTGTTGCCTATTCTCTGGCCGCTGCAGCCCGTCTGAAGCGTCTGCATAAGGTATGGATCCCTGGCGCACCAACTCGTAATTGCCGGAGCGGGTCACGCCGCCGGACAGGTCATCGTCTCTCTCAGGCAGAACGGCTTCGATGGCATCGTGGTACTCGTCGGCGAGGAGCCCTGGCTGCCCTACCAGCGCCCGCCGCTTTCGAAGAAATTCCTGGCAGGGGAGCTTCCGGCAGAGCGTCTCTACTTCAAGCCCCCGGAATTCTACGCAGCCCCCGACATCGACGTACGTCTCGAAACGCCGATCGCGGCCGTCGATCGCGAGCAGCAGTGCGTGACCACCGCGGCCGGCGATCGTATTGCCTACGACACGCTGGTTCTCGCGACAGGCTCGCGCGTCAGGCATGTCCAGGTGCCTGGCTGCGAGATGGACGGGTTGCACTATCTGCGCAGCATCGACGACGTCTCTCGCATTCGCCGCGACATGGACTCGGCCAGGAACGTTGTCATCATCGGTGCGGGTTATATTGGCCTCGAGGTCGCTGCCGTGACCCGGCAGCTCGGTTTCGACGTCTGCGTGCTGGAAATGGCGGACAGGGTGATGAATCGTGTCGTGTCGCCTGCCGTCTCGGACTTCTACCAGGCAGAACACGCGGCGCGCGGTGTCCATCTCATGCTGTCGACCGCGCTCGAGGCGATCGAGGGTGATACGAGGGTCACTGCAGTGCGAACGGATGACGGTCGTTCGTTACCTGCGGACCTCGTGATCGCGGGCATCGGCATCGTGCCGAATACCGAACTCGCGGCGTCGGCCGGGCTCGAGGTCAACAACGGTATCGTCGTGGACGCCCACTGCCGGACGGCAGACCCGAATATCTACGCTGTCGGCGACTGCACATCTCATCCCAACAGCATCTATGGCCGGCAGGTCAGGCTCGAATCCGTTCACAACGCGCTCGAGCAGGCGAAGACCGCGGCCGCCAACATCTGTGGCAAAACCGTGGAGTATTCACAAGTGCCCTGGTTCTGGTCGGACCAGTACGATCTCAAGCTGCAGATCGCGGGATTGTCGGAAGGCTACGACGAGGTGGTGGTCCGCGGCGAGCCGGCGGCACGCTCGTTTTCCTGCCTGTATCTGCGGGACGGCGTATTAATTGCCTGTGACGCTATCAATGCGCCGCGGGATTTCGTGCAATCGAAGGCATTGATTGCCGCACGACAGAGGATGGCGCCGGACCGCCTGGCGGACACCAGCGTACAGCTGAAGGACCTGGTCTGACGAGCAGGTCTCAGCGTCCCGCAACGTCGCTAGCGGTCAGCTCGACATTGCCGGTCACGTCGATTGTCAGGCGTCCGTCCATCGCGACCGGTCCCTGGGACACCGAGTAAGCGCTGGCACTTACCGCCTCCACGGCCTCGGACTCCAGGCCCGCAAACTCACCGGTGCCGCCCGAAACCGCCGCGGTGCCGAGGGCGCCCGGCCCCACGGTCATGTTGCCGTTCCAGAGACCCTTCCAGTGATTGGCCGAGCTCCAGTAGGCGGGCAAGACAATCTGGCGCAGGAAGTTCCAGTAGTTCTCGGTTTGCTCCACGAACAGGCTGCCGCGTTCGACCAGGTGAATGTGCCAGGCACTGTCGACAAGCGCTTCACCATTAATGACTCGGCTTTTCTCCGAATCCGACGAAAACTTGATACCGATACCCGCAGGATTATTGCGGCTGTCCGTTACGACGGTCACCAGTACTTCAGATTGCCTTATCGGTGCCTCCCACAACTCCCTGACCTTTTCGGGATAGGGCTTGATGCGTGACTCACCGTCGTTGGTATAGAGAATCGAGTCGGTGGGAACGGCCGAATATCCGACACTCAGTATCTCGTTGTTGGTGACCGACAGCGGCGACAGGGGGTTTCGCGATGCCAGTGGATTGAAATAGAGCAGCGTTGCGGCTGCAAACATGCCCAGCAGGATTCCGGACAGCAGTCCCGCGACGTACCTGATCACAATGCTCCCTCCGTCAGCGCAGTTTCAGTCAGGTCGTCGGAAAATGTGCCCACGAACGAGGTCACGATCTCGATATGCCCTTCCGGGGCGTCGGGGTCGTCATCGTCCGTGTTAGGCACCCAGCGCTCGCTGACCTCGCCCTGCATGGGGCGGAACTCCCGGGTTCCCGCGCGCAGAGATCCCACCCGGCGAACACCGTCAGCCGGCTGCGCCGGCATCGTCACGTAAAACGTGCCCCTGGCCGGAAGGTGCAAGACCCACTCGACGCTGTCCTGTATCGCGTCACTGTCCGCGACCATGCGGCTGGCGACGCCGATGACGGTCTCGCGCGTGTTCCTTACCTTGAACAACTCCACGCGGACGCCGTCGAACAACTCCTGGGTGGGCCACCGCAGCCCGGGCGGTAACGGCTCGGCCTGCATGGGAGCACCAGTCATGATGCGATCCACAGGTATGTTGATGCGAAAGGATTCCGTGTTGCCGCCATTGGGGGCAACGGAAATAATGGAAGACTCGCGGTACTGATCGACGACGGGGACGTAATAGGCCGCCGCGACGGTTCCAACGATACCCAACAGAAATCCGAAAATAAGGGTCTTCAACATGCGTAGTCCATCGAGCGCCACGACGAAGACCCCGAGTTTAGTTAAGTCGACCGGGTCGTCACAGCACCCCCGGGCGAAATTGTGACGGACCGCACATTGAAACGGGCCTGGTGACGAACAATCGACACGAGCCGCCGGACAGACGCACCATTTCGCCGCACGGGCGGATGCCAGTAAACTGCAGCCGCAGGAACCGCGAAGCCAGCCGAGTGATGCAATGACAACCGCCATATGCCTGTGGTCAGGACCGCGCAACGTTTCGACGGCGCTGATGTACAGTTTCGCGCAGAATGACAACGTGGCCGTGATCGACGAGCCGCTGTACGGCCACTACCTCCGCGTGACGGGCGCCCAACACCCGGGAAGAGACGACGTCATCGCGGCCATGAACTGCGATGGCGATGCCGTCATGCGGCAACTGCTCCGGCACCAGGAGAATAACCCGCAGCCGCGGCTGTTCATCAAGCACATGGCTCACCACCTCGTGGATCTCGATCTCGGCTTCCTGCACGAAACCTGCAACATCTTCCTGATCCGCGACCCGCGCGAGATGCTGCCGTCGCTTTCGATCCAGCTGCCCGAGCCGCGCCTTGCCGATACCGGCCTGCGCCGGCAGTGGGAATTGTATTCCGGCCTGCTGGACGCCGGGCAGGAGCCAGCCATCCTTGACTCGCGGGAGCTGCTGACCAGCCCGCACGCCGTCCTCAGCGCGCTCTCTGAACACATCGGGCTTCCATTCACACCGGCCATGCTGAGCTGGGAGGCCGGTCCGCGGCCGGAAGACGGCGTCTGGGCGCCGCATTGGTACCACGCAGTACATCAGAGCACCGGCTTTGCGCCTTACAGGGCGAAGTCGGAATTCCCGGATCGCCTGCAGCCGCTGCTCGACGAATGTCAGCCGTGGTATGACAAGCTTTTCGAGCACGCAATCCGTGCCGACGCGAAAGGAGCAGAGAATTGACTACAGTCGACCCGCGCAACCAGGACATCCTCGTATACGTCAATGGCGAGATGCGGTCTCGCGCCGAGGCCCGCGTGTCCGTGTTCGACAGTGTCGTCCAGGGCGGCGATGCGGTATGGGAAGGCCTGCGCGTCTACGAAGGCAGGATCGCGGCGTTTTCCGCCCACCTGACCCGCCTGCAGAATTCAGCCAGGGCCCTGGCCTTTACCGCGATACCGTCATCGCAGGAAATTCGCGCCGCGGTATTCGAAACGCTCAGGGCCAATGACATGCGTGACGGCGCGCATATTCGGCTCACGCTGACTCGCGGCGAGAAGGTTACGTCCGGCATGAACCCGAAGCTGAACCAGTCGGGCTGCTCGCTGATCGTTCTCGCGGAATGGAAACCGCCGGTTTACTCGGACGAGGGAATTCGCGTTATTTCTGCATCAACCCGCCGCAATACGCCCTCGTGTCTCGATTCCAAGATCCATCACAACAACCTGCTCAACAACATCCTCGCCTCTATCGAAGCCAATGTTGCCGGAGTAGACAGCGCAGTCATGCTCGATCTCAACGGCTTCGTGTCGGAGACCAACGACACCAACATCTTCTTGGTCAGAAGCGGAACGGTTTACACACCGCACGCCGATGCCTGTCTGCCCGGACTGACGCGGCAAATGGTGCTCGATATCTGTCGCGAACAGGAAATACCGGCCATCGAGCGCAACCTGTCGCTTACCGAACTGTATACCGCTGACGAGGCATTTACGTCCGGAACCATGGGCGAATTGACGCCCGTCCTCGAGGCGGATGGTCGCACGATCGGCAACGGTGGCCCCGGTGAACTGACCCGGCGGCTGCAGGCTTTGCATCGCGAAGTCGCCTGGCGCGACGGTGAGGAAATACCGTTCTGAACTAACAGGCCCTAACCGGACGCGAAATAGCGCGCCAGGTAGTCCTCGAAACTCGAATCGTCCGCGGCTTCGATGTCGCGTTGCCGCTGGATCGATTCCGCCGCTTCGTTTTCCATCTGCTGCGCCCTTTCCGGCGGCATGGGCGCAATCGACGAGAAATACCGCTTATCGCGACGCGCGAGATCGAGCGCGAATTCGAAGAAACTGGTTTTCGCATCGCGAAGCTCCTGCAGCAAACGCGCAGACGGCGTGCCATCCGGCTCCGCCACAAGCGACACCGCAACGGAGACTGCATCACGGTAGCTGCCGTCGACCTCGTGACGATCGATGAGTTCGGCAACAGCTGCCACCTTGTCGACAATCTCGCGCGCCCAGTCCGACAGGCCAACCGCTTTGCCGTCGCGGCGAAGTTCCAGGCCAGGCTCTCTTCCCCGCTTTGCCGTCAGCGACTGGTTGTGCTGCGCTTCCTCGAAGGACTCGGCATCGAAGGGTGGGCTTTCTTCGAGCAGGCAGTAAATCAGAAACGCTTCGATGAAACGCATCGTATTCTGGTTGATGCCGGCGGGGTCGGACACATTGAGATCGAGGGATCGAATCTCGACGTATTCGATTCCGCCACGCCTGAGCGCGGCAGTCGGCCGCTCACCCGAACGAGCGACACGCTTCGGCCGTACCGGGCTGTAGTACTCGTTTTCGATCTGCAGCTTGTTGGTGCTCAACTGCTGGTACTCACCATTCCTGATGACGCCGATTTTTTCGTATTCGGGTTCAGGCGTACGAATCGCCTCACTCAGGTCGCGAATGTACTCGTCCAGCCGATTCAACGAAATCGTGATACCTGCCTGAGTCTGATTGTTGTAGCCCAGATCGCTCATGCGCAGCGACGTTCCGTAGGGTTCGTACCATGTCTCGGCGTTGAGTTCCGGCATCGCCTGTGCCTTACCGCCCCCGAAGGACTTGCACAGGGCCGGCGACGCACCGAACAGGTAGAGCACGATCCAGCCGAAGCGGCGGAAATTGCGGACCAGGCCGAGATAGTGTGTTGACCGGAATTCGCTCTCGCCGACATCTTCACCGAGTATCTCCCGGTATCCCGGCCAGAAAGACTCGGGCAGCGAGTAATTGAAATGCACCCCGGCTATCGTCTGCATGTTTCTGCCATAGCGATGACCCAGCCCGCGCCGGTAGATGGTCTTCATGCGCCCGACATTGGAATTACCGTATCGCGCCAGCGGTATATCCGCGTCAGCCGGCAAACGGCAGGGCATGCTGGCGCACCAGAGCAGCTCTTCGCCAAGCTGCTGGTAGGTGAACTGGTGTATGTCACAGACCACCTGCAGCGCCTCCCAGGTGCTACCCAGTGCCGGCGTCACGAACTCGAGCAATGCCTCGGAAAAATCGGTTGTTATAAAGCGATTGGTCAGTGCCGAACCCAGGCCCTGCGGATGCGGTGTCTGCGCCAGGTAACCGTCGGAAGTAACGCGCAGAGATTCCTTCTCGACACCCCTCTTGCCCCCGGCGACGGAAGCGCCGTCATGGGTCAGCAGGGCTGCGAGGCGCTGCTCAAACACCTGATTCATAACGAGCGTTTTACCACAAGCCCGGCTGACGCGCTTTATCCGCGAGCGTTGACCGGTGAACCCGTCGGCGACCGGACTGTCCAATAAAAGACATGCGACGGCGCACGCGCTGCGAATAACGAAAAAATGCGATACGGTATGGGTAGTGTGCGCCCACCTGGTTGTTACCGGCGATGATGAACGTGGTTCCCTCGAAATGGATTCTGACCGCATTGCTGGCTGCGGTTTTGCTCCTCGCCGCCGACCCGGCGCTGGCTTTTCGTTGCGGCGGCAAGCTGGTGCGCGACGGCATGCATGAGCAGCAGGTAGTCGCGGCCTGCGGCGAGCCAACGTCCGCCAGGTACCTCGGGCGTACGGTGCGCGCCTATGACTATCGTTTTCGACTGCGGAACCCCGGCTACATCTACTACCGCACGCCTGGTGTAGGGCACTTCGCAACGGAAGTCGTCATCACCGAGTTCATCTACAATTTCGGGCCGCGAAAGCTCATGCGCCGCTTGATTTTCGAAGGTAGCGTCCTGGTGGAGATCGAGACAATCGGCTACGGCTACATCGAAAAGTAGCGCGATACCGTTAAACAATAACCGCCGATCACTGACAATCCCGCGTAACTGCAGGTAACATGCGCGCTGTTGCCCGCCGCTTTCCTCGGAGTTCAAAGCGCATGAATGAATCCCGCCGTCGACGTTTACGCGATCGTTCTTCCGGCACCGCCACGCTCATCAGCGAAGGTTGCAGGATCTCCGGAGTAATAACCGGCAACTGCGACTTCCAGATCAATGGCGAGGTCGAAGGCGACTGTGAGATAAAGAGCACCCTGATGCTGGCGAAGAGCGCGTTCTGGAAAGGCACGATACGGGCGGCAAACGTCGTTGTTTCCGGCCATGTCGAGGGTGATATCCTGGCCACCGGCCGCGTCGAGATCACGGATACCGCGAGAATCACCGGGACCGTGTCCGCGGAAGCGATTGCCGTCGCGGAAGGCGCCGTCGTGGAAGGCACTATGAGAACCACCAGCCAGCCGGAACCAACCGAATTCATCGAAAAGCGGCAGACCGGAGACTGAATCGATATTCGAGGCAAATAGTTTCAGTTGAAATGATTCGCCTCGCACAGACGCGGCGACGTTTTCATGCAAGTGCTAAACTTGACGCAAAATAATAACGGTTAGGTACGGCCGTCGGCGGCCGCTGCGCCCGGCCCCCGTATCACCCTGGACATCAAGGCGATGATCGGCTGCAACTTTTTCCGGATTACTGCGATGGCGCGATCCGTTTCGGGGATTCCCTCGGTGTTGGTCTTGTCAGCCTTACCTGCTGCTGCAGCGCGGGCACAGGTCGCTGAAGACGGCATGACCATGAATTTCGTGTGGGTCGAGATTTTTTCCGCCCTGATTCTGCTGTTTTCAGGAATCGCGATCTGGTTTATCGCCCGCAGCCAGACAAAACGAATCCGCGAGCTCAAGCGCGAAGCGGAAAAGCTCCGTGACTCCGACTTCGGCGAACCGCTGCGCGTTCAGCCGGGCGAACTTGGTGAACTCGCTGCTGTATTCAACGACATGCGAGACAAGCTCAAAGCCACCACCATTTCTCGCGATTATGTCGACAGCATTTTGTCCAGCATGAACGATGCCATCATCGTTACAGGCAACGACGGCTCGATCAAGCGGATCAATAAAGCCACATCGCACCTGCTCGGCTACGGGGAACAGGAACTCCTTGGCGCATCCATCGACCGGATCATTGGCTCCGGCAAAAGCGGCACGCTCGTCGACCAGACGCCATCCGGCTTGCCGCGCGAGGCGTTTTTCGAGAGCAAGCTCGGCGAATCGATCCCGGTTTCCTACACCTGTTCCTTTCTTGGCGGCAAGGAGGCCGAATCCGGCGACCGAATTTACGCGGCGCAGAACATAACGGAGCGACGGCGCGCAGAAAAACGCATCCGCTACCTCGCGCGCATCGACGCGCTTACGAAGATCCCGAACCGCATGCAGTTCCAGCATCTTCTGCAACGGCGTATAGCGCGGGCTCGCAGGAGTTCCAGGCCCCTGTGCCTCCTCTATATCGATATTGACGCTTTCAAGGAGATCAACGATACCTTCGGGCACCTGGCGGGCGACACGACGCTGGAGACCGTGGCGGAACGGCTGAGTATGGCGCTACCCGAAGACTCGACCATCGGCAGGCTGGCGGGCGATGAATTTGCCGTAATTCTGGACGGGCTCGGGCCGGACGAGAGCGGCGGGAAGCGGACCGACACCCTGGCGAAGTTCGTGCTGGACAGGCTGGCAGACCCGTTTTTCGTGCAGGGTCAGGAGGTCTTCATGACCGCGAGCATGGGCATTGCCTACTATCCGAAGGACGCACCGAACGTCATCGACCTTATCCGCAATGCCGACGCCGCGCTGTACCACGCCAAGAAGGCCGGCGGCAACATTTTCTCATATTACGAGCCCGCGATGAATGAGGCTGCCGTCGAGAGGTTGATGACCAAGAGCAAGCTGAAGCGCTCCTTCGAACGCGACGAGCTGCTCGTTCACTACCAACCGAAGTACGACCTGGAGACCGGCGAGGTCTTCGGGGCCGAGGCGCTGGTCCGATGGGAACTGCCCGAGAGAGGCATGATTCTGCCGTCAGACTTCATTCCGATCGCGGAGGAGACGAACCTCATCATCGAGATCGGGGAATGGGTGCTCGACAAGGTATGCGAAGACTTCCGGTTCTGGCAGCGGTCGGTATCGTCCCCCGGCCGGGTCTCCGTCAACCTGTCGCTGAAGCAACTGCGACAACCGAACTTCACCCGTCGAATCGGCTCGATACTGCGTAGTTACGAGGTTTCGCCCACGTCCCTGGAACTGGAGATAACCGAGACCACGCTGATGGAGAATCCGGAGCGTACAATCAAGTTGCTGGACCAGCTGTATGCGCTCGGTTTACATCTTGCCATCGACGATTTCGGCACCGGCTATTCGTCTTTGAGCGCATTGCAGCAGTTTCCGATCAGTACGCTCAAGATCGACAAGTCATTCGTGCGCCACGTGTCGAGCAATCCGGATGATGCGACCATCGTCAGCACAATCATCCAGATGGGCCGCAATCTCAATATGGATGTCGTTGCAGAAGGCGTGGAGACCGAGGATCAGCTCGCCTTTCTGCAACGACTCGGTTGCACGTACGTGCAGGGCCTGCTGTTCGGCGACCCGATGAGCTCAGACAGCTTCCTTGAGCTTCTCCTTGCTCAGGCTGAAGGCACGGACAGGCATCGGGCGTTGTTTGCGTGACTTGTCTGGCGCCTTCACTCGTTACCGACATCATGCTTAAATAAGCCATCATCCTGACCTGGGCGTACACGACTCGGATCTGCCCTTTTGCCTGAAGTGACCCAATGAAAAATCTGACAATACTTTCAGCTGCGCTCCTCCTCTTCGCCATACCGGCATTCGGTTTCGCATGCGAATACCCGGAACGTCCAACCCTGCCGGACGGAAGCGTCGCATCGAAGGAAGACATGATCGCAGCGCAGACAGCCGTGAAGGCATTTATCGCGGCCGTCGACGAGTACCTGGACTGCATCGAACAGGAAGAAAAGGACGCTATTGCGGCGATGGATAATCCGGATGAGGAAACCATCCAGCGCCGCGACGAATTGCTGTCAAAGCGCTTTGACGCGGCAAACGAGGAAAAATTCCTGTTCGGCGAACAGTGGAATCAGCAGGTTCGCGCCTACAATGCGCGCAAGTCCGAACGGAAATCGGACTAGACCCTACCAGCGATATTTTCGGAAGTTATCAGGATTGGCCCAGTCCGATGGATTGTTCCACTCACGTGGCTGGTTGAACAGGTCCGGGTCGAAGAGGTAGCAACGCCCGTCAACCTGCGGGGGGTTTATTTCCAGGTAACCGAGCGACCTCAGGTCTTCCGGGCTCCACGCTGCGCCCGTGTCGAGAAGCAGCACCTTCTCGCAATGAACGTCTCGAAGACGGGCCAGGAGCTGCTCTGCATCCGTTCGCGCCGCGGCGCCGAGCGGCACAACGACGATTCCCAGCTGCACTCTCAAGGTCTTTGGCAGATCTTCCGTGCCGGGCAGCGTTTCGTAAGCATGCACGGCGTCGATGTCCGGTATGTCGGCCTCGGCCACACCGATGGTCAACAGGCTGACGTTCCGGGTGGTAAAGCCCAGGTTGTCGAGTAGTGACGCGATACGTGGCGCCTGTTCATCCATGCGTCAGAGCTTATTGATCTCGTCACGAAGATCAAACTTGTTCTCCGTCACGATCCTCTCGAGCACCCTGATCCGGTCCTCGAGAGCGTCCAGCTGCGCCTGCGTTTCGTCTGCCGGCGCGCTCTTGCTTTCTTTTCGGTGGCGCAGTTTCAGATACTGCTGCACCGTGTTCGCGAAGAGCACGATCGCCACGATACAGACCACATAGAACATCGTGTTCATCAACACATCCCCTGGTTGCTGACTGATCAGTCCTTGAGCCGGTCGAACTCACGGTCCAACTGGTAACGCGAGGACGTCACGTACTTCTCGAGACGCGCGAGGCGTCTGTCGAGCGACTTGAACCGGCTTCGTACGTCACTCATCGTTTGTGATGGCGAGGAACGCACTGCCCTGTGGAACTCGGGATCGACGGGGCGCGATTTGTCCTTTGCGGAGGCGCTCGGTATCAGGATGACCAGCGCCAGGTAGCCGATCAGTGTCAAGGGCATCGTAAAAAAGGCGATGACCGCGAGTAAGCGCGTGACGCATAGATTGAAGCCGAAATAGTCTGCAATCCCTGCGCACACGCCGCCGAGCATCGCCTTGTCGGCATTGCGAAAGAAGCGCCGCTCGGTTACGGAAGCATGGCTAGTCATTCTGCCCTCCAGTAATGTCTCCGTTCGCGGCGCCAGAACTCGTACTCTGAGCGCGCACCGGAATAGATCAGTGGTTTTTCCCGAATCAGCAAGGTCGCAGCAATATAGACGGCTGCCGTCAGCCAGAAAAACACCAGCAGGCTTATTACCGCGAGGACGCGTACCGCGCCCACCTGCAGGTTGAAGCGGTCGGCCAGCCCGGCACAGACGCCGAATATCCAGCCGTTTTCCCGATCACGGTAGAAACCTCGGAATGAACCGTAGTCGGTATTCCAGGTGCCTTGCCTCATTTATTGCCTCCTGTGCGTTGTTGAATCGTCTTCGAGTATCCGCTCGAGCGTCTCGATCCGTTCCTCCAGGCGTTGCGAGAGCGTCCAGAGCTCTTCGAGCATGCGCTCGTCATCGCCGGATATCTCGCGAGTCTGCTTCCACTTCGTGATGAAGTAGAAAATGACAATCAGCGGCGCAAGAACCGTAAGGAACAGAATGACCGCAAGAGTCATGAGTGCATACATGTGCGCTTACTCCGAATCGGCCGCCCGCCGGGTTTCACCCTGCACGCGACGTTTCAGCTCGTCGAACTCCTTTTGCACGGACTCCTCGGCCTCGAGGCTCGCGAACTCGTGATTCAGGTCCTTCGGCAGGCCGAGATCGTACGCCTCGATACGCCCCTCGACGTCATCGATGCGCCGCGTGTACTGCTCGAATCGAACCATCGCATCATCGATCTTGTAGTCGTGAATCTTTTTCCGCGCAGCCAGCCGGCTGTTGGCCGTCTTGTGCCTTGCAAGCAGCGCTTTCTGCCGAGTCTTGGCGTCCTGCAGTTTTGCTTCCAGACGCGCAATGTCGTCGTTGAGTTTTGCCAGACCTTCGTCGACGGCTGCGTAGTCGGATTTGACGGCATCCGCAGCATTCTGCACTCGCGACTTTTCAACCAGTGCCGCTTTCGCGAGGTCTTCCCGTCCCTTGCGCAAGGCCAACTCTGCCTTTTCGTCCCAGTCCTGCAGCTCGGACTCGAGCGAGCCGAGCTTGCGGTTAAGGTCCTTCTTGTCGGCGATCGAGCGCGCGGCTGCGGATCGAACCTCGACCAGTGTGTCCTCCATCTCCTGGATCATCAACCGAACGATTTTCTCGGGATCCTCCGCCTTGTCCAGGATGGCGTTGATATTGGAGTTCACGATGTCACTGAATCTCGTGAAAATGCCCATGATTTGTC
>CBDUCE010000021.1:0-22606 GCA_965365575.1 uncultured Gammaproteobacteria bacterium
ATCTGGGTATCGAACGGTTGCCGCGCCGTGTTCCGCGTGGGTAGCGATAACTACACGCATGACGACAGATCCGATGACGCGGCCGCCGCGGTTGCCGGCATCGCGCTCATCGCGCTGGGTGCAACCGCAGCCCACAAAGCACATGAGAGACACGAGGACGAGCGCAGCAACGATCATTACGAATACGACTACAATCAGCAGCATTACTCGCAAAATTACAACCATCATCGCGTCGACTCCGTGAATTGTGCATCAGAGAACGGCCGCTACAACCACTGCCGCACAAATGTCTATAACGCCCGCGTCGAACTCGTACGCAGGCATTCGAAGGCTGACTGTCGCCATGGACAGGACTGGGGATACGATCGCGGCGGCATCTGGGTTGACAACGGCTGCCGTGCCACGTTCGAGATCTATCACTGATTGCGCCAGCAGCAACTGAGACAGGATACAAAGCAATGAAGATTAAAAAGTTAATGACTTGCCTGAGCGGCAGCGTACTTGTTCTTGCGCTTGCTAATACCGCGCTGGCCGAAGATGAATTGGAGGGAATTCTCAATTTCGAGCAGGTTGACACAAACGGAGATGAGTGCGTCGATTGGGAAGAGCTGCGCAACAGCTCTCTCCAGTTCTTCTATATGCTCGATGCCAATCGTGACAACCTGATCGCTGGTGAGGAGCATCCCGAGGCTATCAACGACGCGGGTGAGACCGTGCGGCCCAGGAACGTGGACACCAGCCGCTTCCAGGCTGCGATGTACGTTGCATTCGACACTGCGGACAAGGACCAGGACGGCTGCCTGAGCCGGAGAGAGTATTCAGAAGACTGACCGGGCGGCATGTCTTACAGGAGACAAGATTCATGACCAGTAATAACAGCATCAGAGCAACCGTACTTTGCCTGCTCCTGGCGGTACTCGGTACGGCGTCGGCCGAATCGACGCGTACGGTAGGGGAATCCGTGGATGACACGGCAATCGCGACGCAGACCAAGTTCGCACTCATCGACGATTCGACGGTCGACGCCGGCGACATCAATGTAGAGAGCCACTTGGGACGAGTGCTGCTCATCGGTTTTGTGGATTCCAAAGAACAGCAGTCGGAAGCAATCAAGATCGCCAGGAACGTCGACTACGTCGAGGATGTGATCGATGCCATGGTGGTAATGCCGGGCAAGAGAAGTTTCGGTCGGGTAATCGACGACGAGAAGATACACGCCGCGATCAAGCTGAAACTTGCCGACGCTGAAGGCCTCGGCGGTGCAACAACCGTCGTCGTAGACGTGAGGAATGGCGAAGCCTTGATCGGTGGTTTTGTAGACAGCAAAGACACCGTCAGCGATATCGCCAAGCTTGTTCGTAACGTTGAAGGCGTCGAAAAGCTGCACAACAGATTGCAGGTGAAGTAAGGCCCGACGCAGCTCCAGGCAGAATCAGTACGCAAGTGCCGGCCCGCCTCAGTGCGGGCCGGTATGGTTTCGGGGGCACGGCGCCAAAGCCGGCGATACGCGCAACTACGAATAGTGCTCGGATGGCCTGAGCTTCGAGACGCACATTCCCAATTACGACGATGTGCCGACCGGTGTCGGTGAGATCGGTATCCCGTCGGCGGCGCCGGCCCTCACGAACGCCATTTTTGCCGCGACGGGACAGCGGATTCGCGGCCTGCCTGTTCTCGGCCAGCTGGCGGGCAGCGAGCAGGTCGACATGACATCGCTGGCCAGCAAGCAGATTTGAACGGCTGGCAATCGGCTCTCAGGCGTCGGCCCACGCCTTTTTCAGCCAGGCTCTGACATCCTTGTCGACGTCGGCGGGCTTCTCGAGGCGCACGCGATGGGTGACCATCGCGTTGAAACTGCCCGACTTTTCAAGTCGGCCACGGGCTTTTTCATTCCTGAGGTTGATACCGAGATCGACGCGCGTCCGCGTCGACGGCTGCACGATGGCGAACTGCTTGTTGCGGCGCAGGCTGACGTAGGTCTTCTTCGGCGCGATCTCGACGTCCTTGCCCATTGAGCGCGCCGCCTTGATAACGGCGTCGTAGATTGGCTTCAGATCCGCCTTGGGCCCGGCGTACTGCGCTGCGACCAGGTCCGTCCCGCCCGCCGCTTTGCTGCCGGCATCGCTCTTCAACAGCTTGTGTGCGACCAGGTTGGCATAGCCATGAGTGAGGCCGTGGTCGGATTTCAGCGCCTTGAGGATCTGACCGTGTTTGTCCGCGCCGGTCTTCTTTGCAATAGCAAGCCACTGCTCGAGCGTTTTGCCGGTTTTGGATTTCATGTTGGCAATCATCGTCGCCGCCATGTCTTCAGGTGATGCAGGCATCGATTCGTCTCCTCGTCTATTCGGCCTTGTCGAGCGGCCAGTTTTCGGCTCGCATGGATTTCGGCATCAGCGGCGCCAGCAGCGAATACATCGCGAGCGTGATACCTGCACCGAACGTGACCTTGCCGGTTTCGACATAAGCCTTGAAGTTGTCGACGATGAAGCGCGATCCGCTTGCCATCGACTTCTCGCTCTTCGAACCCGCGAGCACCTGTTCGGTGATGAGAGAGAACTCGGTGCCGCCGTCTTTCTCTTGCAACACGTAGGTGACCCGAGATGGCGGGTCGGGCAAAGCAGTAAGCCGGAAGGTCGTGACGAGCCGGTGCGGCGGCTCCATCTCGAGAATCCGCCCGATGACCGCAACGGCCCTGCCCTGGTTTGACGCGACGCGGTACGGATTCCCGGCCGCGAACCCCGGCGTATCCCACGACCCGTTCCAGAAAAACGGCCGTGGCCTCGTCGTATCCACGAGTTCCGACCACACGGTCTCGATGGGCGCATTGATCAGTACTTTGTAAACCTGCTTTTCCGCATACCTGCTGTCGTTCATTTGCGTTGCTCCCCCTCTTTCTCGTTTTCCTGGTGACCCGATTCGGCGATGTACTTGATGCGCGTTAACTGTCCCGCCCAGTACGCGCTGTACTCGGTCGTCCAGCGCTCGTGGATCATCTGTATCGGCACCGCGTTGAAGTAGAGCCTTCGCACGCGGCCGTCTTTCTCGGAGACGATCAGGTTGGCGTCCTCCAGGACGGCCAGGTGCTTCATTACAGCGATGCGGCTGACGTCGAACTCACTGGCCAGCGCACCAACCGCGATGCCGGGCTTGCCTTTTACAATGTCGAGCATGCGCCTGCGGCTCTTGTTGCCGAGCGCCTGAAACAGGTTGTCCATGGTCGGGTCGTCTAACATGTAACCGATAGGTTACTTATTTTTCCGCCCGTGTCAACGGGGCAGTGATCATTCGCGGTTCCAGAACCGCTCCTACAACCGTAGGAACAAGCCTGGGCCGGCAAAACACGGTCGCGGTACGCGTAACTACGAATGGTATTCAAACCCGGCTGGCTTCGAGAATCGCGGTCACATGGCACTTTCCAGCAGAAAACAGGCAGCGGCGAAATTCCGCCTCTGCATTGCGCGCAGCAACGATCTGCACTCGGAATACCTCGACGACGCTGCGCTGTTCGAGTCCTACGACCGATTCACCCGCTGGCAGCTCGACTACATGCTGCCGTTCTTCTCGGACCTGCTCGAGCCCGAGGGCTACGCGGAAGCGGTGGACTTCATCGTCAGCGATCTCGCGGGCGTCGGCATAAGCGATCGCGACCACGATATCGAACGCGCTACGCCGGTGATCGTCAGGAGCCTGCCGGCGCATCCACTCGCGACCGCTGCCGCCGCGGTCGAACTCAACGCGCGAGCCCTCGAGATCAACCTGGGTATCTGCCGCGAACTGCTGGTCGACGGCGAACTGCCGCCACATATTGCCGAGAAGGACTACTTCGTCGCGTGCCGCAAGGTGAGTTCGTACGACGAATGCATGGAACTAGTGCGTCTCGCAGTCGATCTCGGCGAGACGCTCAAGAAGCTCGTCCGCGTACCGCTGATCGGCGGGCTGCTGAGGACGATGCGCAGGCCGGCGCATGCCGCCGGCTTCGGTGCCTTGCAGGAATTTCTCGAGACCGGCTACCTGACCTTTCGCCGGATTTCGGATATCGATCGCTTTCTCGAGCTCCTGCACCAGCGCATGGACCGGGTGTTCGAACGCATTTATCGCTCCGGATAGGAACCCGGCGCGAACTCCTGCCACGCCGGGCACTCAAAAGAACCTGTAGTCCTGAACCGGGTTGCCCGCATGCCTGAGACCACCGATATCGTTTTTCGCACCATCACCGTCATGGCCGCGCTGCTCCTGGCCGGACTGCTACTGGCAACGGCCCGGCAGCGCCGGGCGGCATTGCCGGGGGCACTGTTCTGTCTCGCCGTCGCCGCGTTCTTCGTGACGTCGATTCCCGGAATCCGGCCACATCTTTCGATCTGGGCATGGCCGTTGACCGCCCTGTGCGTGACCAAGGCCGTCTGGTTCTGGCTGTTTGCCCGGGCGCTGTTCACGGATAATGCAACGCTCGGTCCGCAGCATCTCGCGATTGTGGGCGCCATTGCCATCACGGGCACCTGGCAGCAGCTCGTATTCCTGCCCGAGTATCGCGCCGGAGCGGCGAGCGCCTGGGAGACGGTCGCCGGATTCGGTATTGACGGCGCGCTGCTCGTGTTCGTCGTTCTGGGCCTGTACGAAGCCGGACGCGACATGGCCGTGGACCTCGTCGAGCGCCGCCGCCGGCTGCGCTTCGTGTTCGCGGCCGCGACCGGCGTCTACCTCGCGCTCGCGCTCGGCGTGCAGACCTATAACCTGCTGCTCGGCGTTTCCACGCCCGTGCTCGCGGTCCGGACCAACATGGCGATCGTTACGATCGTCAGTCTTGGCGCCGCGTGGCTGCTGCTCCAGCTGCGCTCCGAGAGCTGGCTCGACCCATCACGCACCGCCGCAACGGTCCCGCTGGGCCGGCTGGAAGCTGCGGTGCTGAAAACCCTCCGGCAGGCGCTGGAGAGCGAGCGCGTGTATCTCGAAGAAGGTCTGACGATCGGCGCGCTGGCGGATCGCCTCGGTACCAGCGAACACGTGCTGCGTCGCGTCATCAATCACGGTATGGGCCACCGCAACTTCAATGACTTCCTGCACACCTGGCGCATCCGCGAGGCCTGCGAGGAGCTCGCCCGGCCCGAGCAGGCCCGGGTACCGGTGCTGTCCATCGCGATGAAGGTCGGGTACGGGTCGATCGGCGCTTTTAATCGCGCGTTCAAGGCCCGTATCGGCATGACGCCGACGGATTTTCGGCGCAGCGCGGCCCAGGGGCGCTAGACCCTTGCCGATACAGAAATCGGCAAGCATTTATTGAGAATCCGGCAAGACCGGGCGCATAACCCGGGGCAGACTTGCGTGCTTTCGCAACTTTCGGAGGCATGCAATGCGTTCACTGAACTTCAATCTGGTCCCGGTAATCCTCCTGGTCTTTAGCCATACCGCCGTGGCGGACCTGCCGCGCCGCGACGGCGCCCACGAGGAAGCCTACCCGGGCGTCGATATCGAATACGGCTCGCTGGACGTCGGTGACGGAGTCCGTCTGCGCACGATCGTCACAAAACCCTCGGGCGTGAAACGGCCGCCGGTCATTCTCTTTGTGCAGTGGCTGTCCTGTGACACGGTCGAAATACGGCCGGATCGGGACAACGGCTGGTTACAGATGATGCGCGGGATGGTGCGCGAGTCCGGCTGGGCCGTGATGCGAATGGACAAACGCGGCGTTGCCGATTCAGAGGGCGGGCCGTGCTCAGAACTCGATTACGAGACGGAACTCGCCGATCACCGCGCCGCGATGGCTGCGTTAGCCGAACGAACGGACGTCGACACGAGCCGCATCGTCGTGTTCGGCGCCAGCATGGGGTCCCGCATGGCCTCGCAGGTAGCGGCGGACATGCCCGGGATCGTCGGCGTGCTCGGCTGGGGCGGCGGTGCGAAAACCTGGTTCGAACGCATGCAGGCATTCGACCGCAACGCCCTGGAGCTCGGCGACAACGGCGCCGAGGACATTGCAACGCGCATGCGCGAACACCAGGCTTTTTATGCGCAGTACCTGCTGAAGGGCATGGATCCTCCGGCAATCATCGAAGCCGACCCGGCCATGGCGGCCGTCTGGTCCGACATCATCGGCACATCGGCCGATGCGCATTACGGCCGCGCGTTCGCATTCCATCAGCAGGCGCAGCAGCAGGACTGGACGGCCGCCTGGGGCCGCATCGACGTGCCGGTACTCATGGTGATGGGCGAATACGACTGGTTCGAGAATCAGGCCGGCCACGAAACCGTGGTCCGCATCGTCAACCGGCAACGCCCGGGCCTCGCCAGGTTCGAGATCATCCCGCGGATGGACCATCACTTCACGGTGTTTCCCGACGCGCGCGCCGCGTTCCGGGACGAAGGCGGTCGCGGCGATGCGGGCCCTTTCCTGGCACTCGCACTCGAGTGGCTCGACGATCTCTGAAAAGGAGCCAAATAGGGGACAGTGACTTTAAGTGCCAGGCGAAAGGAGACTTCGCCTGGCACTTGAAGTCACTGTCCCCAGATTAGTTGTCGTCGACTTCGAACTGGCCCGTCAGCCTGCGCCAGACATGTGACCAGCTCAGGCCGATCGCGAGCATGACGGACAGGATAATCAGGATGACCCAGGTGAACTCCGAGACCGAGTCGATGCGCAAAACGCCGAAGTCGATCAGTAACCAGACGAGTCCACCAAATAGCAGCGCCTCGAGAATCAACCCGAAGGTCCCCATCGAGCGTTGCGTTGCGGTCAGCAGGATGACCCAGCCGATCAGGACGACGACGCCGACGACAAAATGCTCCGGGCCGAGTCCGTCATTGGAGAACCCGTTCTGGACCCAGTGCACGTAGGACCAGCCGCTGGGGTTGTAGGTGGCAAGGACGAGTACCAGGGTGGCGGCCAGGCGCCACGCAAAACCGGTCCAGTCGAATTCTGCTGATGTGCGGCGACCTCCGGACCGGACGCTTTCGTTCTTGTTATTCATTTCGGGTCCTTCTCAATGGGTTTGATCGTTCGCGACGGACGAATCGTAGCGAAAATCATGTATTAAATGCCAGTAAATCGAACGCTTGCGCGTGCGAACCTGATGTGAAAAGGTCATGGGCGTCCCCGGCAACGCGATTTTCATGAAGCGATACCTCCCGGTCCTTATCGTCTTTGCGGCGGTTTACTATTACCAGGCATTCCATGGCCCGGACGATGCGTCGCTGTCCCGGGAGGCGCCGGCGGGGACCGCTGCCACGCCGGCCGCCGGGCCAGGCACCACGACCGCCCTCGTCGACGGCCGCCTGGCAAAAGGCTCGGGCACCGTGATACGCATCCTGTCGGATGACAATGACGGCAGCCGGCACCAGCGATTCATACTGCGGCTCGCCGACGGAAGGACACTGCTAATTGCGCACAACATCGACCTGGCACCCCGCATCCAGGGGATCCGCGAGGGTGACACGGTCGAGTTCCATGGTGAATTCCGCTCTAATCCACAGGGAGGTGTGATTCACTGGACGCACCACGACCCGCAGGGCCGGCATCCGGGCGGCTGGCTGCGGCACCGCGGCAAAACGTACCAATAAAGCGGATCAGGTGGACGGCACCATCGTTCAAGAAGGACGGCCCTTGTCACTGTGTCCTGACGATCCGTCGCTAGTAGTAGATCTGTGTCGTGGTGCCGCAAAGAGCCAGTTCAGGGTGCCAGTCGGGAATCGCCTGTGACGCGCGCACCATGTCGATCAGGACGAGTTTGGCAAGATTGACCACGGCCTTGCCACGTTCCCCGCCGAGAACCTCGAGGTCGGCGGAGGATTCCTTCATGCCGTAGGCAGTGACGACCAGCTTGTCGCCGCGAAAGTAATACGCACCGCGGTACCGTTCGTTGCCGAGATGCACCGAAACGATGCCATCGGGTAGATTGATCATTGTCGTCCGTTCTGCCTGCCTGTGGTGACTCAAATTATCCGTGACATGGGTGTCTGTAGGTTGCGACTGTGACATAAACCAGCGCTCGCCTTGCGCTACGAAAATCACAAGTACCTGCAAAATATGGTTTTTTTGGCCACCCAGGTCGATTTTGTGGTCCACAGGCGTGTATTGCTGCTTTCCACGATTGCAGATCGGCGCTGCGGCCTCATTCTTGGTGGCCTGGTGGTCATTATAGCGTTCGTCGCAAGACCGGTTACAAGAGACAGCCGTTGGTCTCACTGCTGAATGCGTACGACAGGTTTGTCCTGAAACGACCGGCCATTACGCTGCTGGTAGTCGCTTTCGTGGTTGCTTTTTTTGCGTATCACACGCCGGCATTCAGGCTCGACGCTTCCGCAGACTCGCTGGTGCTGGAGAACGACGAAGCACTGCAGTACTACCGTTCCATCCGGGCGCGTTACGGCTCGGATGATTACCTGATCGTGACGTATACGCCGGACCAGGACCTGTTCAGCGATGCGGTGCTGGCGGACCTGCAGGCCTTGCGCGACGAAATCGCAGCCATGGAGCACGTCGAATCCGTCACAAGCCTTCTGGACGTGCCGCTCATCCAGAGCCCGCCGGTCAGCCTCGCCGAGCTGAGCGAGAAGATGCCGACGCTCGAAAGCCCGCGGACCGACAAGGAGCTGGCGCGCCAGGAGTTCCCGTCGAGTCCGATGTATCGCAACCTGATCATCAGCCCGGATGGAAGAACCACGGCGATGCAGGTCAACTTCCGGCGCGATGAAACCTGGCATCGCTTGCTGAAGCAGCGCAATGAATTGCGCGAAAAGAGCCTTCATGGCCAGCTCTCCGCCGATGAACGGGCGACCCTGGACGCCGTTTCGGCGGAGTTCGACGCGCACAGCCTGAAATTGCGGGACCAGCAAAGCAGCGACATCGCCGAGATTCGCAGCATTATCGATCGCCACCACGACACGGCCGAACTGCACCTGGGCGGCGTGCCCATGATCGTGTCCGATTCGATCGATTTCATCCGTCACGACCTGCTTGTCTTCGGAATAGGCGTGCTTTGCTTCCTGGTCGTGATCCTCGCCGTCGCATTCCGCAAGCCCCGCTGGGTCATCCTGCCGATGCTGGCCTGCGGGGCTGCCGGAGTGATCATGGTCGGCTTCCTCGGCCTCGTCGACTGGCCGGTGACGGTGGTCTCATCCAACTTCATGTCGTTGTTGCTGATCCTCACGCTGTCGCTCGCGATCCACCTCGTCGTCCGCTATCGCGAACTCCACGAGGAATCGCCGGATGCCGGTCAGGAAGAACTGGTCAGGGAAATGGTTCGCGCCAAGACCGTGCCATGCCTGTACACCGCGATCACGACGATGGTGGCTTTCGGCTCACTGCTATTCAGCGGGATCCGGCCGGTCATCGATTTCGGCTGGATGATGGCCACGGGCATCGTGGTCGCTTTCGTCCTGGTGTTCACGCTGATGCCCGCTGCCCTGATTTTCCTGAAGCCGGGAGAACCTCACCAGCGCAGCGACCTGACGGACAGGATCACGCACTTTTTCGCGCAGCAGATACACGCTCGCGGTCCCGGCTTCCTGGCGGCCGCCGGCATTCTCGCCCTTCTGAGCGTTGCCGGTATGAGCTTCCTCACGGTGGAAAACCGCTTTATCGACTACTTCAAGGAGTCGACCGAGATCTACCGTGGCATGGAGATCATCGATCAGGAACTCGGCGGCACGACACCGCTGGACGTGATCATCGACGCCCCGGCCGAGTTCTTCGAGCGCCAGGAAGAAATGTGGGAGGACCCGCTGCTCGCCGAGTTCGGCATGGACGATGCGGAGAGTGGCGGCATCACCGCGACCAGCTACTGGTTCAATACCGGCAGGCTTCCGGATGTATCGAACGTACATCAGTACATAGAATCGCTACCACAAACGGGCAAGGTGCTGTCGATCGACACGGCGATCGAAGTGCTCAGGCAGGTCGAGGAAGAGATCGTATCGGACAATTTCGAGCTTTCCGTCCTTTACAAGAAGCTGCCGGACGCAATGAAGGAGATACTCGTACGCCCGTACCTGTCCGAAGACGGCAACCAGGTGCGTTTCGCCATACGCGTTTTCGAGTCCGATCCTTCGCTGCAGCGCGACGTACTGATGCAGGACATCCGCGACCGCCTGAGCGGTGAGTTCGGTTACGAACCAGGCCAGGTCCACCTCTCCGGAATGCTGGTGCTCTACAACAACATGCTGCAAAGCCTGTTCCGCTCCCAGATCCTGACCATCGGCGTGGTATTTCTCGCCATCCTGTTAATGTTCGCGCTTCTGTTCCGCGACGTGAAACTGGCCGGAATCGCGATTGTTCCGAACCTGTTCGCAGCGCTGCTCGTGCTCGGTTTGATGGGCTGGCTGGGTATCCCGCTCGACCTCATGACGATTACCATCGCGGCTATCAGTATCGGTATCGCCGTCGACGATACGATCCACTACGTTCACAGATTTACCCGGGAATTCGGCAAAGACCAGGACTACTGGGCAGCCGTGGACCGCAGTCACGGCAGCATCGGCCGCGCCATGTATTACACGTCGATAACGGTGACGCTCGGCTTCTCGATACTGGCGCTGTCGGACTTCGTGCCAACCATCCACTTTGGCCTGCTGACCGGTTTCGCAATGTTGATCGCGCTGGTCGCCAACCTGACGCTGCTGCCCTTGCTGATCGTGCGATTCAAACCCCTCGGACCAGAAAGGGGACAGTGACTTTAAGTACCAGGCAATGTTCCTTGCTTGCCTGGTACTTAAAGTCACTGTCCCTGAATTGTGGCGTCGACCCGCGCGGCGCAGAACTTGAACTCGGGTATCTTGCCGAAGGGGTCGAGCTTCGGATTGGTCAGCAAGTTGGCGGCCGCTTCCGTGTAGCAGAAGGGAATGAACACCATGCCGTCCGCCACCTCGCGGTCGAGGCGCACACGCAGCGTAATCGAGCCGCGCCGCGTTGATACGCGGACGAACTGCCCGGGCTGCAGCTGCAGCCGCTCGATGTCGCCCGGCGACAGGCAGGCCACGGCTTCCGGCTCCAGCTCGTCCAGCGTTCCCGCTCGCCGCGTCATGGCGCCGGTATGCCAGTGTTCGAGCATGCGCCCGGTCGTCAGGATCATCGGGTAATCATCATCCGGCATCTCGTCCGGCGGCGTGAGGTCGGTCGGCACGATCCTGGCGCGGCCGCTTGCGGTTGGAAAGCCACTGCCGAAGATGATCGCGTTGCCGGGCTCGCCGGGCGCGTCGCAGGGATACGTCACCGCGTCCTCGCGTTCCAGCCGCTCCCAGGTGATGTTGGCGAGTGAAGGCATGATTTCCGCCATCTCCGCGAATACGTCACGCGGGTGGCTGTAATTCCAGTCGAGCCCGATGCGCCTGGCAATCTCCTGGGTGATCCACCAGTCCTGCCGCGCATCCCCGGGCATGGGCACGACTTCGCGCGCGAGCTGCACCTGCCGGTTGGTGTTGGTGAACGTGCCCGTCTTTTCCGGGTGCGCCGAGGCCGGCAGCACGACGTCCGCCTGCCACGCGGTCTCGGTGAGGAAAATGTCCTGCACCACGAGATGCTCCAGCTTCGCGAGCGCCGCACGCGCGTGCGCCTGGTCCGGATCCGACATCGCCGGGTTCTCGCCCAGGATATACATGGCCCTGATATCGCCGGCGTGAATCGCGTTGATAATCTCGACGACGGTAAGGCCCCGGTTCGGGTCCAGCTCCGTTCCCCAGAAATCCTCGTACTTCTTGCGGTTGCCGTCATCCTCGACCGATTTGTAGTCAGGGAAGAACATCGGGATCAGGCCGGCATCCGACGCGCCCTGCACATTGTTCTGGCCGCGCAGCGGATGCAGGCCGGTTCCGGGGCGGCCGACGTGCCCGGTAACCAGTGCCAGCGCGATCAGGCCGCGGGCATTGTCCGTCCCGTGCACCGATTGCGAGATGCCCATCCCCCAGAAGATGATCGAGTTTTTCGAACTCGCATAGAGACGCGCCACCTCTCGAATCGTCTCCGCGTCGATGCCGCAGACCTCGGCCATCTTCTCGGGCGGGAACGCCTTGACCCGCTCGGCGAGTTGCTCGAAACCCTCGGTGTGTGACTGGAGGTAGGCCGGGTCGTGCAGCTCCTCGTCCAGAATCGTGTGGATCATCGCGTTCAGTAACGCGACGTCCGTGCCGGCCTTGAACTGCAGGTTGTGCGTCGCGTGGCGGCCCAGTCCCTGGCCGCGCGGGTCGGCGACGACGAGCTTTGCCCCCTGCTTCGCCCTGTTTTTCAGATAGGTTGCCGCGACGGGATGATTCTGTTCCGGGCGCGCGCCGATGACGATGATGCAGTCGGCATCGTCGGCCGCGGTAAACGGTGCGGTGACCGCGCCCGAGCCGATGCCTTCCATGAGCGCCGCAACCGACGACGCATGGCACAGGCGCGTGCAGTGATCGACGTTGTTGGTGCCGAAGCCGGTACGCACCAGCTTTTGGAAGAGATAGGCTTCTTCATTCGAACCCTTTGCCGAGCCGAAGCCGGCCAGGCCGGACGGGCCTTGCTCATCGAGTGCCTTCCTCAGACCCGCTGCCGCCCGGTCGAGGGCCTCGTCCCAACTCGCATCGCGGAAATGCGTCCACGGGTTCGCCGGGTCGAGCGCGAGCGCGCCGTCCTTGGGCGCGTCGTCGCGGCGCAGCATCGGCTTCGTCAGGCGATGCGAGTGAGTGATGTAGTCGAAACCGAAGCGGCCTTTCACACACAGGCGCTGCTCGTTGGCCGGACCGTTGCGGCCGTCGACGTAGAGGATCTTGTCGGCTTTGACGTACGCGCGGGTCTGGCAGCCGACCCCGCAGTAGGGACACAAGGTATCGACGTGGCGATCTTCGAATTCCCGCCGCGTGCCGGCCTCGTCCACGAGGTTCGCTTCCATAAGCGCGCCGGTCGGGCAGGCCTGCACGCACTCACCGCATGCGACACACGTCGAATCCCCCATCGGGTCGTCAAAGTCGAACACGATCTTCGACTCGTGACCGCGGTGAGCCATGCCGATGACGTCATTCACCTGTACCTCGCGACATGCGCGCACGCAGAGATTGCAGTGAATGCAGGCATCCAGATTCACCGCGATCGCGACGTGGCTGGAATCGCTCTCGGTCTTCGCCCGCGCGGGGAAACGGCTGTCCGTCACGCCCATCGCATCGGCCCAGGCCCAGAACTTCGAGTCGGGGTCCGGCGCCGTCTCGCGCGCCGGCTGGTCGGCGACCAGCATCTCCATGACCATGCGGCGGGCGCTCTTTGCGTCGTCGGTCGTCGTGTTCACGACCATGTCCTGCACGGGTTTACGGATGCAGGAAGCGGCAAGCACGCGCTCGCCCTTGATCTCGACCATGCAGGCGCGGCAGTTGCCGTCCGCGCGGTAACCGGGCTCGGGCGCGTAGCAGAGATGCGGGATCGGGGTGCCCTGTCGCTGCGCCACCTGCCAGATGGTTTCGTCAGGCAATGCCTCGACCTGCTTGCCATCCAGGGTGAAGGTGATTTTTTCGGTCACGACACCTCCTCCGGAAAATACTTGAGAAGACACAGCAACGGGTTTGGCGCCGCCTGCCCCAGTCCGCAGATGGAGGCCGATGCCATCGCGGCACCGAGTTCGACCAGCAGTTCTTTATCCCATGCCGGCGCGGACATCAGCTTCACGGCTTTCTCGGTGCCCACGCGGCAGGGCGTGCACTGGCCGCAGCTCTCGTCCTCGAAGAAGCGCATGAGGTTGAGGGCGGCATCCCTGATGCTGTCCTTGTCCGACAGCACGACCACGGCCGCGGAGCCGATGAAACCGCCGTGCTCTTCCAGCGTATCGAAGTCGAGGGGAATGTCCGCCATGCCCGCGGGCAAGATGCCGCCTGACGCGCCGCCCGGCAGGTAGGCCTTGAAGGTATGCCCGTCCGCCATACCGCCGCAGTACTCGTCGATCAGTTCCTGCGCCGTGAGGCCGGCCGGGGCGAATTTCACGCCGGGCTCTTTCACCCTCCCGGAGACGGAAAAGCTGCGGCGCCCCTGGCGCCCGTTGCGGCCCTCGCCGGAGAACCAGGCCGGGCCACGCTCGAGTATGTCGCGCACCCAGTACAGCGTTTCCACGTTGTGCACCAGCGTCGGCCGCCCGAAGAGGCCTGCCTGGCTGGGATACGGCGGCTTGTGGCGCGGCAGGCCCCGTTTGCCCTCGATGCTCTCGATCATCGCGGATTCTTCGCCGCAAATGTAGGCGCCTGCGCCGCGGCGCAGGTGGATCGCGCGATTGCCGTTCAGTCCTTCGCGTTCCAGGTCCGCGACGGCCTCGAGGAGTATCTCGCGTATCGCCGGGTACTCGTCGCGCAGGTAGATGTAGATCGCGTCTGCGTCTACGGCCCATGCTGCGACCAGCATGCCCTCGAGGAAGCGGTGCGGGTCGCGCTCCAGGTGGTAGCGATCCTTGAACGTGCCGGGCTCACCCTCGTCGGCATTCACCGCCATCAGTCGCGGGCCCGCCTCCTGGCGCACAAAATGCCATTTGCGGCCTGCCGGGAAACCGGCGCCGCCGAGGCCCCGCAGCCGGGAGTCCTCCATCGCACCGATCACGTCGTCGACCGATCGGGTGCCGTCGATGCAGCTGCGCAGCAGCGTGTAGCCGCCGTTCTTCACGTATTCGTCGAAGCGGATGTGCTCGGGAATTTCAGGATGGAGCTTGCCGCTCTGTACGACGCCCGCAATCGAATCGGCATCGGCGTGGTCGACGTGCCGGTGTCCGACTTCCGCCACCGGCGCCGTGTCGCAGCGTCCCATGCAGGGCGCGCGCACGACGCGCACGTCGGCGCCGAGTTCGGCCGGGAGCGATTCGAGCAAGGCATCACCACCGGAAAAAGCACAGGTCAGGCTGTCGCACACGCGCACCGTGACCGGCGGCGGCGGAGTCTCGCCATCCAGCACGATGTCGAAGTGGGCGTAAAAAGACGCGACCTCGTAGACTTCGGCCATGGACAGCCGCATCTCGGCCGCGAGGGCCTGCAGGTGCGCGGCACTCAGGCAACCGTACTCATCCTGGACACGGTGCAGGTGCTCGATCAGCAGGTCGGGTGCGCGCGGGCATTCACCGAGCAGCGCCGCCATCTCGTCGCGCGCGGCCGGGTCGAGCTGGCGCCCCTTGTGATACGCGGGCGAGCGCCTGCGCCCCGAGCCGGGCGCTATGCGGCGCTGGTTTCCGTTGTTTTCACCGACATCAGCCATCGCAGCAATGTAGGTTACCATCCGCATCGGCGCAAATAGGGACAGTGACTTCAAGTGCCAGGCTTGCCGGCCTGGCACTTGAAGTCACTGTCCCCTTACAGCATGAACGATAGCAGTGTTGCGGTGCCCAGGAAGGAGACAAATCCGGCCACGTCGGTGACAGTGGTGAGGATGATCGAGGCCGCCGTTGCCGGATCCTGACCGAGCCGGGTCAGGATGATGGGTACCAGTGCACCGGAAATGCCGGCCGCTACCATGGACATGACCATCGCAACGGCTATTACGAGGGCCAGGCCCAGGGAGTGGCTCCACAGCCAGACGGCCGCGCCGCAAGTGACGGCGAGCGCAAGCCCGTCGACCATACCGACGCGAACCTCCTTGCTCAGCACCTGGCGCCATTCCCGTGTGCCGATTTCCCGCAACGCGAGTCCGCGCATCGTGACGGCAAGCGCCTGCGAGCCGGCATTTCCCGACTGCCCGGCCACGACCGGCAACAGAACCGCCAGGGCCGTAAACTGTGCAATCAGACTTTCGAAGACCCCGACCACCGCCGCCGCGAGGAACGCGGTCAGCAGGTTGATGTGCAGCCACGGCAAGCGCTTCCTGACCGAGAACATCGCGTCTGACAGGGCACGCTCGTCCTCGCTGGCTCCGACCATCTTCTGCATATCGGCCATCGCCACGCTCTCGATGGCCTCGAACAGGCGCTGGTATCGGACGATACCGAGCAGCCGTCCCTCGACATCGACCACCGGCAGCGAGTCGACCCGGTAACGCTCGAGCTGCTCTACAACCTCCTTGCGTGGCGACGTGACAGAGACACTGCCCTCGAGCGGCTCGAGCAGGTCGTCGAGTTGCGTGTCGACGTCCGCCATCGCCATCGACTGCATATCGACCTTGCCGACGAGCTTGTTGCGGCGATCGACGACGTACACCGATCGCGTGCGCTTCGCCCCCGAGCGGCGCAGCGTCTCCAGGGCCTCGGCAACAGTCATGTCCGTGCGAATCGTGTCGTACGGGCGGTCGAGCAGCCGGCCTGCCGATCCCTCGTCGAACTGCTGCAGCCGCACGAGGTCACTGCGAATCGATCGCGGCAACGATTCGAGCAGCGCATCTCTCTCGTCATCGTGCAGAGCATCGAGCAGCGCCAGTGCGAGCCGCGGCGGCGCCTCGCGCAGGACGCCTTGCTGTTGTTCCGCGTCCAGCGACTGGAATACCGCGGCGGCGTGCCCGGCGGTAAGGTAATCGAGGCAGGTCGCGAGCGTTTCTGGCTCTACACCCTGGAAGAGTCCCGGTAGCTCCCGGTGCTTCAGTGTCTCGATCAGGCGCGCGGCATCGATAGGCTGTTGCGCCAGGTAGTCCTGCTTGATCGAACTTGCGAGTGCCGTCACGGCGATCGCCTGCCAAGCAGCCCTTCGAGCATCGCGCCGAGCGTGTGCGTAATTCCTTCGGCGAGTTCGAGAAGCAGGCTTGTCGTGCTTTGTTGCGACGGCGATACGCGGCTTGCCGCACCCAGAACAGCCGCGCGAGACAACGCGCCGAGAACGCGCTGCTTGTTGTCGACCACGGGTAGCCAATTGTGTTCCAGCCACCCCTCGTGTTCCGCAGCAGCGGTGACCGGCGTTTCCGGCGCAATCGGCTGAATATATTCCATCTGCTCGCTGAGCCGCTGGCTGGTAAGGCGACTACTCATCAGGTGCCAGGGATTCAGCACGCCCGCGTAGCGGCCGGACGCGTCGACCACGACCATCAGCGGCGGGTCATCCCCTTCGTTACTGCGGAGCTCATCGAGCACGGCGCTTGCCGGCGTATCGATATCGATGCGCAGGAAAACGTCTTCGACGTAAAAGCCTGTGCTGTGCCTGGGGTATTGCTGGTGGCGCATGAACCGCCGCTGCAGCCTTCGGTCTCGGACCGAGCCGATCAGCGCGATACGCCGCTCCCGCCGCATTCGGCTCAACAGCATGATGGCGTCGTCGAACGGCGCATCCTCGAGCCAGTCCCGCGGCGAATGCTCCCCGGAATCGAGCAGCGACCGAAGTCGGGTCGCGGGCAGACGTGCCACGACGGACGCGATGGACTGGGGCGGCAACGACCTGACGAGTGCGGAAATTTCCTCGTCGCTGCCCTGCCGCAGGCTGCTTGCGAATGCATCGGGGAAGCGTTCGGCAAAGTCCGCAATGACGGGGTCGGCTTCAGTCACCTTCGGACGTCCTCGGTATGCGGATGAACCCTTCCTCGGCGAGCCGCGCCGCGGGCACGGACGCGATGCCCTCTTCGGTCGCGAGATCGACCGCGGTGCTGTGGATGTCGACAATATTGCCCTCGACATCGCCGATCTTCACCCGGTCACCGACTGCGAGCCGCGACAACTCCCGTCGTGCCAGCAGGTTTGCGACGTGGCGACGCGCCCCGAGGCTGAAAGCGAGCATCAGTCCGGCGCTTACGGTGCCGACGAAGATCAGCACCAGCTGCGTTACAAACGTAATGTCGACGTTGACGTGCTGCAGGCCCATGACAACGGCAACAGCCATGACCGCGAGATACAACAACTGCGGCATCGCCGATTTCGCGGACCAGCTATCCGACAGTCGCGACAACATCTGCGCGAGAAACAGGCCGAGCAGGTGACCGGCCACGATGATCGAGAAGGCAATGAACAATTTGGGCATGAAGCCGAGCACGGAATTGACCAGTTCCGGCAAACCTCCGATGCCCATCACCCGCAGCGCGACCAGTACCGAGCCGGCTATCAGCAGCCAGAATACGAACAACTTCGAGACGCGGATCAACCCTGGCGGAATCAGGCTGTCCTCGGTCGTCGTCAGCTTCACCGACTGCCGGTCAATGGCGCGCAATAACGCACCGACGCCGAGACTGGCCAACCGCGCAATGACGATTCCGCCCACCAGCGTAACCAGCGCGACCAGTTCAGGGCGCCGTACGAGATCGAGTGTTGCTGTCGCTTCATCCATTACACATCCCATCGCGCAGCTCTGTCTTGGCACAACCAGTGTAATCGACTTGTGCCCGACGCCGACAATAATTCGCGTACGGCGCCCTGTGAACACCGACGAGGGGCAGGGATTTCAGGTGCAAGCTCGGCAAACCTGGCACCTGGAGTCACTGTCCCCTGATAGCGAGGATTTCGAACACGATCTCGATGTCTTCGGCCACGCGCAGTAGTCCGCCTGCCGCGCTGAAGGGGGTCATGCCGAAATTGCTGTGCTGCACGGTCATCGACCCGGAGACCCTGAGGCTCTCCGCGTCGATATTGAGCTCTGCCGGCACGGTGTAATCGAATGACGCACCGTGCACGGAAACGGTAACGGCGAGCTCCGACTGCGCTTGCTGCATCGACAGCGCCCGTACGCTGGCCGTCGCCCAGGGAAACTGATTCGACTCCAGCACCCTGTCCTGCATGTTTTGGGTCGTGCCGATTATCGCGTCTTCCGGCAATTCCGGCTCCAGGCCGAACTTCTCACGATATCCGGGATCGTCCACGATGAGCTGCTGCAGTGGCAATCGCAGATCGGCCCGCGACTCTCGCGGGTCGCCACTAACCATTACCAGCCCCTCGACGTCTACACTGGCGATCACGTGATCGTGGCCGGCTGACTTCATCGGGCCGTCGCGCCCGGTGCGCATGAACACCCGTGACCGCTGTGGGTCAACGCGGTAGACCGCCGCGCCGCGCAATGCCGCCTCACGATAATCACGTTCGGGGAGCGGCGGCGCGGTCGTATCGTCGGGCACCCACTCGGGCTGTGCACAGGCGGCCAGCAGCGCCAGCGGAAAAAGCGACAACAAGCTCCGTCGAAGACCCGGACCGGTCATTGCCGCTCCAGGATAACGTTGAATCTGACACGAACCGCCGTGCCGATGGTCTCCCCGCTCTCCCATTCGCCGCTGCCGACGTCGAATTGGGTACGATCGATCACGAGCTCACCGTGCATCTCGGCGCGGTCGCCTTTCCTGCTCCAGCGAAATGGCACGTCGACCGGCAGCCGCACGCCCTTGAGTTCGAGGTGACCGGACGCGAGATAAGCGCCATCGTCCGTCTTGTCGATCGAATCGCTCGTGTATGTCGCCACGGGATGCTCACTCATCGCAAACCACTCGGCGCCCGCGATGGCTTCGTTAATGTCGGGGTCGTCCATGTCCGCGCTTTCGAGTTTTACGGTTACCTCGAGCTGCGCCCCGGCAACGCCCCCGTTGCCGGTATCGAGCTGCACATCGAACATGCCGAAGCGCCCGGGCAGGGCCTCGCCTTCCCAGGTGGGTTCGAACAGGAGCTCTCCTTCTCCCTGCATACGCCACTCATCGGCCAACGCGCCCGATGCGGCCAGCATCAATACCAGCACGCTCGCAATTCGTTTCATGGTCAGTCCCTGCTACGTCGCCCCGTCAGCATGCGACGCAGCACGTCGTCGCGCAACAGGAAATGATGCCGCAGTGCAGCGGCAATATGCACGATGACGACAAGCAGCAATGTCATCGTCAGGGCCTCGTGCACCTCGGCGGCCGTTTCCTGCAGGGCGCGGTCTGTTGCGATGAAATCGGGCATGGGCAGCAAAAAGAAGGCCTTGAACGGCACCCTTGACGCATCACTGACCCACCAGCCGGACAGCGGCACGGCAAATATCAGCGCGTAGAGCACCCAGTGGGCGATCGCCGCGAGCTTGCGTTCCCAGCCCGGCGTGCCGGCCGGCATCGCCGGCGGCGGGTTCCCGAGGCGCCAGCCCAGCCGGAGCAAGGCAAGCACAAGGACCGTGACGCCGATCGACTTGTGCCAGACGAACAGATCCAGCTTGGCCGGAGTGAGTTTCATTTCCTCCGCGACACTGCCAATAACGAACTGCGTGAGGATAAGCACGGCAATCAGCCAGTGGAATCCTCGCGCGACTGCACCCCAGGTTTCAGCTGAATTGCGAATTTGCATCCCTACATTAAAAGGGACAGTGACTTTAGGTGCCAGTCGAAGTACGACTGGCACCTAAAGTCACTGTCCCCTGAAGGCGGCGACGGGCTCACCAAGCACGTCCAGATCCGGTTCGATGCCAAGTCCCGGCTCGTCCGATGCCTGCATCCGGCCGTCCACGCGTTGCGGCGCACCCGTCGCGTTGCGAACGGTGACATAGCTGTTGAAGTCGGTCGCCGAAAAACGCAGCGATTCGGGGGTGGAATGCGCCAGGTGCGCAATCGCCGCGGTGATGATGTCACCGCCCCAGCTATCCTCGATCGTCATCGGGATATTCAGCGTCACGCAGAGGTCGCGAATCTGTCGTGCCTTCGTCAGGCCGCCCACCTTCGAGATCTTGAGGTTGATGACGTCCATCGCGCCGTCGTTGTGGCCGCGCATGAGAGCTTCGATGTCCGTGATGTTTTCGTCGAGGATGAACGGCAGCGCGGTTTTCCGCCTGACCGTCAGGCAGTGCTCGTACGAACGGCACGGCTGCTCGATGTAAACGTCACGATCGCGTACCGCATTGGCGACACGCAGCGCATCATCGACACGCCAGCCCGTGTTCGCATCGGCGACGAGCACCTCCCCGTCCGAGAGCACATCGGCGGCTGCGTGGATACGCTCGATATCCTCTCCCGGATCACCGCCGACCTTGAGCTGGAACTTGGTGTAGCCGTCGGCACGATGCCCGGCAACATTCTCTGCCATTTCACTGGCCGGCCGCTGGCTGATTGCACGATACAGCGCGACACTGTCGCCGAACCGGCCACCGAGCAGATCGCAGACCGGCCTGCCGCAGACCTTGCCGAGGAGGTCCCAGCAGGCCATGTCGATGGCCGATTTGACGTACGGGTGCCCGAGGAGCGCCCTGTCCATGAGCTGGTTGACGGGGCCGATTGCGGTCGGGTCCTGCCCGATCAGGGTCGCAGACAGCTCCGCGATCCCGGCACGCGCACCCGCCCCGAAGGCAGGCAGGTAAAACGGACCGAGCGGACACACTTCGCCGTACCCGGACAGGCCTGCGTCGGTGGCCAGCTCTACAACGGTGCTATCGAAAACCTCGACGTACTTGCCTTCCGACCACGAATAGCGGCCCTCGACCAGCGGCAGGTCCACCTGGTACACGCGAATTGCTGAAATCTTCACAGCGTCGTATTTTCCCATTCAACGGGGACAGTGACTTAAAGTACCAGTCGTACTCCGACTGGTACTTTAAGTCACTGTCCCCCGTGATAGCTCGACCAGCAGGTCCTTCGCATCGAACTGCTCGCCGATGCGCGCAACCACGCGTTTGATCGTCGCATCCCGTTCGGCCTTGATCGCCGTTTCCATCTTCATCGCTTCCATCGTCAACAGCGTATCACCGCGCTGCACTTCCTGACCGACTTCGACCGCGATCGTCGATACCACACCCGGCATCGGCGCACCGACATGCCGGGGGTTGCCCGCGTCGGCCTTCTCGTTCTCATGGTACGCCGACTCCGAGCTCCGATCCTGAACCAGCACCGAGCTCGGCTGGCCGTTAGCCTCGAAGAACACGCGCCGGTAACCGCGATCGTCAGTATCGCCCATCGCCAGGAAGCGAATCACGACCCGGCGCCCGTCCTTCATTCTGACAACAATTTCTTCCTCCGGCCGCATGCCGTAGAAGTAAACGTGTGTCGGCAGAATGCTGACGTCACCGAACTCCTCGCGGTGGCGGCGAAACTCGCTGAAGACCTTCGGGTACATCAGGTACGACGCGAGATCGAAGTCGCTAACCGGGTGCTCATGGCCTTCGTTGAGCTTGCGGCGCTCGTCTTCGAAATTCACCGCGGCGAGCAGGGAGCCGGGCCGCACGGTAATCGGCTCGCGGTCCTTGAGCACCTTTTGCTGCAGCGCCTTCGGGAACCCGCCCGGGGGCTGACCCAGTTCACCTGCAAACAGCGAGACGACCGACTCGGGGAACGCGATGTCGGTGTCGGGGTCAAGGACGTCCTCGATACCGGTATCGGAGGTCACCATCATCAGCGCCATGTCGCCGACGACTTTCGACGACGGCGTTACCTTGACGATGTCACCGAACGCCATGTTCACATCGGCGTAAGCGCGCGCGACCTCGTGCCAGCGGCTGGCCAGCCCCAGCGAGGCGGCCTGCTCCTTGAGATTCGTGAACTGGCCGCCCGGCATCTCGTGAAGGTAGACCTCCGATGCGCCGGAACGGATATCGGGCTCGAATGCCGCGTACTGCTCGCGGACCTCCTCCCAGTAGTCACTGATCAGGCGCACGCTCGCCAGGTCGATGCCGGGATCGCGGTCCGTGTTCCCGAGTGCGGCGACGATAGCGCCGAGACACGGCTGCGACGTCAGCCCGCTCATCGAGTCCATCGCGGCGTCGAAAGCATCGACGCCCTCCTCGACTGCGGCGAGCACAGTCGCCGCGGCAGCGCCGCTGGTGTCGTGCGTGTGAAAGTGGATCGGCAGGCCTA
>CBDUCE010000022.1:0-22591 GCA_965365575.1 uncultured Gammaproteobacteria bacterium
CTCATCCAGTTGTTGTTGGGGCCGGCGTCTTCCTCGACGGGCGTGCAGACGTAGGTCAGGTGCTCGACGCGCGCAACGTCATTGGGGTCCGACAGGTGCAGGTAGCAGTTCGGATAGCCGTTCTCATTGAGCGCGGACAGCGTGCCGTCTTCGATCATCTCGGCAATGAGACGGTGGTACTCCGCAGATCCCCCGTTACACCAGTGGATGGAATCGGGCTGCGTGAGTTCTGCGACCTGGTCGACCCATTCCTTTAGGGCCGGGAGTTTGGTTGTCATAATTCCTGCACCGGACGTCGGTAATCGAGGGGGCGGCATTATACCGGGAATGTATGCGATTGCAGCCCGTGATTTCCGCAGCTTGACCAGAGCCAAACCGGCTCACTAAGGCCGCTAAAGCGATACCCAAGGCGGGGCTGAAGCGTGTAACCTGTCGGTCGTGACCAGCCTGCCTGAATTTTTCGGCGACCAGAGCCCCCTGAAAAAGATGCTGCCGGGATTCCAGCCCCGCGCCGGCCAGGCATGGATGGCCGAGGCCGTGGCGGAGGCCATCGCGGCCTCGGACAAGCTCGTGATCGAGGCCGGTACGGGCACGGGCAAGACGTTCGCCTACCTGCTGCCCGCCCTGTTGAGCGGCCGTAAGACCATCATCAGTACCGGCACCAAGGCGCTGCAGGACCAGCTCTATCACCGGGATCTGCCGCTGGTCGGCAAGGCCGTCGGCCGGCCCGTCAGCACGGCGCTCCTGAAAGGTCGCGCCAACTACCTGTGCCTGCATCGGCTCGACCAGCTCGACGACATCGCGCCGTCGCTTGCTGGCGACTATGCCGAGGTTCGTGAATGGCGCCATCACACCGACAGCGGTGATCGTGCCGGGCTGACGGCCGTGGCCGAGGATTCCGCGATCTGGCCGCTCGTGACCTCGACGGCGGAAAACTGCCTGGGACAGCACTGTCCGCAGTATTCGGACTGTCACGTGGTCAAGGCCAGGCGCCGCGCCCAGGAGGCCGACCTCGTCGTCGTCAATCACCATCTGCTGCTCGCGGATCTCGCAATGAAGGAAAGCGGCTTTGTCGAATTCCTGCCGGACGCGGAGGCCGTGATCCTCGACGAGGCGCACCAGGTCCCCGACCTGGCCGTGCAGTTTTTCGGTGTCGCGCTCGGCAGCCGCGAGCTGCAGCGTGTTGTCGACGAAGTTCAGGTGGCAACACTGCCATTCGGGGAATCCGAACTGCTGCGCCGCGTGCATCGTCTCGATACCGCGATCAAGGCGCTGCGCCTTGCGGCACCGCGGCAGGAAGGCCGGCACCAGCTCGATGACCTGATGCCGGACATGCGTGCCGCTTTCGACGAGTTGGGGGCCGCCATCGGTGACCTGGCTCGGGGTCTCGAAGCGCTCAGCGACGGCTCGGCCGATATCGCGAAGCTGCACGAGCAGCTGCTCGGCGTCGGCGAGCGCCTGGCGTTGCTCGCGAGCGACGACAGCTGGGACGGGCTGCGCTGGCTCGAGGTCAATCCGCGCAGCATCCGCGTCAACCTCACGCCGCTGGACGTATCCTCGACGCTCTCGGGGCTCATCGCCAGCGGCCACCAGGCATGGATATTCACGTCGGCAACGCTGGCCATCGGCGACGATTTCTCGCATTTCACGTCGCGCATGGGGCTCGGTGCGGTGACGGGCCTGGCATTTCCGAGCCCTTACGCGCTGGCCGACAACGGGCTCGTCTATCTTCCGCCCGGATTGCCGCAGCCGTCCGACCCCGGTCACACGGATGCCGTGATGGAGGCCGTCACGCCATTGCTGGAACTCACGCGCGGCGGCCTGTTCTGCCTGTTCACGAGCCACCGCGCGCTCAACGCGGCAAAGAAGTGGTTTCGCTCGCACAAGACCCGGCTCGGCGGACGCAAGCTGCTGGTGCAGGGCAGCGCGCCGCGCGATGATCTGCTGCGGCGCTTTCGCGACAGCGGCAACGCCGTCTTGCTCGGCACCGGCAGCTTCTGGGAGGGTGTCGACGTGCGTGGCACGGCGCTGACGGTCGTCGCAATCGACAAGCTGCCGTTTGCGTCCCCGGCGGACCCGCTGATGATGGCGCGCCTCGAGTTCATCCGCCGCGAGGGCGGCAACGGCTTTGCTGAACACCAGTTGCCGCAGGCGGCGCTGGCGATGAAACAGGGCGCAGGCCGGCTGTTGCGCGACGAAAACGACTACGGCGTCATCGTGCTGTGCGACCCGCGCATCACGTCGCGCAACTACGGCAAGACGTTTCTCGATATTCTGGAGCCGATGAGCTCGACCGACGACATCAGGGCAGTGGAGCGATTTTTGGCACGCCACGAACGGCCGGGGGCGGTCGCGTGAAGCTGCTCGCGCTCGATACCTCGTCGCTGGCCTGCTCGGTAGCGCTGCAGGTCGGCGAGTCAGTCGTCTGGCGGCACGAAGAGCAGGCTCGCGAACACACGCGCCTGCTCGTGCCGATGATCGAGGAGGTCCTGGCGGAGGCCGGCCTGGTGGCCGCGGAACTGGACGGGATCGTGCTCGGCAACGGCCCGGGTTCCTTCATCGGCATGCGCATCGCGACGTCCGTGGCGCAGGGACTCGCCTACGGGGCCGGCATCCGGATTGTGCCCGTGTCCTCGATGCTTGCCGTCGCCGCAGAGGTCATGGAAACCGAAGGCGCGAGGGCTGTCGCCGTCTGCCAGGACGCACACATGGACGAGGTCTACCTCGGGCTCTATGCAGCCACCCGCGGCGGGCTGCCGGAACTGGTCGGCGCCGAGCGTCTGCACGACCAGTCCCTCATCAGCGAAGTCGAACTCGAGACCGCGCGCTTCACGGCGGCGGGCTTCGGCTGGCAGCGCTATCCGCGGTTGCTCGAGCTGAACCGGCCGTTTCTGGGGTCGGTCAGCGCCGTCAGTCATCCCTCGGCCCGCTACCTGCTGGCAACGGGCTGCGCGCTGGCTGCGTCCGGTGGGGGGATCGATCCGCAGGACGTCGCTCCGGCGTACCTGCGGCAGACGGTAGCGCAGCCCATGCGGCCCCGGAGTTCGTAACAGTTCTGTAATATAGTGCTGCTGTAATGCGTCGCGAACGGGCACAGGCGGCCCGGATGCACGCATACAGCGGGAATACACGATGGCAGCTGGCAAGATTCTGATTGTGGAGGACGAAGTTCCGATCAGGGAGATGATCGCATTCCACCTGATTCGGGCCGGATTCGAAACCCTGGAAGCCGGCGACTGCCGCAGCGCGCGGCAGATGCTGGCGGACGAGCGTCCGGATCTTGCGCTGATCGACTGGATGCTGCCGGACATGAGCGGGCTCGAACTGACCCGTACGCTGAAGCGCGAGCAGGGCTTTGAGGACCTCGGCATCATCATGCTTACCGCGCGTGCCGACGAGTACGACAAGGTTGCCGGCCTCGAGGGCGGCGCGGACGACTACGTCACCAAGCCATTCGCGCCGCGTGAGCTGATAGCGAGAATACAGGCCGTGTTGCGCCGCTCACAGTCGGCGAACGACGAGGTTCTGCGGGCCGGCGTACTCGAACTCGATGCGGCCGGACACCGCGTCGTCACTGACGGTTCGGAGATCCGTCTCGGTCCGACGGAATATCGCCTGTTGCGCTTCCTGATGGCGCACCCCGATCGTGTCTACAGTCGCTCGCAGTTGCTCGATCGCGTGTGGGGCGCGAACGTATACGTGGAAGAGCGTACCGTCGACGTGCACGTTCGGCGGCTGCGCAAGGCGCTCACGGAGCACGGTGCGGACGCGTACATCCAGACGGTACGCGGCGCCGGCTATCGTTTCTCGGTGCGTGATTCCTGACCTATGCCCGGAGCTTCCCGACAGTTCATCGCGGGCGCCGTCGGCATTCTTGCGGCAGGCGGCCTGATTGGCTGGGTTTATGGTCATGCAGACTGGGGCCTGTTGGTCGCGGCGCTCGCCATCCTCGTCTGGCAGACGCGGCAATTACTTAACTTCAATCGCGCCGTGCAGACGCGCGACTTCGAACAGTTCCGTTACGGCGAGGGCATCTGGCAGCAGATGTTTTCGCGTTACAACTACGAGCATGAGCGTGCGCTTCGAGCGAAACGGGAGTACAGGCGCCTTCTCAAGGAGATTCGCCGCTCGACGGACGCCATGCCGGACGGCGCCGTCATACTGGACGAGAACAACCAGATCGTAATGTGCAACAAGGCGGCGAAACGCCTGGGCGGCCTCAAGCGCAAGAAGGACCGCGGTCAGCGCGTGGACAACTTGCTCCGCGACCCGAAGCTCACGGAGCTGCTGCGTTCGGACGCATTCGCGCAGGAAATAGAGATGCCGTCGCCGGTCAGGGACGAAGGCTGGCTCAATTGCCGGGTCGTGCCTTACGGGGCGAATCAGAAGCTCCTGATCCTGCGGGATATTACTGAGCGTATCAGGCTGACCCGGATGCGCCGGGATTTCGTCGCCAATGCCTCGCACGAACTGCGTTCTCCACTGACGGTCATCAGTGGCTATCTCGACAGCCTTTCAGACGATCCCGAGCTCGAGAAGAACTGGGGTCAGCCGATCCGCCAGATGCAGGCGCAGGCCCGGCGCATGAACACGGTCGTCAGCGAGCTGCTGGAGCTGTCGCGCCTCGAAAGCGCAGGGCGTGCGGGCAAGGAAGAAGTGTGCGATGTCGGCGGGCTCATCGCCGCGGCGAGGAAGTCGTACCTCGGCCGGGATGGCGTTGCCGCGATCGATGTCAGTTCGCAGTCGACGGCCCAACTGCTGGCGACCGGCAACGAAATCGAATCGCTGATTTCCAACCTGTTGTCCAACGCTGTGCGGCATACGCCCGCGGACGGACGCATTACGCTCACCTGGCGTGCCGACGCGGACGGCGCGGACATCATCGTGCACGATACGGGCGAGGGGATTCCCGCCGACCAGATACCGCGGCTCACAGAACGCTTCTTTCGCGTGCACCGCGGGCGCGCCCGCGAGGATGGCGGAGTGGGCCTGGGCCTCGCAATCGTGAAGCACGTGCTTGTCCGACACGATGGGGAACTCTCGGTAAGCAGCGAGATCGGCAAGGGCAGCGAATTCCGCTGCCGGTTTCCGGCGGAGCGCGTCGTGCTCGAGCCCCCCGTTCCCATCGCGAGCGGCGACAAACGCGGCTGACTGCCCGCGCGGTCTGCGGGCAGAGAAACCGCAACGAAACACGGCCATCACAATCAGGCGGCAGTGCTGCTGTTGATCGCAGCGCGCTGCGCATGCAAGGCGCAACGTGATTACGAGAAGATGACGGTTTCGTAACAATTCTGTAAAGAACCCGCGTCAGAATCCTCGACCAGCAGGCGCGTAGTGCCCGCGACATTGCCTGGAGTAGCAAATGAACAGACTAGTATTCCCGACCCTGGCCGTCAGCCTGTTGGTCTCCTCGCCCACGTTTGGTGCCGTCAGCGATGAGGAAATCGAAGCGCTGCGCGAACAACTCGTTCTGCTGTCAGAGCGTCTCGACGCGCTCGCTGCCGAAAACGCAGATCTCAGGCGAGCGCAGAGCGAGCCGGCGGCCGCCGCGCCCGTCGCGAGCGAGACGTGGACGGACCGGGTGAGCCTCGATGGCGATTTCCGTTACCGCTACGAAGTGATCGACGCCGAGGATAGCGATACCCGGCGGCGCAACCGGATTCGGGCTCGTTTCAACGTCAAAGCCGACCTCGCGGACGACCTCGAGGTAGGGTTCGGGCTGGCGACCGGCGGAGACGATCCGGTATCGACGAACCAGACACTCGGCGGAGGCGGATCGTCGAAGGATGTGGCTCTGAACCTCGCCTATGCGAACTGGGAAGCGATGGACGGACTGCATCTTATCGGCGGCAAGTTCAAAAACCCGCTGTATCGGGTCGGCAAGCAAGCGCTGCTGTGGGACGGCGACTGGACGCCCGAAGGTTTTGCGCTGACTTACGAGCGCAACTGGTACTTCGTAAATGCGATCGGCACCTTTCTCGAAAGCGACACCAGCAGGGGTAACGATTCCTTCAGCTGGGGAGCGCAGTTCGGTGCAACGGGCACATTCGCCGGCGTCAGCCTCAAGGGCGGCCTCGCCTATTACTCGATCCCGACGCAGGGAGAAACCACGACGTTTGGCGATCCCTCCGACCCCGGCGATTATTTCGGCAATTCCGTCGTGCAGGCCGACGGTCAGCCCTGCGGCACCGTCCCCGGTGAAGCCTGTGTCTATCTGTACGATTACCTGCTCACGCAGGTCTTCGCGGAAGCTGCGTTCGATCTGGGCGGGTGGCCGGCAACGGTGTTTGCCGATTACGTGAACAACGGTGACGCCTCAGAGAACGATACGGGCTGGACACTGGGCGCGCGTCTGGGCCAGGCAAAGGACAGGGGACAATTCCAGTTTTCCTACCTGTACGCCGAAAAGGAAGCCGATGCCTTGCTGGGCCTGCTCACCGATTCGGATTTTGCCGGCGGCGGTACGGACAACAACGGACATTTCCTCAAGCTCGACTACGGCGTCAGCAAGAACTGGACGATCGGCGCACAGTATTTCATCAACGAGACCGACGTCAGTTCGGGCCAGAAGCGTGACTACAATCGCCTGATGCTCGACGCACAGTGGAAATGGAAGTAACGGCATGGTCATTGTCTCGGCAATGACCTTGACGTACCGTTCAATATAAAGTGACATAGGAGCCGCCGGGGCAGGCGTGGATTTCTCATGGAAGCATCCAAATTTACCGATCATATTTCGCGGCGTTTCAACCAGGACATCGAGGACCTGCGCAATACCGTCCTCAGCATGGGCGGACTGGTCGAGACCCAGCTTTCGCGGGCGATCGCGGCCATTGTCAGTGGCGACAGCGACCTCGGCCTGAAGGTCGCGAAAGACGATTACAAGGTCAACAACCTCGAGGTCGAAATCGACGAGGAGTGCAGCCGGATCCTCGCAACACGCGCCCCGGCGGCCGGCGATCTGCGGCTGATCGTTGCCATCATCAAGACCATAACGGACCTCGAGCGGATCGGTGACGAAGCCGAGAAGATCGGCTTTCTCGCATCGAAACTTGCCGGCATGGACCGTCCGGCCGATTCATATCGCGAACTGAAGAACCTGGGCGGCCACGTGTCTCACATGTTGCGCGATGCGATGAATGCGTTCGCACGGCTCGACGTTGCCGAGGCACTGGACGTCGTCAAGGAAGATGAACTCGTCGACGAGGAATATGACGCGATCACGCGGCAGTGCATCACGTTCATGATGGAAGATCCCCGCAGCATCAAGCGCGTCATGAATGTCACCTGGGCGGCCCGCTCGCTCGAACGGATCGGCGACCACGCGAAAAACATCTGCGAGTACGTCATCTACATGGTGGAGGGCAGGGATATCCGTCACACCGACATCGCCGACGAAGCCGTCGAGGAGTAAGCCCGGATGACCCTGGACAGGCTGCCGTCACGGCGCGTGGTCAATTTTGCGGGCTTCGCCGTGTGTTGCGGGCTAATGGGCTTTGCGCTGTTCGCCCAGCACGTGTTGCTGCTCGACCCGTGCCCGCTGTGCGTGTTCCAGCGCGTCGCGGTCATATCGATCGGCGTCATCTTCCTGGTCGCGGCGCTGCACAATCCACCCGGCGCGGGACGCATCGTCTACGGCTTGCTGCTGGCCCTGGCGGCCGTGGCGGGCGGCGCGGTGGCCGGCCGGCATGCCTGGCTGCAACAGCTGCCGCCCGATAAGGTGCCGTCCTGCGGTCCCGGTCTCGATTACATGCTCGAAACGCTGCCGTTCACAGAGATGCTGAGCAAGGTATTCAGCGGTTCCGGTGAATGCGCCGAGATCGTATGGCAGTTTCTCGGCCTGTCCATGCCTGGCTGGGTGCTCGTCTGGATGGTCGGCCTGGGTGGCGCCGGCGTCTGGAACAATCTCAGGCGCGGTTAGCATTAGCGCCCAGCAATAGCTCCAGGATGCGCTGGTACATCGATGCCAGCGCACCGACATCCTTCATGCGCACGTGCTCGTCGATCTTGTGGATCGACGCGTTGACCGGCCCGAGTTCGACCACGTCGACACCCGCAGGCGATATGAAGCGCCCGTCAGAGGTGCCGCCGCCGGTCGAAAGTTCCGGAGTACTCCCCGTGTGTTCCTCGATCGCCTGGCCGACGACATCGATCAGGCGCCCGGGCGCCGTTAGAAACGGTTCGCCGGAAAGATGCCAGCGGAGATCGTAGTCGATGTCGTGGGCGTCCAGGATGGCGTGGACACGTTCCTTCAGCCCGTTGTGATCCCACTCTGTGGAGTAGCGGAAGTTGAAGCGGGCAGACAACTGTGCGGGCGTCACGTTGGGGGCGCCGACACCGCTCTGGATGCTGACCACCTGGAAGCTGGTCGGCGGAAAATACGCGTTGCCCTGGTCCCAGACGATACCGTGCAGTTCGGCGAGCACGGGCGCAAAGCGACGAATGGGGTTATCGGCAAGCTGCGGAAAAGCGACGTGCCCCTGGATGCCGCGCACTTCGAGCATGCCGCTCAGGGATCCTCGCCGGCCGATGCGAACAACGTCCCCGAGCTCTGCCAGGCTCGATGGTTCGCCGATGACGCACCAGTCGATCTTCTCGCCACGTTCCGCGAGTGTTTCCATGACCTTCAGTGTGCCATCGCGGGCGCGCCCTTCCTCGTCACTGGTGATGAGAAACGCGATGCTTCCGGGGTGCTCCGGGTGTTCCTCGAGAAATCTCTCGACGGCCACGACCATGGCGGCGAGGCCGCCTTTCATGTCGGCGGTGCCGCGGCCATAGACGTGTTCGCCGCGGATGATGGGTTCGAACGGGTTCGACTGCCAGGCGCCGACGTCGCCAGGCGGCACGACGTCCGTGTGCCCGGCAAAACAGAAAACCGGCGAGCCCGTGCCACGCCGTGCCCACAGGTTGGTGACGTCGCCGAACACCATCGTTTCGCAGTCGAAGCCCAGTTTCGCCAGTCGCGAGGCGATCAGGTCCTGGCAGCCGGCGTCATCGGGCGTGATCGACGGGCGCCGGACCAGGTCGAACAGGAGATTCAGTACGGGATCTTGCAATCGTTTCGCTCCAACTCTTGAGTACCAGTCAGGAACTTAATCGTAAGAAATTGAAAATAAATGAAAAACAGCTGTTTTGGGCCGCGCGCTTTGATCGCCGTCAGGCGTCTCTTTGCAACAATTCGGTAACAATTCGCCGCTAAGCTTTGCGCCACGATGCCCACGGAACCCGGAGGATTGATTGTGGCAAAGAGAAGCACAGCAAAGGTAGTGCTGGCAAGCGTATTGATTTCAGTGGGAGCGGCCGGCACCGCCGGCGCCCAGTCCGGGCGAGACTACGTTTACGTGGTCGGCTCGTCCACGGTTTATCCCTTCTCGACCGTCGTTGCGGAGCGCTTCGGTCGCAGCACGGAGTTCAAGACGCCGAAGATCGAGTCAACGGGCTCGGGAGGCGGACTCAAGTTATTCTGCGATGGCGTCGGCGTTGACTATCCCGACGTAGCGAATTCCTCGCGCGCGATCAAGCAGTCTGAAGTGGACTCCTGCGCGGCCAACGGCGTGACCGAGATCGTGGAGGTCAGGATCGGCTATGACGGTATCGTTCTCGCGAACGCGATTGATGCTCCCGCCGTGATGTTGTCGCGGGCCGACATTTACCATGCGCTCGCCAAGGAAGTGCCGGGCGAGGGCGACGGTGAGTTGATCGAGAATCCCCATGAAACCTGGGCCGATGTGAACCCGGACTTACCCGCAGTTCGGATCGAGGTACTCGGTCCGCCGCCAACGTCGGGTACGCGCGACGCGTTCGTCGAGCTGGCCATGGAGGGCGGCTGCAAAACCGTGCCCTGGATCAAGGCACTCAAGGACACCGACAAGAATCGCTACAAGGCGATCTGCCACACCATCCGGGAAGATGGCGCGTTTGTCGAGGCAGGCGAGAACGACAACCTGATCGTGCAAAAGCTGGAGGCCAATCCCGATGCATTCGGCATCTTCGGATTCAGTTTTCTCGACCAGAACGCGGAAAAGGTGAAGGGTGCCGGCATTGACGGCGTCAAGCCGACTTTCGATGCAATAGCAGACGGAAGCTACCCGGTATCGCGTCCGCTGTTCTTCTACGTGAAGAAGGCGCACGTGGGTGTAATTCCGGGACTACGCGGCTTCTTGCGCGAATTCACGAGTGAGCGGGCCTGGGGCGACGAGGGGTACCTGTCGGATCGTGGTTTGATCCCGATGCCCGAGGAAGAGCGCAGCGAGATTGCCGCGAACGTCAGGGACCTGAAACCTCTGGAGCTTGCGAGCCACTGAGCCGCGGGTTTTTTCAGGCACATCGGCGGCCCGGTAGCGGGCCGCCGCGTGCTTTATCCAAAGGACACGAGCAACGGCGCCAATGCAAAACATGACGCTCATACTCCTGCTGGCCGGTATGGCGGTGGCTGCATTTTACATGGGGCGCCGCCGCTCGCTGGCCATCGTCGGCGGTCCCGCGCACGGCTCGCAGCTGCACTCCCTGCCGGGTTACTACGGCTACTTCACCTTGATCTCCTGCCTGCTCCCGGCGCTCGGCGTTTTCCTCGCCTGGGTGCTGCTGGAGCCGAAAGTCGTCGTTGCGCTGGTCGTGGAGAGCCTGCCGAATGCGCAACAGACGATGTCGGCCGGTGAGCTGAATCTGCTCGTCAACAACATTCAGAACCTTGCCGCCGGTGACGCGATCAGCGGCGGGATCGACGCCGTGATGCGCGATGCCGCCGACCGTTACAACGAGTACGTTGCGGCCAGCCGGAAGATGCTTGCGACACTGACGCTCGGTATTGCGGGCATTGGGGGGGCGATAGCGCTGCGCCGGATCCGGCCCGAGTTTCGGGCACGCAACAGGGTCGAGCAGACCATTCTCTACCTCCTCATCGCTGCATCGAGCATTGCCATACTCACGACGATAGGTATCGTCCTCTCGGTTCTGTTCGAAGCGATCCGCTTCTTCAGGGAAGTCCCGCTGACCGAATTCCTGTTCGGCCTCAACTGGAGCCCGCAGACCGCTATCCGGGCTGACCAGGTGGGGTCGTCCGGCAGCTTCGGGGCGGTGCCCCTGTTAGCCGGCACCTTGTTGATTACGGCGATCGCCATGTTCGTGGCCGTTCCCATCGGCCTGATGACCGCTATCTACCTTGCCGAGTACTCGTCCAGCCGTGTTCGCGCGATCGCGAAGCCGCTGCTCGAGATACTTGCGGGCATCCCGACCGTCGTTTACGGCTTTTTCGCCGCGCTGACCGTTGCGCCGTGGGTGCGCTCGACCGGCGAGTCAATCGGACTCGCGGTCGCGTCGGAAAGCGCGCTCGCCGCCGGGCTGGTCATGGGTATCATGATCATCCCGCTGGTTTCCTCGCTATCCGACGACGCCATTCATGCCGTCCCCACGGCGATGCGCGATGGCGCGCTCGGTCTCGGGTCGACGCGCTCCGAAACCATGATCAGGGTGATCCTGCCGGCGGCGCTGCCGGGCATAGTGGGTGGCATATTGCTTGCCGTTTCGCGAGCGATTGGCGAAACCATGATCGTCGTGATGGCCGCGGGACTGGCCGCCAATCTCACTGCGAATCCGTTCGAGGCCGTGACGACGGTGACGGTGCAGATCGTAACGCTGCTCGTGGGCGACCAGGAGTTCGACAGCGCGAAGACGCTGGCGGCATTTGCGCTCGGCCTCGTTCTTTTTGTCGTCACGCTCTGTCTCAACATCATCGGCCTCACGTTCGTTCGCAAGTACCGGGAGCAGTACGAGTAACACCATGGCAGTCGATCGGAAAAATGCGAGAGAAATCGTGGAGGCGGGTCTTGCCCGGCGGCGCCGGAAGGAGAGGGTGTTCCGCGCGACCGGCATGCTTGCGACCGCTGTGGGCGTCATATTTCTCGGCGTCTTTTTTGCGACGCTGATAGCGCAGGGGTCATCGGCGTTCGTGCAGACCTTCATCAAGCTGGACGTGGAGCTGTCGGAGAGCGTACTCGCGCCGGATGGTGAGCTCGACCTGGCCTACGCCGATTTCGACGGCCTGGTCCGGAACGCGATTCGCAAGGAGTTTCCCGGCGTTACCGGCCGCGGCGAACGGCGCGAGCTATATCGTCTGGTAAGCGTCGGGGCCGGTTATCAGCTGCGCGACAGGGTGGCAGCGGACCCGTCGCTCGTCGGCTCGACGATCACGGTCTGGGTGCCCGCATCGTCGAACGTCGACATGCTCATTAAAGGCAATATCGATCCGGCGATCGATGAATCGCTGCGCCCGATCAGCGACGCCCAGGTAGCCTGGGTGGAGTCGCTGCAGGAGGCCGGACGCCTGCATACGCAGTTCAACAGGGCGCTTTTCACCAACGGTGATTCCCGGGATCCGGAGCTGGCCGGTATCAAGGGCGCATTGATGGGTTCGTTGTACATGCTCCTCGTAACGGTCGCGCTGGCGTTCCCGATCGGCGTTGCTGCTGCGATCTATCTCGAGGAGTTTGCGCCGAGAAGCCGCTGGTCGGACCTCATCGAAGTCAACATCAACAACCTGGCGGCGGTTCCATCGATCGTGTTCGGCCTGCTCGGGCTCGCGGTATTCATAAACTGGATGTCGCTGCCACGATCCGCGCCCCTGGTCGGTGGGCTCGTTCTCTCGCTGCTGACCCTGCCGGTAATTATCATCGCATCGCGTGCGGCGATACAGTCCGTGCCCCCGTCCATCAGGGAGGCTGCTCTGGGCCTCGGCGCGTCCAGGATGCAGGTGGTCTTTCACCACGTGATGCCCCTGGCGCTGCCGGGCATGCTGACCGGGACCATCATCGGGATGAGCCGGGCGCTGGGCGAATCGGCGCCGTTACTGATGATCGGCATGGTGGCGTTCATTGTCGATGTGCCCGGCGGATTCACGGACCCCGCAACCGCGTTGCCCGTGCAGGTGTATCTCTGGGCGGACAGCCCCGAGCGGGCATTTGCAGAGAGAACCTCGGCGGCAATCATCGTCCTGCTGGGTTTTCTCCTGATTATGAACCTGGCCGCTGTAATCATTCGGAAACGAATGGAACGCAAATGGTAGGCGGCACATTTGAGCTCGAAAGGGACCTGTATGAGAATGGCCAGCATGACTGAGACCGAGATCACTGACGAAGAGGCGTTACACGAGGCCCGGCGCGCAGAGCCTGCCGGGCCGCCTGCGCCAAAAAAGCCGAACGGAGCGACGCCAAAAGGGGTTGTCGAGCGCGTCACCGAAATCGGCGAAGTAACGGTCGGCGACGTTCGTTGCGAAAACCCGTTTATCGTCACGGAAAACGTCGACGTCTTTTATGGTGACAATCACGCGATACAGAACGTAACGCTCGAAATCGGCAAGAGCGAAGTCATTGCGCTCATTGGCCCCTCGGGTTGCGGTAAATCCACGTATCTGCGCTGTCTCAATCGCATGAACGACTCGATCGAGTCAGCGCGCGTTACGGGGAAAATTTCGCTGGATGGCCAGGACATCTACGGCAGCGACCTGGATCCCGTGGCGTTACGCGCTCGCGTCGGCATGGTTTTCCAGAAGCCCAATCCATTCCCGAAGAGCATTTACGACAACGTTGCGTACGGGCCGCGCATACACGGGCTGGCCGCGGACCGCGCAGAACTCGACGACATCGTGCACACGAGCCTGGACCGCGCCGGATTACTGAAAGAAGTCAAGGACCGCATGGACGAGCCCGGGACCGGGCTCTCGGGAGGGCAGCAGCAGAGGCTGTGTATCGCGCGCACCATCGCGGTAAACCCCGAGGTTATTCTCATGGACGAGCCGTGTTCTGCGCTCGATCCGATCGCGACGGCGCGCATCGAAGACCTGATCGACGAGCTTTCGCAGGATTATGCGATCGTCATCGTAACGCATTCGATGCAGCAGGCGGCACGCGTGTCCAAGCGCGTGGCGTATTTCCACCTGGGGCGCCTGGTGGAGGTGGACGAAACGGACAAGATATTCACCAATCCGCAACACAAGCTGACCGAAGACTACATCACCGGCCGCATCGGCTGACGCAGCGTGACAAAACCCGCAAGATTCGGCATGAGCCACCTGCGCATAGTATTTGTTGCAAGCCTGTCGCTCGCCGCCTGCTCCCTGAATATCGATACCGGCAATACCGAGCTTGCGGGCAGCGGTTCGCAGTCAGGCTGGCCGCATGGCGCGATGGTCAGCGCCGCCAACCCGGCGGCGGTCGACGCGGCGATCGGCGTGCTGGTGCGAGGCGGCCATGCAGTGGATGCGGCGATAGCCGCGCATGCGGTACTCGGCCTGGTGGAGCCCGAGAGCTCCGGCCTCGGTGGCAGCGCATTCATGCTGGTCCACGACAGGGCGTCCGGCAGAACCGTCGTGTTCGATGGTCGCGAGACCGCGCCGGGCGCGGCAAGCGCTGACATGTTCACGAAAAACGGGGAGCCGCAGGACTTCCTCGGCCTCTGGCCGCTGGGCATCACCGTGGGCGTGCCCGGTGCGGTGTCGGTTTACGAGGCCGCGCACAAGGAATTCGGGCGCGCAGACTGGGCCGACCTGTTTACCCCTGCAATCCGGCTCGCGACCGATGGCTTTACCGTCACCGAGAAGTTCGTACGCTACAACGAGATGCTGCGCTCGGTCATCGAGTCTGGCGCATTTCCTGATGCCGCGGCATACCTGTTTCCGGAAGGCGTGCCGGTAGCGGCGGGCGACAGGAAGGTCAATCCCGCGTATGCCGGGACTTTGCGCCGGATTGTCGCCGACGGCGCGGCGGGCTTTTACACGGGCACGGTTGCGGCAGCAATCGTCGAGCGTGCCCGGCAGGCGCCAGCGGCCAGTTCGATGACGCTCGACGATATCGCAGCTTACGAGACGAAGCCGCGCGCGCCGGTCTGCGGGACTTTCCGACGCCATACGATCTGTTCCGTGCCGCCGCCCTCATCCGGCCTGGCGCAGATCATGATCCCGGCGCTCTACGACGAGATGCTGACGGGTGAGGATGCAAGCCTTGACGAAAAACTGGTGGCGTTTGTCGATGCGCAGAGACTGGCCTATGCCGACAGGGATCATTTCGTCGGCGACCCGGACTTCGCCAAAGTGCCTGTCGATCAATTGATCGATGCGGACTACATCCGCCATCGCGCGACCGAGCGTTTCGCACCGACCGATACGCCGACACACGGCGACCCGTTTTTCGCCATCGAACTCGACAAGGCGGCGTGGCTCCGCGGCACCGACAGGACGATGGAAGCGGCCGGCACGACGCACCTGTCGATCATCGACCGTGATGGCAACGCAGTGTCGATGACCGCATCCGTAGGCTTCCCGTACGGCTCGGTCCGCATGACCAACGGCTTCTTCCTGAATAACGAGCTGACGGATTTCTCGCGGGCGCCAACAGCCGGGGCCGCTCCCGCGGTGAACGCCGTCGCACCCCGAAAACGGCCCCGATCGTCCATGTCGCCGACCATTGTCTTCGACGCCAACGGCGACCCGCTGATGCTGACGGGCTCCGCGGGTGGCAGTTCGATCGTTGCGTATGCGGCCAAGACGGTTCTCGGCGTATTCGACTGGGGATTATCGGCGCAGCGTGCCGTGGACTTCCCGAACATCGTCGCGCGGGGCGCGGCGGTCGGCGTCGAGGTGTCGGCCGACGGCGGACAGGCGATTGCCGATGATTTGGCCGAGCGCGGCTATACCGTGACCGAAGGCCGCGGCGAGAATTCCGGCCTGCACGTGATCGTCGTGCGTGCGGACGGTATGGAAGGCGCAGCGGACAGCCGGCGGCACGGTACGGTAAAGGCTATCCCGGCGCAGGAATAAGACCGTGCCGCTGTGTCAGGGCTCCGATCGCGGTGGCAGGCCCGTATGCTGGGTCAGTGCCCGGCCTTTGCGAATTCGCTTCTGGTGCGCTGCCGCGGTGTTCTTCCTGCGCGCTGCCGCATACGACTTTGTATCGCGCGGCTGATCCGGCGGCACCAGCTTGTCCTTGCCGGACCCGATCAAATGCTCCAGCTTCATCTCGACAAGCGCTTTGCGGATCAGGGGCCAGTTGTTCGGGTCGTGATAACGCAGCAATGCCTTGTGCAGGCGCCGCTTTTCCGGGCTCTTGACGATCTCGACGCCGTCACTCTTGTAGGTAAGCTTGCGCAGCGGGTTCTTGCCGGAGTGATACATGGCGGTTGCGGTCGCCATGGGCGACGGATAGAAAGCCTGAACCTGGTCCGCGCGGAAACCGTTTTGCTTCAGCCACATGGCGAGGTTGACCATGTCTTCATCGCGCGTCCCCGGGTGTGCCGCAATGAAGTACGGAATCAGGTACTGCTCTTTACCGGCCTCTTTCGAGAAGCGCTCGAATAGCTCCCTGAACTTTTCGTAAGTGCCGATGCCGGGCTTCATCATTTTTTGGAGCGGCCCGTCTTCGGTATGCTCGGGGGCAATCTTCAGGTAGCCGCCGACGTGATGCGTGACCAGTTCCCTGACGTACTCGGGGTCCTCGACGGCAAGGTCGTATCGCAGTCCGGAAGCGATGAGCACCTTCTTGACGCCGGGTAGCGCGCGAGCCTTGCGATAAAGCCGTGTCAGCGAGGAGTGATCGGTATCGAGGTTGCTGCACACCCCGGGGAAAACACAGCTCGGGCGGCGGCATGCCGCTTCGATTTCCCGGCTCTTGCAGGCAAGCCGGTACATGTTCGCCGTCGGCCCGCCGAGGTCGGAAATGACGCCTGTGAACCCGGGCACGGAATCACGAATCTTCTCGATCTCCTCGAGTATCGATTCCTCGGACCGATTCTGGATGATCCGGCCTTCGTGTTCCGTGATCGAGCAGAACGTGCAGCCGCCAAAGCAGCCGCGCATGATATTCACCGAAAAACGGATCATCTCGTAGGCGGGAATGCGTGCATCCCCGTAGGACGCGTGTGGCACGCGAGTGAACGGCATCCCGAACACGTAATCCATCTCTGCCGTGCTCAGGGGCTGTGCCGGTGGATTGATCCACAGGTCACGGCCGCCATGTGCCTGCACCAGTGCCCGTGCATTACCGGGATTCGTCTCGAGATGCAGGACGCGGTTTGCGTGTGCATACAGCACGGCGTCATTGCGGACTTTTTCGAACGATGGGAGACGAATCACGGTTCGATCACGATTTCGCCGCGCCTCGGGGACGAATCGCAGCACGGTCTCCCCGGTTTCCGGCTCGCTCTGCGGTGTGGCGCATTGCTCGCTGTCCTGCGTGTTTGTGTAAGGGCTGACGATCTGGTCGACACGGCCGGGCCGGTCGATGCGCGTCGAATCGATTTCCCACCAGCCCTCCGGCTTGTCTTTGCGAATGAACGCGGTACCGCGGATGTCCGTTAGGTCGCTGACGGACTCGCCGCGCGCGATTCGGTGGGACAAGGCCACGATTGCGCGCTCCGCATTGCCGTAAACGAGGATATCGGCACTGGCATCGAGCAGTATCGAGCGCCTCACCTTGTTCTGCCAGTAATCGAAATGAGCAATTCTGCGCAACGACGCTTCAATACCGCCGAGTACCACAGGGACGTCCCTGTACGCTTCCTTGCAGCGCTGCGAGTACACCAACGAACAGCGGTCGGGGCGCCTGCCGGCGGCACCGTCCGGCGTATACGCATCGTCGTTGCGGACCTTCCTGTCCGCCGTGTACCGGTTGATCATCGAGTCCATGTTGCCGGCGGCGACACCGAAATACAGGTTTGGTTTCCCCAGTTGCTCGAACGCCGTCTTCGAATGCCAGTCGGGCTGCGCGATGATGCCGACCCGAAAGCCGTTCGCCTCGAGCAGCCGACCGATGATGGCCATGCCGAAAGAGGGGTGATCGACGTAGGCGTCGCCAGTGACGATGATGATGTCGCAGGAATCCCAGCCCAGCGCGTCCATTTCGGCGCGCGACATCGGCAGCTGGGGAGCGATGCCGAAGCACTCTGCCCAGTATGGGGTATAGCCGTAGAGTGGAGTTGCTCGCGCGGGCATGGAAAAGTATCCGGCAGGGGACGCCAATGATAACCAGATCGCGGTCGCGTCAGGTGGTTTTTTCGAGAAACTCCGTGAAACGCTTTTCGGAAAACCCGACCGCGAAAAAGGACGGGTGCTCGAGCACAGGCCGCTTCACGAGCGTAGGTCGGTCCAGCATCATGGCAAACGCCCGGTCTTTCGATATGCCGCTGCGGTCGGCCTCGGGGACCTTGCGCCAGGTCAGGCTCTTCTTGTTCAGCAGGCGTTCCCACTCGATGCGCGCCGACCAGCGTTCCAGCATCTGTATGTCCAGCCCGTCTTCGCGCAGGTCGTGAAACCGGAATTCGATATTCCTGTCCTGGAGGAATTTTTTTGCGCGCCTGCAGGTATCGCAGCTCTTGATGCCGTAAACAGTAAGCATTGCCGGTCCTCGCCTATTGCGCGCTTCTCAGTAGTTCGTTCAGCCCGGTCCTGGCGCGGGTCTTCGCATCGACGCGCTTGACGATGACTGCGCAATACAGCGAGTACTTGCCGTCCTTCGACGGCAGGTTCCCGGGAACCACGACGGAACCGGCGGGCACGCGCCCGTAACTGACGTCGCCGGACTCGCGATCGTAGATACGCGTGCTTTGCCCTATGTAAACGCCCATGGACAGCACCGCACCTCTTTCGACGACGACGCCCTCGACGACTTCCGAGCGCGCCCCGATAAAGCAGTCGTCCTCGATGATGGTGGGGCCCGCCTGCACGGGTTCCAGCACGCCGCCGATGCCGACGCCGCCGGAAAGGTGCACGTTTTTGCCGATCTGGGCGCAGCTGCCGACGGTCGCCCAGGTGTCGACCATGGTGCCGCTGTCAATGTTGGCGCCGATGTTCACGTAGCTCGGCATCAGGACGACGTCCGGCGCGACGTAGGCACCGCGCCGCACGATCGCGTCGGGCACGACGCGTACGCCGTCGGCAGCAAACTGCCTTTCGCTGTAGTCCGCGTACTTGAGCGGCACCTTGTCGTAGAAGCGGGAATGGCCGCCCTCGATCACCGCGTTGTCCTTCAGCCGGAAGGACAGGAGGACCGCTTTCTTGAGCCACTGGTGCACGTGCCAGCTGCCGTCGATCTTCTCGGCGACCCGCGCCTCGCCCGAGTCGAGCATGGCGATCGCGCGCTCCACGGCGTCCGCCAGTTCACGAAGTTCCGCGTCGTTGTCCATTTTGCCGCCGCGTTCGAAACCGCGTTCGACGATGTCGATGAGGTCCGTCATATCGGTATCCATCCTGCCTGTGTTCAATGGGCCGCGCCGCTGTCGTCGATTTCGCGAATCAGGGCGTCCCGCAAACGCGATTTTGCCTCCTCGCCGAGCGGATTGCCTGATTCGTCACTGATGTAGAAGACGTCTTCGGCACGTTCGCCGATCGTCATGATCTTTGCGGCGTCGATGTCGACGCCCTCGTCGATGAAGACCTTGCCGATCTTGCTGAGCAGCCCGGGGCTGTCCGCCGCATCGAGTTCCATGACGGTCAGCCCGCGCATCGTATCCGGGCTGAACTCGACTTCGGTCTCGGTCTTGAACATCCTCGCCTGGCGGGGAATCGTGCGCGTCACCTTGGCGACGTCGTCGTCGCTGGCCGTCAATACCCGCGTCAACGAGCGGCGAATTTTGGCCATGCGCGACTCGTCGATTTCCATGCGCCTGTCGAGTTCCATGAAGACGAAGGAATCGAGACTGTACTTGTTGCGCAGCGGCACGACTCGCGCGTCCACGATGGTCATGCCGAGTTCGTCGAGCGCGGCCGCGGCGTGCGCGAAGGTGTGCTTGCTGCGCGGCGTGTAAAGCACGGCTTCGACACGATCACCGCCGGCCTGCCGGCGCACGTCGACCAGGCCGATTTCGGACGCGGTATCCGAGTCGGCCAGCCACTCCGTGTGCCAGGCGATCTCGTTGCTGCGATGGCGCAGGAAGTAACGCTCGTACATCAGTTGCCAGACGGCGTCGATGCGCTCATCGCTGATGCCGGCTTTGCGCAGATGCTCGCGTGCCCTGGTCTGTTTTTCGAGGATCAGCTGATCGCCGTCGATCGGGTTTTCGAGGCCTCGGCGGAGGGCGCGCGAAGTCAGCTCGTAGAGATCCCGGAACAGCGATGCCTTCCAGGAGTTCCAGAGTTTCGGGTTGGTGCCACGCACGTCGGCCACGGTCAGCACGTAGAGGTAATCGAGGTGCACCTGGTCCCCGACGAGCGCGGCAAATTCGTTGATCACGTCGGGATCACCGATATCTCGCTTCTGCGCAGTGGTCGACAGGGCGAGGTGGTGCAGGACCAGCCAGGCCACGGTGCGCGCCTCGTACCGGCTCATGCCGTGTTCGAGACAGAATGCTTCGGCGTCCACGGCGCCGAGTTCCGAGTGGTCGCCGCCGCGGCCCTTCGCGATATCGTGAAACAGGCCGGACAGGTAGGCGATTTCCGGCTTTTCCACTGACTGCATGACGCGGCTGCAGTGTGGAAATTCGTGATCGAAACGCGCGAGGGCGAAACGCCGCAGGTTGCCGACCACGAACAGCGTGTGCTCGTCGACCGTGTAGGTGTGGAAAAGATCGTATTGCATGCGGCCCACGATGCGGCCGAACGACGGGATGTACAGCCCGAGCACGCCGTACAGGTTCATGCGGCGGAGCTCGTGCGTGACGCCGGCGGGCGCGCGCAGGATCGACAGGAACAGCCGGTGGTTGCGCGGGTTCTGGCGGAACTCCTCGTCGATCAGGTACAGGTTGCGCCGGATAAGGCCGATCGTCCAGGCGCTGACGCCGCGGATGTCGGGGTGCTGCTGCAGCAGCAGGAACAGTTCGAGCAGTGCCGACGGGTCGTCGTGAAAGACGTTGTCGTGAACGGTCTGCAGGTAGCCGTTCTTGACCTGGAAACGCGCGTTCAGCGGCTCCGGGGTCGCGTCGGGGTCCATGAGGATGGCTTCCTCGAAGAGCTGCAGCAGCATTTCGTTGAGCCGCGACAGGTCCATGACCGTGCGGTAGTAGCGCTGCATGAACTGCTCGACGGCGAGGGTGTAGCTGGCGTCCTCGTAGCCGAGCATCTGCGCGATTTTTACCTGGTGATCGAACAGCAGCCGATCTTCCGCACGTCCGGTGAGGATGTGCAGCGCGAAGCGGACGCGCCACAGGAATGCCTGGCTGTCCTTGAGCCGGCGCAGCTGTCCCGGGGAGAGGAAATGATGCGCAACGAGTTCGTCGAGGGTCCTGACGCCGAAATGCCGTTTTGCGACCCAGCCGATCATCTGGATATCGCGCAAGCCCCCGGGACTGCCCTTGACGTTGGGTTCGAGGTTATAGCCGGTGTCGTGGTAGCGATGGTGCCGCTCGATCTGCTCGCGCCGCTTCTCGGCGAAAAACTCCTGTGGCGACCAGATCCGGTCCGGGCCGACCGCTTCCTGCATGGCTTCGAACAGCGCCCCCGGGCCCGCGACCAGGCGCGCTTCCATCAGCGTCGTCGCGACCGTCAGGTCCGCAGTAGCCTGTTCGACACACTGCTGCACGGTGCGCACGCTGTGTCCGATCTCCAGGCCGACGTCCCACAGCGAGGTGATGAAGGCAGACAGGGCCAGCTCGGCGTCGGCGTCGATCGAGGCCGGCAGCAACAGCATGATGTCGACGTCGGAGCAGGGGTGCAGTTCGCCGCGGCCATAGCCGCCCACTGCCACCAGCGCCACCTCATCGGACAGCTCGCCCATGTGGGTCTGCCACAAGTCGCGCAGCAGCTCGTCGATGGCCGCGGCGCGCTCGTGAACGAGGTCGACGACGGACTCGCCGGCCTGGAACCGCGCCTTCAGGTCGGCGTCGGTCGCGGCCAGCGAGGCCCGGCTTTTAGCGTGCGTCTGCACCGAGTGTCAGGACTTCGTGGCCCGATTCCGTAATGAGCACCGTGTGTTCCCACTGCGCAGAGAGACTGTGGTCCTTGGTTACCACGGTCCAGCCATCGGGCAGGAGCTTCACCGGCGCCTTGCCGGCATTCACCATGGGCTCCACGGTCAGGGTCATCCCGGCCCGCAATTCCATACCCGTTCCGGGACTGCCGTAGTGCAGGACCTGCGGGTCTTCGTGAAACACCCGCCCGATACCGTGGCCGCAGTATTCGCGCACGACGGAAAAGCGGTTTTTCTCCACGTGATGCTGAATGGCCGCGCCGACATCGCCGAGGTGCTTGCCGGGCGCCAGTTGCTCGATGCCAAGCCACATGCTCTCGAAAGCGACGTCGGCGAGCCGTTGCGCCAGGACGCCGGGCTTGCCCGCAAAGAACATCCGGCTGGTATCGCCGTGGAATCCGTCCTTGATGACGGTGACGTCGATGTTGACCGCGTCGCCGGCCTTCAGCCTGCGATCGCCGGGAATGCCGTGGCAAACGACATGATTGACGGAGGTGCAGATCGATTTCGGAAAGCCCCGGTAGTTCAGCGGCGCGGGGATCGCGCCCTGGACGTCGGTGATGTAGTCATGGCAAATGCGGTCCAGCTCCCCCGTCGTGACTCCCGGTTTTACATAATCTGTGATCATGTCGAGCACGTCGGCGGCCAGGCGGCCGGCAACTCGCATCTTGTCCTGCTCGTCGGCAGTTTTGATCGTTACGGTCATA
>CBDUCE010000023.1:0-22478 GCA_965365575.1 uncultured Gammaproteobacteria bacterium
CCTCGAAGTGCGCAAGCTCCAGCGTCAGCGCCTTTTCCAGGATCATGACGTTGACACGCTGACCGAGGAGTGCGCGCAGCAGCGACTGGCTCGCGGACAATCCGCGCTGGCTGGCCGCCAGTGCGACAACGATCACCGCCTCGAGCGCGACGAGCCACAGTACGGGCGACGGGTCGGGTGTTTCCTGTGCCATCGCGGCGACGACCCCGTCGACGATCAGCTGCCCGACCCAGGCGATCGCCGCCGGCAGTATGCCGGCGACGACGGTCAGCACCGCGAGTGCGAACGTCAGCGGTCGGCTCGTCGTCCAGACCAGCCCGATCGCGCGGTGTGTATAGCCGAACACACCCAGCGCACGCCGGAACAGGGTCGCCTCTTTGTCAGTTGGTTCCGTCATCGGGCCCTGCTCAGTAGGGCGTTCCGTCCTTATGCAGGAACCCGGCGTTGTTGCCGTAACGTCCCGGCGCGAACTTCATGTCGATGTCAGGATACTCGCCATGGTCCTCGTCGATACGTGACCCAACGACCAGCAGCTCGGCGTCCTTTGCCGAGCGATTCTGCAGGCAGTGTCCATTCTTCTCGCCCGCAGGGTATCCCGCACTGTCCCCGGGGCCGAGCATTACCTCGCCATGATCATCGACAAGGACCACCTCGCCGCGCAGGACGTAAACAAACTCGTCCTCGTGTGAGTGCCAGTGGCGCTGGCTCGACCAGGTCCCGGGTGGCAGACGAACGAGATTGACGCCGAATTGCGTCAGGCCGGCCGCGTCACCGAGCCGCAGCCAGGCACGTTTGCGACAAGGTTCATCGAATGGGGCAGGGTAACGCGTCCCCGAACTTCGCGGTGCAGTAGCCGAATCGATCTTGGGCATTGGTTTCTCCCACCAGATGGCTTGAAAATAAACGAGCCCCGTGGGGCTCTTTTGGTTTGACTGTTACGCAGCGGAAATCATCGCCGCGGGCAGGAAGCGAATCACATTGCCGTCTACGCCACAGGACAGCAGTACGAGATCTCGCTCGTAAGCCGCGACCAGGGGCGCCTTCGTAAGACTTGCGCCCGACGAGGCCCTCATCGTGGATCACGCCGTTAACCGCCAGCGCCGCCGTACAAACCCTTGGTGAGCCTGCACAGGTCCCACCAAAGTCGCCCGCTAGTGGTGCGCCCATGATTTCCGCCTTGGCGACGACCGCGGCGATATTGCCCTGGCCGCGCGCAATCGCGGCGACCTTGCGTTGCTGCTACTGCGCATTGCTCGCTGCGGACTGACTTTGCCCCGGTTCCACTGCACTCATCGATTGCCCCCATCAAGAATACTGCCGGCCGCCACCGGCGGAACATCGATCATCGCTCCAAACGGGTTGCAGTTCCATAGCCCGACTGCGCCGGCGGGTTCTGCCAAGGCATCACCATCGGACGTTCTTTTCGACGCGACCTGGTACTGGCGCCGTCGCGATTTGCAGAATCGGAGACGCGGTGAAAGCACCGGGTACAAGGGAATACTTCAGCGGTTAGCGGGAAGACCCTGCTACGCTGACCACAGAATCCGCACTCTCTGGAGATAATGACCGCGATGTGGGGGGTGACAGTGGCGCAATCGTTGCCGGCATCATCTGCGCTGTTGACTGCGGTCGTTGCTGAAAAAAAGGCCCGGCAGGTGCCGGGCCCGTGCTGCGCAGATTGAATGTCGGCCATTACATCGCGTTGGCTTTGACTTCCCACATGTAGTCTTCATGGGCGTCACAAATTTCTGTGAACGTGTCGCCGAGCGGATTATCCGTCAATGCCTCGTTGAGCTGGGCGCGTGCTGCCATGAGTGATTTCATGTCCGCCGCGCTCATCGTGGCGACGCGTCGGACGTGGCCACCGACGATATGCTCGAGGTAGCCCCAGGAGGTCAGCGCGCCATCTGCAACCAGTTTGTCGTAAGCGGGCGCGAAGACCTGCGTGACGAGGGCGTCGGCCTGTACCTCGCGGCTGTCGCAAACGTAGTACGTAGAGAAGACGGCCTTGCCGGGCTCGCTGGTCCCCACGTTGCCGGCCACGCTGCGCCAGATATAGTCTTCATGCGTGTTGCAGATCTTGCCGAATTCCGCGCCCAGCTTCTCGTCTTTCGCATCGACCTGGCCGCCGATCTTCTCCTGTGCATCCAGCAGCGCATCGATTGAGCCGCCGACGTAGAAGACGCCGCGCCGCCACTTGCCACCCGTATGGTGTGCGTAATAGCTGTAACTCGAAATCGTGCCATCGGCAACGGCAGCATCGTAAATCGGCTTATTGAGTTTCTCGAAGATTTCATCCGCACGGTCCTGTTGCGTCACATCGCACACGTAGTACGTTCCGTAAACGAAGACTTCTTCGGCTTCATCGGCTGCGTAGGCGGTACCGGTAACGGACAGAAACAGGCAAGCCTGGAGCAAGGCAGCTCCCTTCAACATCTTATTCATTGTTATTTCCCCTATGCCGGGCAGAACGCTGGCCCGGTGACAGTGCACGAAGTATAGACGGGTTCGGGGTCCGCCGTTAGGTGTTTCATCTCCTGTCAAGGAAAGAAACACGCATGCCGGTGCCCGCCCTTCGATAGCGACATGTTTCTGGTGTTCTCGCGTCCACGTGCTGGAGCAGTGCACGGCGCTCGGGCCAGAGGGGGTGAAAAGAGCACGGCCGGGTCTTCTGGTTGATGAAGATCCAGCCGGCAAATAAGCGCGTACCGAATACCAAGAGCACCAGCGGGTTCGTCATGCGGGTCATTTATGGGTGACGCGACTGCATTAAGCCAAGGGACTGGAGAACGCACGTCTGCGGTACAGGTTGAAAATCCGGCGGCCCGGCTTGTTTCGATCTTCCTTTTGCCACAATGACAGGGGATCACAATCGGGCCGATCTTGACCACCGATACACACCGTTACAAATGTCGTGGCCTCAATCCCTTGCGTCGCCCCGGCGCAGCGGTGAGACTGTTTACCTTTCTTTTTCACGAATGCCCGCCATGAAACTCGTTGTCCTCGACCTTGATGGCACGCTTCTCAAAATGAAGTGCTTGTGCCGTCTCGAACGCTTTGCACCGGATGCGCCTCGATGAGCAGGGACACGCTCATTACGTCTGCGTTCGGCCGCTTCGTGAAAGTGGGCGGACTGGTCGGCCGTGTCGGCGTTTCCATGCTCGGCGAGCAGGCGGCCGGCCTGCTGCGCGACGGACCCACCGCTCAGCTGAAGAAAGCAGAAAACACGGTCCGAAACGCTGTTCGGATTGTGAATACGCTCGGCGAGATGAAGGGCGCCGCGATGAAGGTCGGGCAGATGCTCAGCCTCCACGAAGGCTTGTTGCCCCCGGAAGTCTCGGCCGTTCTCAGCGCGCTGCAAAAGGAGGCGCCGAGCGTTTCGTTCGGCGTGATGGAGCGCGAGTTACGTCGCGAACTCGACGATTTCGATGCTCTATTCGAGTCACTGGACCCTGAGGCTTATGCCGCCGCGTCAATCGGCCAGGTCCATCGGGGCGTTTTGCGGGATGGCAGGGAGGTCGCGGTCAAGATCCAGTACCCCCATGTCGATCGGATGGTTGAGGCAGACCTGAAGAATCTCAAGGCTTTACTGGGGAACCTGGTGAGCCTGTTCTCCGATATCGACTTCGAGCCGGTCTGGGAAGAAGTCAGGGAGCGCTTGTTCGAAGAACTCGACTATCTGCGGGAGGCCGACAATATCCGGCGAACCGCAGCGATGCTGGCGGATTGTCCCGAGATACTCGTTCCCGGTGTGGTGCAGGAGGCGACCTCCCGACGCGTCCTGACGATGGAGTTCGTGGAGGGCGTCCCGCCCGCTGAAGCGGCATCGGATCGCTATCCGCAGAAACTGAGGGACCAGTGGGGCGTCAACCTGTTCGAGTTCACGTTACGAAGCCTGTTGGAGCATCGGTTCCTGCATGCGGACCCGAACTTCGCCAACTTCGCGTTCCGTGAAAACGGGCAAGTGGTTGTCTACGACTACGGTTGCATGAAAGAGATACCGGTGGACATCGCGGCCGGTTACTCGGCTCTGATCGATGCCGTGATCCACAAACGCAAGGCCGCGATTCCCGGACTGCTGCGTAACATGGGTGTCTTCAAGGAAGGCGGGACGCCGTTTCCGAGGGAGATGACGGACCCCTACGTCGACGTGGTGCAGGACATCGTGAGAGCGGCCCCGCCCTACACCTTTGGCGACGACAGTTCGATCTACGAAACTCTCTACGACCTGGGCATGGCGAACTGGCAGAATGCCACCGACATTCGCTTCCCCAGGGACATCGTATTCATCGACCGCACCCTCGTCGGTCTATTCGGCAACCTCGGCAAACTCCGGGCAACCGGACCGTGGCGGCAGCTCCTGCTCGACCACACCGGACCGGCCGCCGCTCTCTCCAACGCTTCGTAACGCCCCTCCCGGGATCAACGTGACGCCCGGCGATTGATGACGGGCCTATTTCGCGGGCGTCAACTTGAGCAAACGCCCCTGGCTGCTCCTGCGCTCGTCTTCGAGTACCCATAGCGCGCCGTCGGGCCCCTGGGCGACGCCACGAATGCGCGCGCCCATCGGGTATCGCTCGACCTCGCGAGCATCCTCGCCAGTGACTTCGATCCGCACGAGCGCCGCGGAGGACAGGCCGGCGGCAATCAGGTCGCCATGCCAGTCTGCGAACAGCTTGCCGCTGTACACCATCAGGTCGCCCGGCGAAATGACGGGCGTCCACCATGCCACGGGCTTCGAGAATTCGGGCCGGGTGTCGTGATCCGGGATTTCGCGATCGTCATAGTGATCGCCGTTGGACACGATCGGGTAACCGTAGTTAGCGCCGCGCACGATGTAATTCAATTCGTCGCCACCTTTCGGGCCCATCTCGATCACCCACAGTCGGCCCTCGAGATCGCTGGTCATGCCGAGCGGATTACGGTGGCCTGTCGACCAGATCTGCCCGTAAACGCCGACGTCGTCAACCAGCGGATCCTGTGCAATGTAGTTGACGAAGGGGTTGTCGTCGGGAACGCTGCCATCGTCATTGAGGCGCAGTATCTTGCCCATGTTGGACTGCATGTCCTGCGCCGGCGTGAATTTCTGGCGATCACCCGATGAGATCCACAGGTAACCGTCCTCGTCAAACATCAGGCGATGCCCGTAGTGGCCATAACCAACGACTTTCGGGTACTGTCGCCAGATCACCTCGGCATCCGACAGATAGCCGCCGCGATCGGTCAGGTTGAGTGCGGCGCGCATGACGGCGGCACCGCGCGTTCCGCCAACGCCGCCTTCAGCGTAGCTCAGGTAGATGAGTCCGTTATCTGCAAAGTCCGGGTGGAGCGCAACGTCGCCCAGACCGCCCTGGCCGCCATAGTCGACGTCCGGTAACCCCCCTACAGGGCGGGACTTCTCACCATCCTGGGTCACGATAAACAGGGTGCCTTTCTTCTCGGTTACCAGCAGGCGGCCATCCGGCAGGAACGTCAGGGCCCAGGGCTCGTCGAACGACGTAACCGGCGCGATGTCGAAGGGCAGGTTCTCCTGTGCAATGGCGCCTGTGCTCGTCAGGCCAAGAAAACTCAGCGCAATCGCAAACAATCGGATCATTCTCATCAGGCGCTCTCCTTGCGGCGTCGTTGCCGCTCTGTTGTTTCAGTTGCATCGCGCAGCTCCGCCAATGTCTCGAGAAGCTGGCGGCGCGCGCTTTCGGTTTCCCGCGTGCTATTGGATACGTGGCTGGGATGCTGCTCGCGATCCAGCCAGAACTTACCCGTTACCCCGGCCGCTTCCGTAGAGGCCGCCAGCCACACCGCCGTGTCGGCGCCCTCTTCGGGCGTGCGCAACACTCGTCTGGTTGCACGGTAGAACGCGGGCAACGCGGTTTCAACGCCCGGAGTGTCCGCCCAGCCCGGGTGCATGGCGTTCACGACGATGCCGCTGTCGCTCCAGCGTTCCGCCCACTCCTCGGTCAGTATCATGAGGCCGCGCTTTGCGCGTGCGTAGGCTACCGAACCGGAATAGCGGCCTTTCTGGTTCTGCAGGTCGCTCACGTCTATCTTCTGGGTATACATACCGCCGGACAACACATTCACGACGCGCGGCGATTCAGCTTCGCCGAGCAGCGGGTGCAGTCGTTCTGTCAGGATAAAAGGGCTCAACAATAGCAGCGCAAAGCTTTTTTCGAGGCCTTCAGCCGTCTGTTGGCGCGGGTTGAACAGGGCGCCGGCGTTGTTGATCAACATGTCGACGGGCTCGCCGCGCGTAAGGAGCCGATCGCACAGCGCGTGCACCTCGGACATCAAGGACAGGTCGGCGACCTCAAAGGCGATACGGTCATTACCGGTTTGTTTTCGTAATTCCGCGACGGCCGCCTTCGCCTTGCTCTTGCTGCGTGCGACCAGGGTCAGGCGCGCACCCATTTCGGCCAGGCGACGTGCCGCTGCCAGGCCGAGGCCTGAAGTCGCGCCGGTAATCAAAGCGTGGCGGTCGCCCTGGTACGCGGATATCGCGTTCCAGCGCCGGCGAGATTCGCGGTAACCGAGTTTCGTGAACCGCCAGATCCCCGGAACGATCAACCGGTCGGCCAAGGCGAGCATCCCGGACGCCTGTGGAACCTCGAAGTTGTCTTCGAGCGCTTCCTGCAGGCCGGCCATGGCGTTTTTGCCGACGCATTCCAGACCGGTTGGGTATATCCGGTTCAAGGCAGCCAGCGGTCCCGGAAATTCGAAATTGGCGATGTAGCGGACGCGTGTACCGGTTCCGGTCTCTTCGAACAGGATTTCCTCGCGGGCCGTGAAAAAGCGCGAATTCACCGTCATCAGCATGCGCGAGTTCTCTTCGAATTCTACGATGCGGTAGTTCAGGGTGAGCCCGGTTTTCAGGTCGACCTGGTACTCGCTGCCGACAGCGGGCGCACCCGGAGTCTTACTGACCGCGCGCGCGACGGCCGGGTCCCACTCCTGTACCCGGGAAAACAGCGAGACGTAGGCGAACACCTCGTGCAACGGACGCCGAACTTCAATCGTTTCGTCGAGGGTGACACTGCTGCGCATAGAACGAGCCCGATCGGAAATAGCCCACAAGGGTAACGGTGCGCGGCCCTGAACGACAATACGCCGAGCGCCATCGTTACATACTCTTACAGATCACGGGTCGATATCCGCTCACTCGAGATGATCGGTCTCGCCACTGTGAATCGCTACGTCCTGAAGCTCTGCGGCTCGCAGGCAGCCGCGCGGCTACAGCATGCGTTCGGCCTGCTGCCCGGCGAACTGGCGCTCGAGGAGCCTGCTGACGAAGCTGCCGCCGCTGAGCGCGCTGATACCGGCGAGTGAATAGGGCTCGCCGGTGACGATGGAGCGGGCTGCAAGCAAGCCGCTCCTGACTGCAGGCCCGATGCCTTCACACATGTCGCGGGTCGCGAGCCCGACGGCATCGCCGACGATGTAGGCATTGCGATCGCTGACGGCACCGACGCTGCCGCGAATGTAGTAGCTGTAGCCTTTGGGATCGTAACCGTCATAGTCGACGAGACCCCGCCGCTTCAGTTTGCCGACGAAAACCCGCCAGTACTCTCGCAGGTGGCCACTTTTGTGTTTCAGCTGCTCGGCCATGCCGCCGAGGCCTACGTTGATATAGCCATTGGCCTTCGGGACGTACCAGGCATAGCCTGGCAGTCCAGCGTCGAAAAACCACAGGTGGCAGGCCGGGTCATGCCAGTCGTAGGCGAACTCCTGTTCGTAGGTGGCCGTCTGCAGTCCGCTGCCGCGGGGGTGGCGGTCGCTGAACAGCGCCCGGTAGACCGGGCAGCGCGTGCCGCCGGCGCCGACGAGATACTTGCTCCGGAATTCACCGTCAATGACATAGTCGCCGTTGTCACGACGGATCTCGCGAACCTTGTGCTGCAGTACCCTGGCGCCCGCGCGGCGCAGCAGGAAGTCGTCGAACTCGAAACGCCGTATCGAGTGCTGGCGGGTTGCCGGTTTCGCGGTGAGGACTTTCCAGTGCAGGTGGAGCTCGTCGAACGTCACGATGCCGTGCGGGTAATCGGCCGGGTCGAGTTCGAGATCCTGCAGGGCCTCCGGGGTCACCCAGCCCGCGCACAGCTTGGTGCGCGGGAAGGCCGCCCGGTCCAGGACCAGCACGTCGAGCCCCGCCTCGCGAAGCTTCCAGGCGCAGGTCGAGCCGGCAGGCCCGCCGCCCACGACGATGGCGTCGGCTTTTGGCACGTTACTGCGTCTCCGCGAACCCCGGATACTGGTAGTGACGCGTCCACGGCACGTCGTTGTTGCCGCTCGGCGTGAACAGGACCTGGTAGAGCTGCAGCGTGCCGGACTCGAAGCCGGCCGACGAGCCAGCCAGGTACAGGCGCCACATGCGTACGAATTCGTCGTCGTACATCTGCGCCACCTTGTCGGCTGCGGCTTCGAAGTTGTGCAGCCAGGCTGCACACGTGCGCGCGTAGTGCGGCCGCAGGTTCTCCACGTCGAGAATCGAGAATTTCTGCGGCTCGAACACGGACATCATCTCGCTGAGGCTGGGAATATGCCCGCCCGGGAAGATGTGCTTGGTGATCCAGGAATCGGTCCGGTTCGGGAAGCTGCGTCCGATCGAATGCACGAGGCCGAAGCCGTCGGGTTTCAGGACGCGCCCGATAAGCGCGCCCAGCGACCGGAAGTTGGCGAGGCCCACATGCTCGAGCATGCCGACCGAGACGAACACGTCGCAGCGCTGATCGATCGTGCGGTAATCGTCCTCGACGAACGTTACCCGGTCGTCCAGCTTCGCTGCCGCTGCCCGCTCTCTTGCATATGCGACCTGCTCCCGGGAGTTATTGAAGGCGATCACCTCGACACCGTAATGCTCCGCCATGTGCAGGGCCAGCGCGCCCCAGCCGCAGCCCGCCTCGATGACTTTCTGCCCTGGCTGCAGCTGCAGTTTGCGGCACACGTGGTCGAGCTTGGCAAGCTGCGCCTCGTCCAGTGTGGCCGCCGGGGTGTCGTAGTAGGCGCAGGTGTACACCATGCGCTCGTCCAGCCACAGTCTGTAAAAATCGTTGCCGAGGTCGTAGTGGTGATGCACGTTGTGTCGCGACCGACTGAGCGAATTGCGCCGCATGGCGTGCCGCAGTGAGCGCAGCCTCGAGAGGTAGTAATTGTTGTCGCGGTAGCGGGTGATTGCCGCCGTGATTTCGTTGGCAAAGGCCAGGAAGTCCCCGTGCACATCGATCAGCCCGCGGCTGTAGCACTCTCCGAAGCCCACGGAGGGGGAGCGCAGAAGCTCGAACACCGCACGGCGACTGCGAAACTCCAGGCAGGCGACGGGTCGCGCCTCGGTAATCCGGAATTCGTCGCCGTTCCAGAGCCGCACCGATACGCGAGGATTGCCGACGGATTTCATGATCCAGCGAATTACGCTGCGATCGAAACTGCGCTCATCAAGGACGTGACGGGTTTCGACACTCATGGCGTCACCTCTCTGTGGAAGCTTCGGAACCAGTCTTGCATCGACAACGGATCGCGACTATCAGGGCTTACCGAATTCTCTGCAATTCAGGCCATGGACGCACGGATAACCGGCTGGGAAACAATACCAGAGTCAATCATCTGGCGCTCTGTCCCGGGCCATCGGCCCTAGAAGCGATAGCTCAGGTCCAGCACGCCGTAGTGCAGCCAGGCGAAGGTATAGACGTCGTCGGTATCGGCGCCGCCCTCCAGCGCGCGGTAGCCGGCACCAATGCGCCAGCGCTCAGTGAGGTCGTAGTCGAGCTTCAGGGCAACGTCGAACAAGCGGCCCGGGCCACCGGCGAGCCCGTCGAAGTCGAGCGCGAACAGCCAGCGATCGCCGAAGCGGTATTCGCCCGACAGGTGCAGCGCCGGCACGAAACCCAGGTCGTCGTCGTTGGCCTGCAGCGTGCCCTGGCGGAGCTCGATGTTGGCATCGCGGATGACGCCGGTAAAACCAATCCGCCAGCGCCAGGCGCCACGATCCCTGAAGGTGTAGCGGTAGGTGAGCTTGTAGGCGTTGAACTTGTAGATGCCCTCGGTGGTGCCGGCCGGGAACGTCTCGCCGGCAAAGTCGGTGTCTTGCTGGAGCTCGCCCGTCCCCGATACCTCGAGCGGCGCGAGCACGAGCCGCAGACCGTGTCTGTCGTTGATGTTCCAGTATCCGCCCAGCCGCGCGAAGACATCGGGGCCCGAACCGGTGAGGTCGGTCATATCGAACTGTGTGCCGGTGTTACCCGGCACACGGACGTCGTTTTTCGAGAACCAGACCGGGCCGAACTCGAGCTCGATGCCAAAGCGGTGGTCGTCGCTGGTGCCGGACTGGCCCCAGGACTGTGCGGTAGCCAGTAAGATCATCAAGAAGATCGGCAATCGTGGCAGTGCGATCCGTGGGGGCATTGGCATGTCTGGTCCTTTCGGAAAATGAGTTGTGGGCGTGTTGTGTTCGTCGAGCAAGCTTCGGGCTTTTGACTATCATTCGTCAATCGACGCTCACGGGAATTCGGGCTTGTACTTACGACTGGATTGAAAGTTCGCGTGTCGGTGGTTAATGGGCTCGTACCTCAGCAATGCATCGTCTGCCACTTCAGGTCTCGCTGCAGGATGTGGGTGCATTTGTCTGAAGGATCGATGCAGGCGAGGGTTACCCAGCCATTGCCGAACAGCTTCTGCAGCACCTCCTGCCGAGCGACAATTTCGTCGATGAGGTGTCGCGGGGCATAAACCACGGTCATCAGGCGGAGTGGCTCGTGATAGGCCTCCCTGTCGCTCGAGAAGACCGATTGCAGCGGCAGTCCGTGCATCAGGTCGCTGGCATTTCCCTGCATGATGCCGAGTTTGCCGGTGATGTTCTTGGTGACTTTGCTGCCGCCGCCGTAGGCGACGTTGTCGATCGTCGAAAACAGGTACTGCGTATTGATCCATTGGGCGACGACCATCGGAGCGGTGAGGATCACCGTCAGCGATGTTCCATCAGGGTCCTGTTCCCAGTCGTAGGAATGCAGAAACGCGCGGCCCTCGAGATCCACGTTCCGCGTGAGACCCCGGGGCGCAACGATAAACGACGCGTTGCGTGCCAGGCCCCATTCGGGGCGCACCTGCGCCCAGTCCAGGCTTCTGGCCGCGGTGTCTGCTGCGGCCCGGCCGTGCCCGGCGCTGCGTCCCAGTCGGGACAATCGCCAGGCACTGTTTGCTTCCCGCGCAACATGGTGCCCAGGGAATGCAATGTGCTTGCGGCGCACAACCTACCGTCCCTGGAAGACACGCATGTCTCTCTGCTCAAACATTCCGCGGACAATGCGGCCGTCGTCTCTTTCGAAGAATTCGTTCTGAAGCGGATGAGGCATTAACGAAGCGGGGGCGGTCGGTTCGGCGATCCGCTATCGACATATCAATGTGACGGTTCATCCGGTTCGAGTTCGTACAGCGCGAGATAAACGTCGCCGAGCTGGTGACATTTCGACGCGCTTTCGATTTTGCCGTCGGCATCGAAGTCAGCCCCGAGTCGCGTATACCCGGTTGCGTACAGTTTCGACCCGTCAGACGTTGCGCCGACGGCAAGTACCACGTCGCTGTCGCCGCCGACAATGGTGAATACCTGCTGCACGTCGCCGGTGTCGTCAAGCAACGCAATGAATCCCTCTTGCCATTCATCGGGATCCGCCGGGCTCTCGGGGTTACCGTCTTCGTCGAGATCGAGTACGCCCGTGTAGGATCCGCCCACGAGAATTCGATCCTGGTAGGTCGCAACGTGCGACCCGCCGGCCGCGTATCGACGCACCCAGCGCCGCTCCCCGGCCGGCGACGCACGCAGCAAAAAGGTGCTGCCATCCTGCCCGTACTCCCAGACCTGCTCCGTGCCAAGTGATTGCCACTCGAGATCGGTCTTGCCGTCGGCATCGAAATCGGCATCATCCAGGTAGCCACCGAGAACGACCAGGTCACCGTTGTCAGCGACAGCGAGCGCGCCAACCACCTGAATGCCGGGCCCCGAGACGGCGTTGACCCATTGGACATCGCCAGCCGTGTTCAGCCGGGCGTAAAAAGCATTCATATCGACGTCCGTGGGCCCCTTCGGCGCCTCGTTGATGATCGCTTCCGGCACGTCCGGCGTGCCGTCCGCATCCACATCGAGCGTTCCGCCCATGTAGGCGCCGCCGACATAGACCGCGCCGTCGCTACCGGCAACGATCGTCGATATGCGAACCACGCCATCACCCTCGATGGTCCGGCTCCAACGCAGTTGGCCGTCGGGATCGAACGATGCGATCAGAAACGTATCGGCAGAGGACGCGGCGATATCGGTGTCGCCGTCCCGATCCAGGTCGATCGGACCGCGGACTATGCCGCTGACGTAGGCATTGCCGTCGGCATCGCTCGATACGTCATGCAGCCGGTCGCTATCCGCACCCCCGATGACGACCGTCCAGAGCGGTTTGCCATCGGGGTCGAAACGGATCAGGAAGCCATCCGTGCTGCCCGCGCCGGAGACGGAATCATCGCCAACGTTCAAGGTGTCTGTGAACATTCCTGCAGCGAAAACACCGCCCTCGCGGTCGGACGCGATACCGTCAGCAGTATCCTGCTTCGGACCGCCCGGCCCCTGGATCCAGCCGCTCATGTTGCCATCATGGGACATGAAGACGAGCGAGTCCGGCGTTCCGTAGGTGTCGAGGTCGACGGTACCGTCCCGGTCAAGGTCCAGGCCGCCGCGCCTGCCGGCCACGAGAACGCTGTCGTTATCGTCAACGACGAGATCTACCCCCATGTCACCGCAACACGGCCCCCGGACCGTTTGAACATGAGTGAACCGGTAGACCGCGTCCTCGGCCGGCAAATCCGCCGTCACGAGCAGCAGTAATATTCCTGCAAGCACACCGAGTCGGGCTGGGACAAAGCCACCGACACCAGTAACGAGTATTCGATAGTCGCTCACGTTGGACTCCTCGGGAGTTTCGGGCTCACCTTGACAAAGCCTAGTAGAACGAGGTGGTCGATGCCACGAGTCCGGTTTGCGTGTCGAAGTCGCACATTCCGGCGCCGGATGATGCAGTGCTGGCGGCCTCTAGCCCGGATTCACCATGAAAACGGAAACGGCAAACGCGACTGCCGTTAACGATATCAGCAATAGTAACGCGGAAACCAGTTGACCCAGGTGAACGACTCGCCCGCCGCGATTGCGCACGAGGCCTACGGGTGCGTACAGCAGGGTAAATATCGAGAGACACGCGGCAGGTACTGCCAAGGCGATAAAATACAGTGCGGCGACACTGTAAACCTGGTCAAGTTCAGCGATCTCGGTGGGTAGTGAGATGGCATCGCTGGCCGCGAGCCCGGCAACAATCGGAAACCACAGCATCAGGAACAGCGCGCCAAGCGCGACAAGACAGCCGTAATTGAAATTCCTGCTCGCAAACATCCCCGCTCCGTGCCACTGATCTGTTGTTGCCAGCAGCACGACGCCCGCGATCGCGAGCAGTGCAAGCACCGCCACGACCAGTACGGCGGGCGCCACCGGGCCACCATTCAGCCAGTACACGACAACAGGCGCACCCAGACAGAGAACAGGGGTAGCCAGTGTTGCAGCCGCTAATCGTCTCCTGGCCGGGTGTTTAATGAATTGCCACAAAGCATACAGTGCAGCCGCCAGGCCGATCGGCGTTAGATAAACGTAGATTGCGACAGTGCCGAGGTAGACGGGTGTCACGAGCAAGAGTGCAAACACCGGTAGCATGATCACCAGCTGGGCAATAAATATGACGCGCAATTGAATCACGGTGGCAAGCTTAGCGGCGCGTGCTCCGGGTGGCCATCTGTTGAGGCTGCTGATGCGATGGCTGTATCGAGATTCAGAAAAACCGGCAGGACAAGAGCCAGGCACGTCAGCCTCGGCAAGATTCCGGGCATGGGTCTGTTTCCTCGTGTTCGTCAGGCAAGCCGGATCGGGAGTTCGCGGATGCGTCGACCGGTCGCCGCGAAGATAGCGTTCGTGATCGCCGGCGCGACAGGCGGCAGCGGCCCCTCGCCGAGGCCCCGCGGTGAATCGTCGCTCTCGATGAAGAGCACATCGATTTCCGGTATCTCGCCGATGCGGCTGAAGGGGTAATCGTGAAAATTGCTTTCCTGCACGATGCCGTCCCTGACCGTGATGCGGCCATGGAGTGCGGCCGACAGGCCCTCGACGATGCCGCCCTCAACCTGGTTGCGGGCACCCTGCGGGTTGATGACGCGCCCGCAGTCGATCGCGCAGGTGATCCTGTCGACGGTGAGTGCATTGCCCACGACCGTAACTTCGGCCACCTCGGCCACCCAGGCACCCTGGTTGTAGCTGGCCGACAGTCCGCGGCCCTTGCCATCGGCTAACGGCGTGCCCCAGCTCGCTTTCTCCGCAGCGACCTCGATCACGTGTTTCAGACGCGAGGCATCGAAACGAAAGTCCTCCCTTACCTGCACGTACTGCTCGTCTCCCACGAGATCGAGCCAAAACGCGACCGGGTCGATGCCGTGGCTGTGGGCGAGTTCATCAATCGCGCTCGACACGACGAACACGTTGCCCGAGTGCTCGGTGGCGCGCCACTGGCCAAGGGGGATACGCGCCGCTACCGCAAGGTAGTCGAATTTCAGGTTGGGCACGAAGCCGGCCGGGAACTCGAAGTCATGTATCTCGGCGGGGGAGCCGTCACGCTCGAGATAGATTTCGCGAGGGTGGCTGACGACCTTCTGGTGCCAATTCGTAAGGCGACCACTTTCGACCTTTGCCCGAACCCGCTGCACATTGCCCGGGCGAAAGTAATCGTGGCGAACGTCATCTTCGCGCGGCCAGACGACCTTGACGGGGCGCCCGAACTTTTCCGCGAGCAGCACGGTGTCGGTAATGAAGTCAGCGTAGTAGCGTCGGCCGAAGGCGCCGCCCGAGCGCATAACGTGGATCGTCACCTTCTCCTGCGGGATGCCGAGCACCGCAGCCACGGCCTCGGCGGCCAACGGCGGGTTCTGCGTCGGTGCCCAGACGACTGCCCGGTCGCTTTTAATTACTGCCGTGCAGTTCATCGGCTCCATCGGGATGTGGGCAAGGTAGGGCAGCTTGTAGACAACGTCGATGTCGGGATCGCCACCAACAGTGTTGCCGTCCTGGCGGACGACCTCGCCTTCTTCGTCGAGTGCAGCCTCGAAACGCCGGAACAGTTCATCGGTGTCGTCGCGCTCTGCAGGCATTTCCCACTCGATTTCGAGCTTCCTCGCGCCCTCGAGCGCCGCCCAGGTGTTGGTCGCGAGAACAGCCACCCCGGAGACGAAATTGGGGCAGTTCGGCAGGATAATGCGGCCGCCGTGATCGACGTTCCTGAGCATGTAGAAGTCGACGACGCCCGGCACGGTCTTTGCGGCGGTGGCATCAAACGAGGCTGGCTGACCATCGCCGTGCGGGCAGCGCCTGACGACGGCGTAAAGCATTCCGGGCAGTTTCAGGTCCAGACTGTATGATTGCTCACCCGTCACCATGTCATGCAGGTCAACATCGCTGACCGATGTACCGATCAGTCCGAAGTCAGTGTCGTCCTTGAGCGGCGCATCATCCGGGACCGGCAAAGCGGCCGCGTCTTCGATGAGCGCGGTATACGGGATTGACGTATTGCTCGCCGGGTCGATGACGTGGCCGCTTGCGGTGTGCAGCTTGTCTTCGGGCGTGTTCAGCCGTCGCGATGCTGCTGCTTTGAGCATCGCTCGGGCGCTCGCGCCGGCCTGTCGCATGGCGGCATAATTCAGGCGAATACTCAGGCTGCCACCCGAGAACTGGTTGTCGAGCCGCGGATCCCAGTCCGCCTGTTCGATGTCGATGCTGTTCCAATCGACGTCGAGTTCCTCGGCGATGAGCATCGGTAGTGCCGTCTTCACGCCCTGACCCATCTCGGGGTTCTGAGCGTAAAGCGTGATGCGGCCATCGGGTCCAAGCCGGATCAACGGGTGGATTTCGGTGATCGCGTCGGCGGTGCAGCCGTGCCTCGGGATGCCGATCACGAGCCCGAGACTGCTGATCGCGCTTAATCTGATGAAATCGCGTCGGTTGAGCACAGCCTCCCTTCGCTCTGCTATTAATACGCCATGCTAACGAAGATGCCCCGGTCAGTGAAAAGGTCGCGTCATTTGTCAACCATTCTTGTCGCGCTGTTACTGGTTGAGATCGTGCGTGGGCCTGCCCGTGCCGGGCGACAGCATCGAGGTCACGTCCGGGGCGCCCGGGCAAGGCGCTCTGCATGCGGGGTGTCGGTCTGTCGGCGGCTCGTTTTCGCTAACTGACCGAAAAGTAATAATAAAATCAATCAGTTAGGTCTGAAATCATTTGCCGACCGGTTGCGCAAACGAGCCGCCCAGCGGCCACGATTACCGGGACCGTGTCATTGATCTATGTCATGTTGCCCGCATGTTGAAGGGCATAAAATTGGCGCGTTATCTGGGGAGGAAGCGTGTCAGAAGCGAGCGATGGGAAGAGCACCGGGCCGCGCGTGACCCGATCTTTTGTGCTCCTCGCGGTCCTGGCCGGCATCCTGCTGGGCGTCGGCGGGTATACCTTTCTGTACGCGGAGGGATTGTCCTATATGAGCGACGATCCCGAGGTCTGCGTCAACTGCCATATCATGCAGCCGCAATACGACTCGTGGCAGAAGTCCAGTCACCACACGGTCGCCGTCTGCGTCGACTGCCACCTGCCGCACGACTTCATCGGGAAATACATCGCGAAAGCCGATAACGGTTGGCACCACTCCAAGGGCTTCACGCTGCAGAATTTCCACGAGCCGATCATGATCAAGGGTCCGAACGCACGGATTCTCCAGGACAACTGTCTCGCCTGTCATGAAGACCTTGTGCACGGGCTCGTTGTCGGTGTGAACGGGCCTGCAGAGGAGGTCCGCTGCGTGCACTGCCACGTCACGGTAGGCCACGGTGAGACCACGGGGCTGGGCGGACCGGAATAGACACCAGACACTAATAGAACCAGGGTTCGGGCAAATGAAACGATATCTACGCGGATGGAGCACGATCAGCATACTGGCACTCGTCGTGATCGTTGCGATCGCGACGGCAGGTGTTACAGCGCTTCTTGTTAATATTTTCGAGCGCAAGACCGAGGCGAAACAAACCTACGTTCGCCTGGCTGAAGTGACCGAAGATACGACGGATCCCGCCGAGTGGGGCATCAACTTCCCGCAGCAGTACGACTCGTATCTGCGCACGGCGGAGGCAACACGCACGCGCTTCGGTGGCCATGGCGGCAGCGAAGCGCTGCCGGAGCAGAAGATCGATCGTGACCCGTGGCTGCAGCGCATGTTCCGCGGCTATGCGTTTTCCATCGACTACCGCGACCGGCGCGGGCACGCTTACATGCTTGTCGACCAGGAGCAGACCGAGCGGCAGAGCAAGCCGCAGACCGGATCCTGTATGCACTGTCACGCATCGATCATGCCCTTGTATCGCGAGCTTGGTGACGGTGATGCCATGGCAGGGTTCGCCGAGAGTTACAAGTACTCGTACAAAGACCTGAACGCGAAGCTGCATGACATGGGGCACGGGCACCCCGTCTCGTGCGTAGATTGCCACGACCCGGACACGATGGCGCTGCGCGTGACGCGCCCCGGTTTCATCTACGGCATCCAGGCGCTGGCCGAAGGCGATGCCGAGGTTCCGCACCTGCCCACGGTTCAGAAATGGCGGGAAGGTTCCCGCGCCGAGCCCTACGACCCGAACCTCGACGCAAACCGCACGGAGATGCGCAGTTACGTCTGCGCGCAATGCCACGTCGAGTACTACTGCGCTAACAAGATGCCGCTAACGTTCCCCTGGGGCGACGGGCTTACGGCGGATAACGTCGAGAAATTCTGGGACGAGATCACCTTCGATGACGGCCAGCGCTTTTTCGACTACAAACATGCGGAGAGTGGCGCCGAGATACTGAAGGCGCAGCACCCGGAGTTCGAGCTCTGGAGCCAGGGCATCCATGCGCGCAGCGGCGTCGCTTGTGCCGACTGCCACATGCCCTATCAGCGCGAAGGTGCGAGCAAGGTGTCGGATCACTGGGTGCGCAGCCCGTTACTCAACGTGAACCGCGCGTGCCAGACCTGTCATCGCTTCTCCGAGGACGAGATCCTGGCTCGGGTCGATGCTATCCAGCAGCGCAATTTCGACCTGCTGCAACGGGGTGGCGCGGCACTCATGGACCTGCTGGACGCGGTGCAGAAAGCGAAGGAAGAGGGCGCTAACGACGAGCAACTGAAACCGGCGCTAGAACTGCAGCGCAAAGCGCAGTGGCGCCTCGATTTCATCGCGGCCGAGAACTCGATGGGCTTCCATGCCCCGCAGGAAGCGGCGCGGGTCCTCGGCGAAGCAGCCGACTACGCCCGCCAGGGCCAGGTCGCGGCGATTAACTGGCGTGAGGGCGGCGCAACGCAGGTTGCGCAGCAGGCGGAAGAATAAGGCTCGCCGGTCGTTACGACCGACTGTGACTGCAGATTAAAGACCGGGCCCGGCCGAATCACTCGGCCGGGCTTTTCTTTTGTTGAGACGCCCGGTTCCGCCTGGCGAAGGACGCTTCGGCGTTGGTTTGTGAGTCGCGCAGCCAGGGTGTATAGGCTGACGAGCCGGCGTAAACCTTCGCGCGTAGTTCCTTGTCCACGCTCTTCGCCAGGTCGATCGCACCGTCCCGGCCGTTCGCGTAATCATCGAAGCTGGGCTGCCAGCGCAGGTCGGGATAAACCGCCCGGCGCGAGTCGCTCTCGCGGCTGGCCACGTAGCGTTCGCGGGAAACGGAAACCTGGAACCTCGAGTGCGGCAGGATCTCCTTTAGCGGCTCGAGCAGCAGGTTCGGCGCGGACCCGGTCGGGGTACCGATGAAGACTGGCCGAATCGCACTCTCGAGCTTGGCCGCCAGTACCGAACCGGCCGACACGGTGTCAGTACTGATGAGGACCGCGACGCCGCGCAGAGTCGGGTGGGCGAAGTACTGCTCGGCCAGCAGCCCCGGTATAGGCTCCGTCAGGTTGATCGACCCGCCCGGGTTATTGCGCAGATCGATAATCAGCACCTCGACATCCGAATCGTGGAGCGCCCGTATCCAGCGCAGGTGGAATTCCATCGGCGTCTCGCCGTCTTCCTCCGGGAATGGCAAGTTCACCTGCAAGTACATGTATCGTTGGTCATCGAGGAACGTAAACCAGTAGTTGTCGTCGATGTGTTGCAGGTAAGACGGCGCTTCGGTGCCCAGTACATCATGCACGGTCAGTAGATCCTTCGGCAGGAAGGGATTCAGCGTGTCCCAGCCGAACTCGTCCCAGCGCCTGTCCCAGGTATGGTCGAGATTCACGCGACGCCGCTCGCCCTCGAGTGTCTCGATGTCGAGGTGTACCCTGCCGTCTTCGTCCGTAAGGCCCAGCGCTGAGTACGTTTCGGGAATATAGAGATAGGATTCGGCGAAAACCGTGCGCCGCACGTCGCTCTCACCAATCGCCGCACTTGCGAGCCTGGCCAGCGCCGCGTCCGAAGGCACGCCACCAATGCTGACGACCCGGGCGCCAATCAGGTCACGGAAATATTCATCGCCCGCGATCACGTAAAGACCATCGTCGAAACGCCGGAAACGCAGCGGGTAGGTGCTCTCGAATCCCGGCGTGTCCGGCATGGTGTGCACCTGCGTGTGTGTGTCGGCAGCCAGCGATAGCAGGGAAGACAGATCGAAATATTGCTGGCCAATTGCAATGGGTCCCTTGCGCGCGAGCAGCTGGTCGACTCGTTGTTCGAAGGCCGCGCGCGGCGTCACCGCGAACGGATCGGGATGGTGCTCGAGCACCAAAGCTGCAACGCGGCTGACCTCGGCAGCAGCTTCTTCCGTGGACAGGTAGCTTGTATCCGAGGCGTCGGCCGGTTTGCCCAACGGCACGAATAGCGCCAACAGTAGAACGATGCGTGAAATGCGCATGACCCCCCCTGGAGAAGTCTTTCCAATATCCATTGGACGTCCCCGTCGCCGCGATGGTTTGGATGCAAACGGTGCTGCCGCGCTCGTAAGCCGCTCGTTGCGGTTTGTCCTCACTTGAAGTTGCGCCTCTCAATCAGAAGGTCGCGTTCCGCATCACCCATGTGGTGTTCTGCGAATCAGCGAGTCGGCTTGTTTCGACTCGCGACTGGCAACAGCCTGGTCGCCGGATATCCCGTATAATCCGCCGAAAGCCCCGGCAGGACGCAATTTTGAGTAACCTGGTAGAAGAACTAAAGCGACGTAACGTAATACGCGTCGGCATCGCGTACCTCGTCGCGGCCTGGGTCGTGCTGCAGATTGCCGATCTCGTCCTGGAGAATATCGGTGCCCCCGACTGGGTCATGCAGACCCTGATGCTGGTGCTCGCGCTGGGCTTCCCGGTGGTGCTGCTGTTTTCCTGGGCATTCGAACTGACACCCGAAGGCATCAAGCGCGAAAAGGACATCCCTCCAGGCGAGTCGATTACCCGGCACACGGCGCACAAACTCGACAGGATGACGGTCGGTCTGCTCTTTGTTGTGGTACTGCTCGTTGTTGTCGAACGGATGGTACCGGAGGAGGATGTATCTGAGTCTGAGCCCGAGCCGGTTGCGGCAGCAGTTGCCGAAAAGTCCATCGCCGTACTGGCCTTCCAGGATCTTTCTCCGGAAGGTAACCAGGAGTATTTCGCCGAGGGCATCTCCGAGGAACTGCTGAATGTGCTCGCGCAGATTCCAGATCTCAAAGTGGCGGGCCGCACGTCTTCGTTCGCATTCAAGGACCAGAAGCGTGACCTTCGGGAGATCGGCGAAATACTGGAGGTCGCACACATCCTCGAGGGCTCCGTTCGGACGTCGGGAGATCGTATTCGTGTCACGGCGCAGCTTGTAAAGGCAGACGACGGCTTCCACCTGTTCTCCAAGAACTATGACCGGGAGCTGACCGACATTTTCGACGTCCAGGACGATATTGCCCGGCAGATCGCTACGGCTCTGCGCTCGGCGATCCTCGGCGATCAGCCGGTCGAGAAATCGACAGCTACGCCTGTCGAGGCGTACGAGAAATACCTGCAGGCCCGGCAATGGATTCATAGCCGCGATCGCCGCCTGATGGAGGAGGCTTCGATCCTGCTGGATGAGGCACTGGCCATCGATCCGAACTACGCACCGGCCCTGGCGCAGAAGGCATTGGCCATCATGCTGCTGTCGAACTCTGACGGGGCTTACGGCGATATTCCACTCGACGTAGCGTTACGCGAAAGCCGGCCGCTGATCGACAAAGCGCTGGAGCTGAACCCGGACCTGGCCGAGGCACACGCCGTGCTCGGGCTGTGGTATTCCAATGGCAGCCGCACCAGCAGCGAGCAGGCCATCGTAAGTCTGCGTAAATCACTGGCGATCAATCCAACCAACGCCAACGCCAACAACTGGCTCGCGAGCGAGCTCGCCGGTGCAGAAAGCTTTAATGAATCGTTGCGCCTGTACGAGGCAGTGGTCGAGCGAGATCCGCTGTATCGGCCGGCATTCAATAACGTCATTTTTCACTATGTGCAGATACGCAGCATGGACCGCGCAGAGGCGCTGGTACGTCGCGTCGAGCGCATAATCGGCGAGTCGCCGAACATTCTGTTTGCGCGTGGCGCCCTGTCCCTGGCAAACGGGCAGCTCGCCACTGCAGTCGAGGAACTGGGGCGTGCCTATGCCTTCAACAAAAGCGCAAGCGTTGTGCAGCTTTGGTACAGCAATGCACTTCTGAACCTGGGTGACTACGATGCTGCAGTCGACGTTGCAAGGACGACCAACAAGTTGCTGCCGCTGGAACTGGCTGGCCGGTCCGAGGAAGCGGGCGAACTCTTCGAATCCCTGGAGGGGCTTTTATACGATGAAGGCGAGTTGCGGGGCATCGGTGACTGGATGCTGTTGCGAGGACATCCCGACGAGCTGATTGCGTTCCTGGAGGAAATTGCAGGAGAGGGCAACGACTGGCTTGCGGAGCAGCCCCGCCCGAACCAGCTTTGGGGTGCGGGGCATTTGACCAATGTCGCCTATGCCCTGCAGGAAACCGGTCGAAGCGAGGAAGCAGAACACATACTGGCTGAAATGCGTGAAATACTCAGTACGCAGGCCGACTACGGCGCGAACAACATGTTCTACTGGTGGAATAAGGCCGAATACGCTGCACTGACCGGGGAAGTCGAAGCAATGCTCAGTAGCCTTCGCAAGACTATCGCGACGGGCCTGTACCCCACCGCCGGATTTTTCTCGGCTCCGTTCAACCCTTATCGTGATGATGCCCGCTTCAAAGAGCTGGAGCAGGAGGCGATCCGGCGGGCCAACGAGGAGCGCCGCAAGCTGGGCATGCTGGAAACCTGAGTACTGGGGGTTGAAACACGACCGCTTCTTTCTCTATAAGGTGGGGTCCGGGTCGGACCATTGTATCTTGTTGAAAATAAAGGGGTCTGTTCTCCGATAGCCCCAAATTT
>CBDUCE010000024.1:0-22416 GCA_965365575.1 uncultured Gammaproteobacteria bacterium
GCCGGTGATCGTGATGTTCCTGCTGGGATTCTCGGCGGGCCTGCCGTTTCTCCTCGTCTACTCGACGCTGTCGGCCTGGCTGACGGACGCAGGCTTGCGGATGAGCACCATCAGCACCTTCGCCTGGCTGGGGTTTGCGTACAGCCTGAAATTCGTCTGGGCGCCGTTCATCGATTCCCTGCCGGTGCCCGTTTTGACGCGGCTCATGGGCCGGCGCCGCAGCTGGTTGCTGCTGGCCCAGGTGGCGATTGCCTGCGCGCTGCTGGTCATGGCAAACACCGATCCCTCGCAAGCGATCGGCGCATTTGCGGCCATTGCGCTGGCCGTTGCGTTTGCGTCAGCAACGCAGGACATCGTGATCGACGCCTACCGCATCGAAAGCGCCGAAATTCGGCTGCAGGGCGTACTCGCCGCGTCATACCAGTACGGCTACCGGCTCGCGCTGCTCGTCGCCGGTGCCGGCGCGCTGTATATCGCCGAGTTCGGCTCCTGGCCGCTCGCGTACACCGCGATGTCCGGTTGCATGGTCGTCGGTATCGCGACGACGCTATGGTGCCGCGAACCGGACGTCGCCATCACCGCGCACTCTTACAGGGGGCTGGGTTTCGCGGCCCGCATCGCCCACTGGGCAAAGCCCGCCGTCATTGATCCGCTGGTCGATTTTTTCACGCGCTTCGGCCGCTTCGCGTTCCTCATCATCCTGTTCATCGTGTTTTTCCGCCTGAGCGACTATGTGCTCGGCATACTCGCGAACCCGTTCTACCTGGATATCGGCTTCAGCAAAGCGGAAATCGCGAGCGTCGCAAAGATCTACGGCATCGTCGTCTCGCTCGTCGGTGCGGGCGCGGGCGGCTGGGCCGTCGTCAAATACGGTGTCGCCCGCTGCCTGATCATAGCCACCGTGTTGATCGCGAGCACGAACCTGTTTTTCGCACTGATGGTATACGTCGGGGCGGAAATCTGGATGCTTACGGTGACGATCAGCGCGGACAACTTTGCAATGGGCGTCGGCGGTACCGTGCTGATCGCGTACCTGTCGAGCCTCGTCAACCAGTCGTTCACGGCGACGCAGTATGCGCTCATGAGTTCGCTGATGAGCATACTCGGCAAGTTCACCGCCGGCTATTCCGGCAACGTGCAGGAGTCGATCGGCTGGATGGGTTTCTTTTTCTATGCCGCGGCGCTCGGACTGCCGGCGATCATGCTGTCGATGATCGTGGCGAAGCACCACGACAGGCTGGTGGGTTCCAGTGGAGATTCGTGAGGTAAGAGTCGGGTTGCTCGACGAGCTGGACGACCCGGGCTGCCGGGAATTCACGATAGGGGACGGCGACTGGCCATTCATGGGGTTCGTCGTGAGGCAGGGCGACGCCGTCTATGCCTACCAGAACTACTGCATGCACGTCGGTCATCCGCTGAACTGGGCACCGCACAGTTTCCTGACGAAGGACCGGTCGGCAATCATGTGCGCATCGCACGGCGCGCTGTACGACATCGGGAGCGGCGAGTGTTTCGCAGGCCCTTGTCCGGGAAAATCTTTGCGCAGGGTGGACGTGGAACTGCGCGACGGTGTCGTTTACGTCACCGGGCCTGCGAGCATGTAAGCCGGGTTTCGCCACCGCCCGCTAGAGGCTGTCGAGGAACTCCAGCGGATCGTGGTAGCCGGCCGGCAACTCGTCGTTGTTTCTGCCGATATAGTCTTCCGGGTCCATGTCGACGGAGCCGGACCAGTCTTCCGGCGGGCTGGCCTCGACCGGCAAGAGGTCGAGCCAGCACTCCATGTCGACTTCGTCGAGCGTGCCGTCGAACTGTTGCAGCTCCACGGTGCCGCCGTCTTCGTCGACTGCCACCACCTCGAACAGCGTACCGTTCGGGCGACTGAACCACTGGCCAATCACGGGGGAGAGGTTTGCCATTTCTGCTCGTCCTGTCGGTTGTCCGGAAACCGGCTGTTTCTATATATATAGATCACAATTCGCGACTTGCAAGATTCGCGGGCCGATTAGTTGCTGCGGACAAACCGCCAGTCCCATATCCGGTGACCGCGCTCGAGCCCCCGGCGTTCGAACTTGGTTCGGGGACGATCGAGCGGTTCGTCGCCCGAATGGACCCGCTGCTCGTCGTTTTCGAAGCGACCGGATTGACGGACCATGGCCTCGATGTGCTCCGCGTAGTTTTCCCAGTCCGTAGCGACGTTGAACGAGCCGCCCGCCGTCAGTCGATCCGCGACGAGGTCCAGGAATCGCGGTTGCACGATGCGGCGCTTGTGATGGCGCTTCTTCGGCCAGGGGTCGGGAAAGTACAGGTTGACGCGCGCGAGCGACGCCGGCGGGATCATCACCTCGAGCACCTCGACGGCGTCATGCCGGACCAGCCTGAGGTTTCTGATGCCCGCATCCCGCGCCTTGATAAGGCAATGCCCGATACCGGGTTCGTGAACCTCGATACCAATGAAATCGAATTCCGGGTGTTGCGCCCCCTGCTGCACCAGGGTATCGCCGTTGCCGAAGCCGATTTCCAGCACCACGGGTGCGCGGCGCCCGAACAGCGTATCGAAGCGCAACGGGTCCGCAGCGAATTCCACCCCGAATTTCGGCCATAGATCTGCGATGGCCCGCTGCTGAGAGGGGGTGAGCCGTCCCGCCCGGCGAACGAAGCTGCGGATGGTCCTGTGCCGCGCCGAAGTGTCGGTGCCCGAAGTCATAGCCGCGCATTGTAGCGCTTGAGCGACGCATACCAACAACAGTATGCTGTGGGAACTGCAGCGAGACTGCTGGGGGACCAAGATGAAAACCATTACTATTTACAGAGAGATACGCGCAGCATCGATTGCACTCACGGGATTCGGTGCAGCATTTCTCGTAGCGCTTGTCGCATTTTCGCTACCCGATACGGCGGCCGCGCAACAGGGTTCCGCGGGCGCGATGCTCGAGGAGATCGTCACCACCGCGCGCAAGAAGAGCGATGCGGAAAAAGCGCAGGAAGTGCCGGTGGCACTGACGGCGTTTGGTGCCGCACAGCTCGATGCATTGTTCGTCAAGAAGCTCAACGACCTGAGTTACAGGATGCCGAACGTGCAGCTCGAGGCCGTAGGCACCTTCCCTGGCGTACAGAATTTCTCGATACGCGGCCAGGGCATCAACAGCTCGATTCCGTCGGTCGACCCGACCGTCGGCGTGTTCATCGATGGCGTCTTCCTCGGCACGACCTACGGCGTTGTGCTCGACACCTTCGACCTCGAGAGCATCGAGGTGCTACGCGGGCCGCAGGGCCTGCTGTTCGGCCGCAACGTCACGGGTGGCGCGGTGCTGCTGCGCAATGCGCGTCCCGACGGTGAATTCGGCGCCAAGGTCCGGGTGGGGCAGACCGACGAAGAGCAGACGAATATCGCGGCCGCCATCGAGGGTTCGCTCATCGAAGACCGGCTGGCCGGCAAGATCGCCGTGCTCTACGACAAGGACAACGGCTACTTCGACAACATCAACCAGACGATTCCGCCGAATCCCGCCGCGGCAGTATTCCCGGCGCCCCATCCGCTGCAGCCGTTCTACGTGGAGCCGGCGCTGCGCAACCAGGTGGGTGAAATGGAGACCACGCTGATACGCCCGACCCTGGTCTGGACGCCGAGCGATAGCGCCGAGATCACCCTGATACTGGAGTCGGGCATGACGGAAGGCGACGGCGCGGTGTGGGCGAACGTCACGGACCAGCGGGCCGGGACCCTGGCGAATTTCTCGACGACGTCCGATGAGATCGGCTTTACCGAAATCGACTGGTTCCAGTCGACGCTCGAGGTCAATTTCGATGCCTTCGGCGGCACGTTCACCAACATCCTCGGCTACCGGGAAGTGGAGGCAGACTCCGCGGCCGACATCGACGGCACCCTGTTGCCGATTTTCTCGGCGCCCGGCTTTACCACGCAGGACCAGATCAGCAACGAACTTCGCTGGTCAGGGCGCCTCGGGGAGAACTGGGATACCACCATCGGCTTCTACTACTTCGACCAGGACATCGAGTACCGCGAGGGCCGGTACATCTGGCTGCCGCCACCGCTGGGACCGCCGGGGGGCATCAACCTGACGGTTGCGCTCGGTGGCGACATGCAGGCGGAAAACTACGGCATCTTCTGGAACAACGATTTCTATGTCGGCGACAGCTGGGTGTTTTCCGCGGGCATCCGTTACACCGACGAGTCGAAGAAGGCGCAGATCATCACAGCGCCTCCCGGCAGCCCGTGCAGGGACGTCGTGACGTTCAACTGTACGTTCGACAACCTCCAGGGTGACTGGGACAACATCACGCCCAAGCTGGGCGCGCAGTGGAACTTCAGCGAGACCGGCCAGGTGTATGGGTTCTGGTCGAAGGGGTATCGCTCCGGCGGCTTCAACTTCCGCAACGCGAAACCCTTCTTCATCCCGCCGGGCCCGACCCGGGAAGAGGAGAACAACACCTACGAGATCGGTCTCAAGACGGACTTCGCCGACGGCCGCGTGCGACTGAACGCTGCCGCCTTCTACAATGAAATCACGGACATGCAGCGCGAACTCAACATCGGCGATCCCGATGTCATCGTGCTGCAGGCGACGCTCAACGCGGGCGATGTGACCATACAGGGCCTCGAAGTCGATCTCGTCGCGCTGCTGACGGACACGTTCTCAATTACCGCGTCCGCCGGGGTGCAGGATGGTGAATACGACAGCATCGATCCCTTCGTGCTACAGCTCGAAGCCATCCTCGAAGCGGCGGGCCAGCCGAGTACGGTGATCGGCCCCGACCTGCCGCGACTGGCGCCGTCGAACTACAGCCTCGGTTTCTCCTGGGACATTCCCGCGGGATCGATGGGCCTGTTCAACGTTGCGGGTAGCTACAGCTACCGCGAGGGCCATCCTTATAACGACGCGAACACCGAGATCTTCGACGACCAGGAGCGCATCGATGCCAGCATCAACTGGTTCTCGCCGTCCGACCGCTGGCAGGTTTCGCTGTACGGCAAGAACCTCAGCGACGAGGCCAACTGGGGCAACCTGACGTCCATCGCCGGTCTCTGGACGGCAGGGCCGATGCAGAAGGGCCGCCTGCTCGGCATGGAGGTCAACTGGCGCTATTACTGAGCGCTGACGACCAGCAACACGAAAAAGGCCACTCAGCGAGTGGCCTTTTTTTTGCTCCGCGCCCCGAGCCGGGGTTCGTCGGGAAACGTCACGGGCCCGGCTTTCTCCGGGTGGCGCCCGCGGATGTCCTTGTAGAACTCACGGCAAAAATCGAGGTCCTTGTGCCAGTCGCCCGACAGCCTGAGCGTGGGGCCAATGCCGATGCGGCGCTTGCCGTAATCGAGAAAGCCGAGGATAACGGGCACGTCGGCGCCTTCCGCGATGCGGTAGAAGCCCGATTTCCAGTGTTCCGCGCGGCTTCGCGTTCCTTCCGGGGCGAGGCCGAAGTAAAACGATTCGCTGGTCCTGAACATCTTGATGGCCTGGTCCACCGCCGAGCCGGCGCGCTTGCGGTCCAGCGGAATGCCGCCGAGGGCGCGCAGCAGGGCGTTCAGCGGGAACCAGAACAGGGACTGCTTGGCGAAGAAGTGTATCTCCATGTCCAGGGCCACTCTGCAAACAAGCCCCCAGAAACCGTCCCAGTTCGATGTGTGCGGAGCCGCAACGACGACGGCTTTCGGAGCCAGCGGCTTCGTGCCGACGATCTCCCAGCCGCCGATCTTCAGGATTGCTTTTGCGATGGCCTGCAGCATGGCGGTCAGCGGTCCTCGCAGGCCGCTCAGGCGTTCGGCCTGCCGGCGTAGACGGCGAGAGCGCCGGCCACGAGCAGGCCGCCGCCGATCACCGGGTTGCCGTACAGGGTCAGCAACAGCGTGCCGGCAAGCAGGCTGGTTATCGCGACGCTCAGCCAGTAGCGCTGTCGCCGCTGCCCCTCGAGCTCCCTGCGGATCCGCTCGATCTCATCGGAACGCAGGTCGAGGGAGAGATCGCCGGCCGTCGCGCGCTCGGACAGCTCGCGGATCACGCCGGGCAGCTCCCGCAGCGCCTGGCGCAGCTGCGGCAGGTTCTCGCGCAGGTCGTCGATCATTGCCCGGGCGCCCACCTGTTCGTCCATCCACTGTTTCAGCACCGGCCTCGCCGTCTTGAAGATGTCGAGTTCGGGATACAGCTCCCGGCCCAGGCCTTCGATATTGAACAGTGTCTTGTGCAGCAGGATCAGCTGCGGCTGGATCTCGACGTTGAAGCGCTGCGCGACCCGGAACAGGCGCATCAGAACCTGGGCGAACGATATCTCCGAGAGCGGCTTGTTGAAGATCGGTTCACACACGGTACGCACGGCGGTCTCGAGCTGGTCGATGCGCGTGTCGTCGGGTACCCAGCCGGAATCGAGATGCAGCTTGGCAATGCGGTAGTAGTCCCGGTTGAAAAACGCCAGGAAGTTCTCGGCGAGATACTGCTTGTCCTCCGGGTTCAGGGTGCCGACGATGCCGAAATCGACGGCGGCGTACCTGGGATTCTCCGGGTCGGTGACGATCACGAAGATGTTGCCGGGATGCATGTCGGCGTGAAAGAAGTTGTGGCGGAACACCTGCGTGAAAAATATCTCCACGCCGTTCTCGGCGAGCACCTTGATATCGGTGCCGGCGGCGCGCAACGCTGCCATGTCGCTGATGGGAATGCCATGAATGCGCTCCTGCACGAGCACCTCCGGGCGGCAGTAATCCCAGTAGATCTCGGGAACGTACAGCATGCCCGAACCCTCGAAGTTGCGCTTTAGCTGGGCGGCGTTGCCTGCTTCGCGCATCAGGTCGAGTTCGTCGATGATTGTCTGTTCGTACTCGGATACGAGCTCCAGCGGCTTGAGGCGCTTGCCGTGCTCCCAGTATCTCGCTGCAAGTGCCGCAATCGTTCGCAGCACCTCGAGGTCCTGTTCGATCCTCTCGCGCACCCCGGGGCGCAGCACCTTGACCACGACCTCGCTGCCATCCGGCAGCTCGGCCGTGTGCACCTGCGCGATCGACGCCGCGGCCAGCGGATTCCGGTCGAAGCGCATGAATACCTCGTCGACGGGCCGCTCGTAAGCGGCCTCGAGGATCGCGATCGCCTGTTCTGTGGGAAACGGCGGCACCGCGTCCTGCAGCTTGGCCAGCTCGTTGGCAATGTCCGGCGGCAGGAGGTCGCGGCGCGTCGAAATCGCCTGGCCGAATTTTACGAAGATCGGCCCGAGTTCCTCGAGCGCGAGGCGGATGCGTTCGCCCGGCGGCGCGCTGCGGTCGCGGCGCCGCGGTGCCAGGTAGAAAAAGAAGCGCAGCGGGCGCAGCAGGTGCGTGGCGGAGATGATTTCGTCGAGCCCGTACTTGACCAGGACCCGCTGGATGCGAATCAGCCTGAAGAAGGTTCGGCGCGGCATCATCGCGCGGTGTTCCCGAGGCGTCCGACTCTTGCGGCCAAGCGGTCGACGTCGTCGCGCAGTTCGTTGACGCGCCTCGAGAACTGCTCGACCTCGTAGCGGCTGGGTACGTCCCGGCTTTCCTCCTGCAGGTATTCGCGAATGTTGTCGCCCATGATCGAGCGGGTCTCGCTGGCCCATCGCCCGACCGCTCTCGCAAGTTCGCCCAGGCCGCGGGCAGCGGTATCACCTACGACGGCAGACAGCTCTTCCTCGATGTCCGGCCGTGCATGCTCCAGTAACTGCTGGAAGGTCTGCGCGGTTGCCGCATCGCCGGTCAGGTCGAGCGAACCGTCCCGTATCGAGTCCTCGCCGGCCATGAGCGCAAGCGCCACCAGCGAGCCCGTGATGACGACGTCAGGCTCTCCCTCGTTGTTCGTGCTCAGCAGCAGCCCGTTTCCGCCGATTTCGAAATAGCCGGCAAGCCCGGTATCGCGGACCCGGATCGCGATCAGCTTGCCGTCGAGTCGCTCGCACAGCTCGCTCGCGCGGGTCGACTCGCGGATGTTCCGGTTGAGCACGCGCGCGATCGGTTGCAGCAGGGATTCGAGCGGGCTCATTGCCGGGTCAGATCTTGTAGCCGGTGTGGAGCGCGACGATGCCGGCCGTCAGGTTGTTGTAGCGGCAGCGCTCGAAACCGGCGTCCTGCATCATGCCGAGCAGGGTCTCCTGGTCCGGGTGCATGCGGATGGATTCCGCAAGATACTGGTAGCTCTCGGGGTCCCTCGCGATGAGCTTGCCGAGCAGTGGCAGCACTTTGAAGGAATAGAGGTCGTACGCCGGCTTTATTGCGCTCGACGGCTGCGAAAACTCGAGAATCAGCACCTTGCCGCCCGGTTTCAGCACCCGGAGCATCTCGGCCAGTGCGCCCTCCTTATCGGTGATGTTGCGCAGGCCGAACGCGATGGAAATGCGGTCAAAGGTGTTGTCGGCAAACGGCAGCGCCTCGGCGTCGACCTGCGCCAGTTCCACGTTACCCGCGATGCCGGCATCGACGAGCCTGCGCCGGCCGTGCTCGAGCATCGCGGCGTTGATGTCGGCGAGCACGACCCGGCCGCGTTTGCCGACGATGCGCGCAAACTCGCGCGCCAGGTCGCCAGTACCGCCGGCGAGGTCGAGAATGACGTGTCCGGGACGCGCATTGGCGTGCTGGACCGCATAGCGCTTCCAGAGCCTGTGCATGCCGCCGGACATCAGGTCGTTCATGATGTCGTAGCGGCTCGCGACGGAATCGAAGACCCCTTTTACGAGGTCGGCCTTATCGTCGACGGGAACGTCCTTGTAGCCGAAGTGGGTGGTGTCGGCGGGCTTGTCGGGGCTGTCCGTGTTGGGCGCCATGGCAGGATGTCGCTATTGTTTCTGGCGAGCATACCCTGCCGCTTCGAGCCGGTCGAGGTAGCGCTGCCAGTTTGCGGCCATATCCCGGCCGAGATCGTAGAGGTACTGCCAGTTGTAAAGCCCGCTGTCGTGGCCGTCGTCGAATACGAGCCGCACCGCGTAATGCCCGACCGGCTCGATATTCACGATCGCGACGTTTTCCTTGCCGTGCTGCAGCGTCTCCTGGCCGGGGCCGTGGCCTCTCACTTCTGCGCTCGGTGAATGCACGCGCAGGTACTCGAAGGTGTACTCGAACTCGCTGCCGTCGTCGAAGCTGATTACCAGCAAACGCGGTTCTTTTTTCAGGCGAATTTCAGTCGGTGTAGCCATCAGGAAAGTCCTTTCGTGACCTGTAGGAGCGCGCCTCGGCGCGCGATCGCGATGTCGAGCCGCGATCCTGCGAAACCCATCAGAGAATATACCGGCTCAGGTCTTCGTCCTTCGACAGCTCGGCAAGATGCTCGTCCACGTACCCCGCATCGATCCGCACCTGCGAGCCGCTCTTGTCCGACGCCTCGAACGATACCGTTTCCAGCAAGCGCTCCATGACCGTATGCAGGCGACGTGCACCGATATTCTCCGTGTTCTCGTTGACCTGGTACGCAACCTCGGCAATACGGCGCACCCCGCCCTCGGAGAACTCCATCTGCACGTCCTCGGTGCCGAGCAGGGCACTGTACTGCAGCGTCAGCGATGCATCCGGCTCGGTAAGAATGCGCACGAAGTCGTCGGTCGTCAGCGATTTCAGTTCGACGCGAATCGGGAAGCGTCCCTGCAGCTCCGGGATCAGGTCCGAGGGCTTCGATACGTGGAAGGCGCCGGACGCGATGAACAGGATGTGGTCGGTCCTGACCATGCCGTACTTGGTGTTGACGGTGGAGCCTTCGACCAGCGGCAGCAGGTCTCGCTGTACGCCCTCGCGCGAGACGTCCGCGCCCTGGGTTTCGGATCGCCGTGCGACCTTGTCGAGTTCGTCGAGAAATACGATGCCGTGCTGTTCCACGGCTTCGAGCGCCTGTGCCTTGAGTTCTTCCTCGTCGACCATTTTCGCGGCTTCTTCATCGGTCAGCTGCTTGAGCGCATCCCTGATCTTGAGCTTGCGTGTGCGGCGGCGGTTTCCACCCAGGTTCTGGAACATCCCCTGCAGCTGGCTGGTCATTTCCTCCATGCCGGGCGGGGCCATGATTTCCACGCCCATCGGCATGGCCTGGACCTCGATTTCGATCTCGCGGTCATCGAGCTGGCCCTCGCGCAGCATCTTGCGGAATTTCTGCCGCGTCTGGCTGTCCTGCGAAGCAGGTTCATTGTCGGCCGTGAACCCCACGGGCGCCGACGCGGGTGGCAGCAGCGCATCGAGCACGCGCTCTTCCGCCGCATCCTCTGCACGATGCCGGACCCTGGACATGGCTTCTTCGCGCGTCATCTTGATGGCGACGTCCATGAGATCGCGAATGATGCTGTCCACCTCGCGCCCGACGTAGCCGACTTCGGTGAACTTGGTGGCTTCGACTTTCACGAAGGGTGCCTTCGCCAGCCGCGCAAGCCGGCGCGAAATCTCCGTTTTGCCCACGCCCGTCGGGCCGATCATGAGGATGTTCTTGGGTGTTATCTCGCTGCGCAGCGGTTCGTCCACCTGCACGCGGCGCCAGCGGTTCCTGAGCGCGATGGCGACGGCACGCTTGGCTTCATCCTGTCCGATGATGTGCTTGTCCAGTTCCTGGACGATCTCGCGAGGGGTCATCTGTGACATCAGCCCAGTTCCTCCACGACGACGTTTCGATTGGTGTAGACACAGATCTCCGCAGCAATTTCGAGTGCCTTCTCGGCAATCTCCCGGGCGCCGAGCTCGGTATTCGCCAACAGGGCTTTCGCCGCGGCCTGCGCGTACGGGCCGCCTGAGCCGATCGCCATGAGGTCGTCCTCGGGTTCGATCACGTCGCCATTGCCGGAGATGATCAGCGATGCCTCCTCGTTGGCCACGCACAAGAGCGCCTCGAGCCGGCGCAGCCGCCGGTCGGTGCGCCAGTCCTTGGCCAGTTCGATGGCGGCCCGCGTCAGGTTGCCGTATTGCTCGAGTTTCCCCTCGAACAACTCGAACAGGGTGAAGGCATCCGCGGTGCCGCCGGCGAAGCCGGCGATGACCTTTCCGCCGGCCAGCGGCCGCACCTTGCGGGCATTCCCCTTCATGATGGTATTGCCCATGCTGACCTGTCCGTCGCCGGCGATCGCGACCTTGCCATTGCGGCGCACGGAGACGATGGTTGTCCCACGAAACTGTTCCATGATGCTGTTCCCGGGTAGTCGCCCGGCGGGGCGGGCGGTGTACTGCGCGCGGCTATGGCTTGTTTTTTGCCCGCGCGCGCGGATGCGTTTGGTCGTATATCTGGGCGAGGTGCTGGAAGTCAAGGTGAGTATAGACCTGGGTCGTGGAGATATTCGCGTGACCCAGGAGTTCCTGCACGCCGCGCAGGTCGTGGCTCGACTCGAGCAGGTGGGTGGCAAACGAGTGCCGGAACAGGTGCGGGTAGACTCGTGTATCGATGCCCTGGCGCCGGGCCCAGTGATCCACCCTGGCTTGTACACTGCGGCGGCTCAGGCGCGTACCTCGCTTGCTGACGAACAGGGCATGCTCGCCCGGAGCCGCCATCGAGCCCCGTGACCGGTGCCACCGCGAGAGCGCGTCGAGCGCGCGGGAGCCGACCGGCACGATACGGTCCTTGTTGCCCTTGCCCGTTACCCGCACCGTCGCGTCGCGCATGTCCACGTCGCCGAGATTCAGGTTGGTGAGTTCCGCGAGGCGCAGGCCCGACGAATAAAGGAGTTCCAGGATCGCGCGGTCACGGTTGATGAGCGGCGTGTCGCCGGGAATCTCGAGGAGACGTGCCATGCGGTCGGCGTCGAGATTCTCCGGCAGGCGCTTCCCGCCCCTGGGTGCGGACACGGACTGTGCCGGGTTGCGTTTAACGTGCCGCTCACGCAGCAGGTAGCGGAAAAACGTCCGGGCCGCGGACAGGCGCCGCTGGATGGTGCGTGGCGCAAGACCGCGGCGAAAGCAGGCCGCGGAATAGCTGCGAAGGTGCTCGCTGTCGAGATCGGACCAGCCGGCAAGGTCCGTCTCGTCGCACCAGGCCTGCAGGGTCAGCAGGTCGCGCCGGTAATGCTTGCAGGTCTCCGGTGACAGCCGGCGCTCGTACTGCAGGTGCCGGATGAAAGCATCGATCCGGTCGGTTTCGGCGGCGTTCACGGGCCCGAATCAGTATCGATTCAGTGCACCCGATATGAGGTCGCCGACACGCGTCAGGAAGTCGATGCTCATACCGGGGTGGAAGCGCTTCGCGTCGACACTGCCGATCGCGAGGAAGCCAATACTGGCCTTGCGGCCCAGCGGCACGAGAGCAACCGAACCGATATCCTCGGCATCGGCGCGGAACAGGAAGTTGCGCTGCGAGTCGCGGACCTGGCCGCAGCGGGGGCCGCTGCCTTTCAGGAACGTGGCAAACGGCTGCAGTCCCTCGTCGTCCCGCTGGATGGCGCGGAAAAACCGGCCTGCATCGACGTCGTCGAAGTTGTCCGGGTTGCCAAACAGTATAAGCACGGCCTGGTCGGCATCGAAGCCGGAGCGCATGGCTTCTTCGAGGGCCGCTACGGTAGCGTTGAGTCCGTCGGCCGCCAGCAGGTGGATGGCGAGCTCGTGGATCTTCGCGGCCAGCAGGTCGTTGTCGCGCGCCACCTGGATGAGGTCCCTGAGCTGTCGCTCGAGCTTCAGCTCCTTCTGGCGCAACATGGACACCTGCCGTTCGACGAGCGAGACCGTGCCGCCAATCTCGTGGGGAATTCGCAGTTTGCCCAGGGGGCCTGGGTTGCGCTCGAAGAAGTCGGGATGGGCCGTGAGGTAGGCGCAGATCGCGTCTTCGCTCAGCTCTTCCTCGACGTAATCCGGCTTCGCTTGTGTGCTCATAGGTCGATCTTTCCCTCGCTGATCAATTCGGCGTCTCCGCTCAGCCAGACCGGCTCGGCGTCGCCGCGCCAGCTTACCATGAGTTGCCCGCCCGGCAGACTCACCGAGACCCGGTCGTCCAGCAGTCCGAGGCGCTGGCCGGCGACAACCGCGGCGCAGGCGCCGGTGCCGCAGGCGAGCGTTTCCCCCACGCCTCTTTCGTAAACGCGAAGGTCGATGGCCTTGCGTCCGCGAATTGCCATGAAGCCGACGTTTGCACGCTCGGGGAACCGCTCGTGGTGCTCCACCAACGGGCCCAGCCGTGCGACCTCCGCCGAGCGGGTGTCAGCTACCTGCATCACGCAATGCGGGTTGCCCATGGATAGCACCGACACGTCGTAATCCGCACCGTCGACCGACAGCAGGTACCGGTCGGCCTTGCCTTCGGCGATGAACGGGATACGCGGCGGCGCAAACTCGGGGGCGCCCATACTGACCGAGATGCGTCCGTCCGTCTCTATCCGCGCTTCGACCACGCCCGCGGGGCTCTCCAGGTGCAGCGCGTCGTCCCGATCCGATTCGCGTGCGAGCATCCAGGCCACGCAGCGGACGCCGTTGCCGCATTGTTCGACTTCGGAGCCGTCCGCATTGAAGATGCGATAGGCGGCGTCGATGCCGCTGCCGTGCGGCGACGTTAGCCACATGAGCTGGTCGAATCCCGGCCCCGTCGATGCGTCCGCCAGGCGTCGTAGCGTGTTGCTTGCGGGAGGCTCCACGTCACGCTGGCGGCTGTCGACGACGAGTATGCGGTTGCCCGCGCCGTGCATTATCAAATAGTCGAATTCCACGTTTTCTCTAATGGACTTTTACGCCCTCTGCCTGTAGTTTACATAACCCCTCGTTATGCCCGATAACAACATACTTTCTTACATACCACGGGGAGAAAAATGCGGCACATAATGGTTCTGAATGCGAAGGGTGGCTGTGGCAAGAGCACGCTCGCAACGAATATCGCATCTTACTTTGCCACCGAGGGCGCGTCTGTCGCGCTGGCCGATTACGATCCGCAGCGATCGAGTCTCGACTGGCTCGAACGGCGCCCCGACGACAGGCCCGAAATCGCCGGCGTCGCCGCATTCGAGGACGGCTTCCGGCATGTTCCGAGGTCCGCGGATATCGTCGTGGTCGACGCCCCCGCGCGCTCGCACGGCAAGGAACTCACGGACCTGGTCAAGCACGCGGAAACGATCATCGTGCCGGTGCTGCCGTCCACGATCGACATGCAGGCGTCGACGAAGTTCATCGAAGAACTCAGGAACGTCGGCAAGATCCAGCGCAAGCAGGCGAAGATCGGTACCGTCGCAAACCGCGTTCGCGACAACACGCTGATCTGGGGAGACCTCGACGAGTACCTGACGAAAGCCCGCGTGCCGTATGTCGCTGCGCTTCGCGAAGCCCAGAACTACGTGCGCGCCTATACGCGCGGCCTCGGCATTTTCGAGCTCCCGGAATACCTCGCCTGGCCGGACTGGGAGGAGTGGGAGCCGCTGACGGCCTGGCTCAGGAGCAAGCGTAGCCAGCCCTGATTGACCCTGCCGAGCCGGCTTCGGGGTATTTCTTCGCGGTCTGCGCGCTGCGCGCGCTTGAGGCCTCGCGAAAAAACACCCCGAAGCCGGCTCTAGTCCGTCACAGATTCTTCTTTCAGGCTGGCGGCGATGCCGTCAGCGGGGTTGGCGTATTTCGGGGTTACGCCCAGGACCTCGCGCATCTTCGTCGTATCCACGATGCGAGATTCCCTGAGGAACGACAGCCGCATCGGCGAGAAGCTCTTCTGTGCTTCGTCGAGGCTGATCGCCGGGGGCGGCGGCAGTCCCGCCTGCCGGGCGACCTCGTTGGTGAACCAGCTGCCGCTGCGGTGGTCGCCGTCGCCGACGTTATAGATACCGTCAGGCACATCGGGCGAGAGGGCTGCGATACAGCACGTTGCGAGATCGTCCACGTGGATCCGGTTGCCCGGATTTGCGTCCTTTTCCTCGAGCACCGGCATCGCGGTCCGTATCCGGTCCGTGCCCAGCCGCCCCGGGCCGTAGATGCCCGGGACGCGCAGGACGACCACCGTCGTGTCCCGCCCCGTGCACCACTCCGCCAGCATCCGCTCGGCGGCGACCCGGCGCTCTGCACGCGCGGACTCCGGGCGCGGTTTGGTCTTCTCGTCCACGCGCGCACCATCGCGATCACCGTACACGCCCGTCGTGCTGAGGTAGACGATCCGGGCCGGCGGCCGCGGCAGCAGCGCAAGGAACCGCGCGAGCCTCGGGTCCCCCGGCTGATCGTCGGCAGGCGGCACGGAATAGATCACCGCATACCGCTCCGGCAGCGCGATCCGCAGTTCCTCGTCGCGGTCGAGATCCAGCCGTTCGTCCCCGGAGCGGGAGCGGCCGAGGGCGATCGCGTCCGGCTGGCGCTCGATTACACGCGCCCCCGTGTAACCGGCGCCGACGAACAATGTGATCACTTTCGTGCCGTCTTGAGGTGCGGGATTGCCGTCCTCGGAGTCTCGGCGACCAGCCCCAGGCCCTCGCGGAACGCATCGGCCGCGGCGTCGCCTTCGCCCAGGCGGTTCAGGAGCTGGCCATATTCCTGGTAGGCCTCGGGCGTCGGCCGCAGCGAAATGACGGTTTCGAGATAGCTGCGCGCCTTGCCCCAGAGCTCGTTACGCAGGCAAAGCCGTGCCGCGGCCAGCAACAGGTCGGGGTCCTCCGGGTGCGTGGCGAGCCAGCCCTCGGCCCGCTTGAGCTGTTTCGACGCATCGGGTCCTTGCACCAGCCCGAACTGCCGCACCAGCGGGCCGCGCCATTCCTTTTTCAGCGCCGCCGCCAGTTCCTTCTCGGCCTGCTCGTGCTTGCCATTCCTGATCAGCGCCGCGAAATAGGCTTCGAGCAACTCCAGGCTCGCGCGCAGGTTACGCGGTACGCTCTTCCAGGCCGCCTGCACCGCATCGCCGTCCTGTGCCCGGTCGAGGTGTTCGCGGTGTACCCGGATCGTCCACGTGCGAATTGTGTCGTTGGTGATGCGGCCCTGCGCCTTGAGACGCGGCAGCAGTTTGCCCAGGTTGTCCCAGTCCTCGAGCTGGTAGTAGAGCTCGCCGAGCAGGCCGAGTGCATAGCTGTGGTCGTGCGAGTTCTCCTCGATGCGCCGCAGCGTTGCCAGCGCCTGCTCGTATTGTTTGCGATCGAGCTGCAGTTCCGCCTGCGTCAGGAGCACGGCGTTCGTGGCCGCCGGCGTGTGCTCGTAGGCCAGCTTCAGCCACTCGTCGCGGCGTTCGTCGTTGCCCTGCAGGTGCGCGGCGCGGGCAGCCTGCAGGTAATTGAAGAGCGGTGCATCGCTGGTGCTTGCGGCCCGCGCCAGCATCTTCTCGCCGCGCGCAAAGTTACCCTCGGCGACCTCGATCATGCCGCGCATCAGCTTCTGGCCGGCCCGGCCGGCGCGGTAACGTCCGGCCGCCTCGCCGATCAGGCGCGGCGCGATAATGATCTTGCGGATCGCCCAGACGGCAACCACGATCACGATGGCGATACCGAGCAGAACCGGCACGGACATCTCCACGAGATAGCCGCGAAAGTCGATGGCGACGTAGCCCGGATCCTGCAGCAGGAAATGTGCCGCGAATGCGAAAACGAGCGTCGCAACGACGACGATGATGCTGAACTTCATTGCGCGGTCTCGGACAGCACCCGGAACTGGCGAATCAGCCGCAGCGATTCGGAAATATCGGGTGCCGCAACGGCGACCATGCTGTCGCTTATCTCGGCGATCGTAGCCTGTGCGCTCTTCACCTGTGCGCTGTCGCGGTCGAAGTACTGTGCGAGCAGCGCGTCGGCGTCTTCGAGGCTCTGCTCGAAAATCGATTGTTCGCCGCGCAGCAATGCGAAGCGGGCTGCCTGAAGCTGCAGGGCGAGATTGCTGCGGATCAGGTGCGCAGCATTCGGAGTGAGCAGCGCCCGCGTTTCTTCATCAGGCGGCGTCACCTTGACGAGCCCGGACATGGCGTCCTTGACCGAGTCCCAGGCGCGGGCGGCGGCGCCCTGTTCCTCGTCCGCTGCACCGCTCGATTCGGCGGAATCGCTGCCCGGCGTGCGCACCGGCAGCGAGTCGACCACCCGGGCGAGGCTCGCGAGCGTAAGCGATGTGCCCTCGAGGTCGGGTTTCTCCATGGCCTCGAGGGCGGCGAGTTCTTCGGCGACGGCACGCCTCACGTCGGTGAGCGCCGGGTTGGCCATCTGCACGACACGCTCGTCGGCCATTTCCAGCGCCAGCATCGCGAGCCGCGGATTATTGCCGAGCTGCAGCTGCGCATTGGCGATCTGCATGTAGTACTCGGCTTCTGCGAGCAGCCACGTGTCGCGCGCACCCGCCGACGCACCCTGCATTGCGGCGACCGAATTCTCGAGATTCGACATGCGGCCGGGCAGTGAATCCAGCAGGTCGGCACGCCGCTCGAGATCTCTTTGCAGGTCCGCAATACGCGATTCCAGGGCCTCGTTGCCCGACACGAGATCGTCCAGGTCGTCCTCGACGCCGGACATCAATGCCTGCGATTCGTCGATACGGCCGGCAAGGCGCTCGAGCGTGTCCCCGCTCGCCTCCTCGACGGCGCGAGTGCGGCGGTCCTCGACGACCATGTAGCCTGTTGCCGCAAGCGTCAGCAGGGCCAGGAACAATGCCAGCCAGGCAACCGGCGACGTGCCTCGCGAGGATTGCGCGGCAGGCTTCGGCGGCGCCTTGTCCTGCTCCACGGTTGCGGGGCTCTCGGCCTGCGCTTCTTCGTCCGCGGCCTCGTTCTCGGCCGCCACGGATTCTTCGGTCACGGCTTCCGCCGATTCCTTGTCTTTCGTTTCTTCGCTCATGAGTTCTTTCCGGAACTGTGAGGCGCGAGTGTCGCGATTGCGCGCACGATCTCGCCTGCGCCCGGTGCATCGGCAAGCGTCGCCGCACAGCCGGGCAGGCGGTCTGTAACCTCTTTTATCACACGAGGCGCCGGCGTAACCAGTCGCGTTTCTGCTAATGCCTGATGGCAGGATCGGGGCAGCAGGGCGAGCAGATTGTGAAAAGACGCCACGCTCATGACGACAACGGCCGCGATCTCCCTGTCCTCGAGTTGCTTCGCGATGGCCGCGATTTCCGCCTCCGTATGGCCGGGGGCGCGGCGGGCGTAGACCTCGAGGTAGTCGACGGCTGCCCCTCGTTCCCGCAGCGTGGTTGCCAGTAATTCGCGCCCGCCGTTGCCGCGAATGATGCGGATGGTCTTGCCGCTCACGTCCTTGAGCGCGGGCTCCTCGAGCAGGCTCTCGCTGTCGAAGCCGCCCGCCGGACTTATATCGACGACGCGTGCAGCCGCCTCGATCGCGGCGGCCGTTGCCGGGCCGACGGCAGCGATGGCGCCTTCTCCCGACCACGCCAGCCCGTGCTCGACGGCGTTGCGGCTGACGAATATGACGATGTCCGGGTCTGCCAGGCGGGCAAGGTCAGCCTCAATGTCCTGCGGGCTGCGGGGCGCGATCTCGATGACCGGGAATACGATGCTGCGGCCTCCCGCCGCATGGATGGCGGCGACGAGTTCACCCGCCTGCCCGGCAGGGCGTGTAACGAGCACGGTAACGCCCGCGAGGGGCGCGTCAGCCATCCGCCGCGGCCGCCTGTTCGAGCAGTTCGCCGGCGCCCTGTTCCAGTAACGAGGCCGCCAGCTGCGTGCCTATCTGCTCCGCGTCGACAGCCGGGCCCTCGAGCGAGTCCCGCAGTGACCGGCTGCCGTCCGGCAGGGCGACGAGCGCCGTCAGGCGCAGCCGATCGCCGGCAATGGTTGCGTAGGTCGCGACGGGAGACTGGCAGTTCGCCTGCAGGGTCAGCGCGACCGCGCGCTCCGCCGTGGTCGTCTTCGCGGTTTCGGCATGCTCCAGTCTTTCGAGCACGGCGCGAAGCTCCGCGCGCTCTGCAAGGCATTCAATGCCGATGACGCCCTGCGCAGCCGCCGGCAGCATCTCTTCAGTCGCAAACTGCTGGCGGATATGCTGCTGCAGGCCGAGCCGCTCGAGCCCCGCGGCCGCAAGAATAATGGCGTCGTATTCGCCCGCCTCGAGCTTCGCCAGCCGGGTGTTGACGTTACCGCGAAGTGGCTCGATGACCAGGTCGGGACGCATCATCCTGAGTTGAGCCTGGCGCCTGAGGCTGGAGCTGCCGACCCGCGCCGCGCCCGGAAGCTCGTCGAGCGAGCGGTAGTGCGTGGAGACGAAGGCGTCAGCGTGATTGGCGCGATTCAGAACGGCGGCGACGCAGAACCCCTGCGGCATTTCAGCCGGCACGTCCTTCATCGAGTGCACGGCGATGTCCGCGTTGCCCTGCTGCATCGCAACCTCGAGTTCCTTGATGAAGAGCCCTTTTCCGCCGATCTTCTGCAGGCTGCGGTCGAGGATCTCGTCGCCACGCGTGGACAGCGGCACGAGTTCCACCTCGTCGACTTCGTCGATCAGCCGCAGCCTGTCCGCGACGTGTTCGGCCTGCCAGAGGGCCAGTGCACTCTTGCGCGTGGCGATTCGGATCAACAATGGTTTTCAACCTCCTTTAAGGCGCCGGCGAACGTCCGCGAGATGCCGACGGCTGATTATCAACTCGTTTTCGGGCTGTTGCGAGCCGTCGCGCAATACGATGTGGTGTTTGCCGTCCGAGGTTTTCGCGACGCGCTCGATTCGGGACACCGCCACGACGGCGCCGCGGTGGATGCGCACGAAGTCATCGGCGAACTCTTCCTCCAGCGATTTCAGCGAATCGTCGATGAGATCCTGGCCGCCGGCATGGTGCACGCAGACGTATTTCTGGTCGGCCTGGAAGTAGCAAACGTCTTCCAGGGGAATGAGCTTCAGCTGGCCGTGAGACATCGAACAGACGTGTTTCCTGCGCGGTTCCATGTGCGATGCCGCAGCAACTTCGGCGAGCGTGCCGGCCGCGAGCCTGGCCGCCTGTTCGAGCGCGCTCGCGAGGCGTTCACGGCGTACCGGCTTGAGCACGTAGCCGATCGCGCGCGCCTCGAAGGCATCGATTGCGTATTCGTCGTAAGCCGTCGCGAAGACGATGGCAGGCGGTGAATCGAGCCTGTTCAGGTGGTGCGCCGCCTGGATGCCGTCGATCCCCGGCATGCGAATGTCGAGCAATACGATGTCCGGTTGCGTCTCGACGGCGAGCCTTACGGCTTCCTCGCCGTTGCCGGCCTCGGCGACCACCTCGTATTCGTCGAACTCGCCGATCAGCTGCCGCAGGCGGTCGCGGGCGGGCTTCTCGTCGTCAACGATCAGGACTTTCATCGGCCCGTCACGCCTCGCCCTTCTCGAGAGGGAAGCGCAGGGTGACCGTAAACCGGTCCTTCCCGGCGGCGACGTCCACGGCGGCGCGATTGCCGTAGGCGAGCTCGAATCGCTGGCGGATGTTGCTCATTGCCATCTTGTTGCCGTGTTTCGAACGCCCGTTGCCGCTCGCGACGGGGTTCGACATGGATATGACGAGGTCCTTGTCCTCGCGGCGCCCCGTGACGGTTACCTCGCCCCCGTCGGGCAGCAGTTCGATGCCATGGTAGATCGCGTTTTCGAGGAGCGGCTGGATGGTCAGGCTGGGGATGAGCGCACGCATAGGGAGGTCGGCGACGTCCCATTTCACGCGCAGCCGCTCGCCGAGACGCAGCTTCTCGATGCGCTGGTAGATGGCCGCGGTCTCGAGTTCCTGTTTCAGCGACGTGCGACTCTTCGCGGTGTTGAGATTGGCGCGCAGCAGGTCGGAAAGATCCTCGACGGCTTCCTCGGCCTGCCGCGGGTCCGTGCGCGTCAGCGAGGCGATCGTGTTCATGCTGTTGAACAGGAAATGCGGGCGGATGAGCGCCTGCAGCGCGGAGATTCTCGCCTGGGCTTCCAGCACGATGCTGCGCCGCCACTCACTGGCGACGTACAGGTAGCGCATGCCGAGCGCGATAACGATGGCGCTCACCATGAAGGTCCGGAACAGGAATCCCGCGTGCGAGTCGTGAATGATCACGGATTCGGCATAGATGCGCGTCAGCTGGTACGCGATCTCGGCGAGCAGCACGCACATTGCGACGAGGATCACGAAGCTGAGCACGAACGCGCGCGTCTTGCCGGCTCCCTCGAGGCGGCTGCGCAGCAGGCACATAAACGCACACCCGAGCAGCGAAAGCCAGAGCACGAAGAGAGCCGTCTTGGAAAGCTCGAAGAGGAACCGCCCGGATTCCGTGGTACCGGCGAGCGTCAGCGCGATGGCTACCAGCGCCGCAACGAGAACGACGACGAAGACCGTGCTGGTCGAACAGAAATCAGGCAGGTACGCCTGGGACCCGGACTCGGCAGATTTGCTGGAACTGGGGGCTGCGGCCAAACCTGGCGCTCCTCACGACCTGAGTCCGGATTGTAGCGCCGGGTGCGGAGCTTTTCTCTAGGAGCAGTTTTCCTGGATGGCTTCTTCGACCTTGCGGCGTGCTTCCATCGTCTGCTCTTCGTCGAGGTATTCCCGCTCGCCGGCCTCGTTTTCGCGGAACAGGCGGCGCGACTGCAGGTAGGACTCGAGACGGGCACGATGTTCCTGGCATTTCGCGGCGCGCGCTTCCATTTCGGCGCGTGCCTGCGCCTCGGCCTCGCGTTGGCTGTTCGCCTCGCTGCGGGCTTCTTCGAGCGCCGACATGTAATCGCGCCGCTTCTCGACCCGGGCGTTCACCGTCGCGCTGCTCGTGCCGGAGTAGGTGATGTTCATGCGCTCTTCGCCGGATTCGCCGGTGGGGCGATCCAGGTACTGGACGTTGCCGTTCTCGTCGACGTACTTGTATATCTCGCCGGCGAAAGCACTGGCCGTCAGGGCCGCGGCAGAAAGAACGAGTACGAGAATTTTGCGATTCATGGCTTACCTTCCATGTGCATACCACGTGCTACTTAGCATTGAACAATAATGTCATTCAACCATGACAGCCCCAAAACTGCCGTGATTGCGTTCACAGGCAGCGCGTGCGCCGTGTCGCACAATAAAAAAAATGGCGGGCCCGAGGGCCCGCCAAGTCCTTGCTTTCAAGGGGGATTGTGCTTTTTTTGGTGGGGGTACGTTATGTCATCACTCGGCTGACGAGAATTCCGGGTAGGCCTCGAGGCCGCATTCGGAAATATCCACGCCTTCGTACTCCTCTTCCTCGGAGACACGAATACCGAACGTCTTTTTTATGGCGAACCAGAACACGAAGCTCGTGCCGAACACCCAGGCGAAGATCGAGACGATTCCCTTGAGCTGGGCAATCAGCGACGCGTCCGGGTTCGTGAAACAGACAGCCAGCAGGCCCCAGATGCCGACTGTGCCGTGAACCGAGATGGCGCCGACCGGATCGTCGATCTTCAGCTTGTCGAGCAACACGATGGAGGCGACGACGAGCACGCCGCCGACGGCGCCGATCATCGTGGCCGCGATCGGTGAGGGAGTAAGCGGTTCAGCGGTAATTGCGACCAGACCGGCCAGCGCACCGTTGAGCGCCATCGTCAGGTCGGCTTTGCCGAACCACAGGCGTGACAGCAGCAGCGCGAACACCAGGCCGCCGGCCGCCGCCATGTTGGTGTTGACGAACACCA
>CBDUCE010000025.1:0-21913 GCA_965365575.1 uncultured Gammaproteobacteria bacterium
GTTCTTAATGCAGTAGTTGAGGGCGGGCCTAATCCGACCGAGGTCAAGCCGCAGCCCGAAATGGACCTCGAAGGCCAAGAGACAGGCAACTTCGCCGTCGTCGACCCGAAGAAGCCGCTGCGCGCACTTGCGTTCAAGATCATGGACGACCGCTATGGCGCATTGACGTTTACGCGTATCTATTCCGGCAAGCTGAAGAAGGGCGACAACGTGCTCAATACCTTCACGGGCAAGACCGAGCGCATCGGCCGTATCGTGGAAATGCACGCCGATTCGCGCGAGGAACTCGAGTTTGCCCAGGCGGGCGACATCGTGGCGCTGCTGGGGATGAAGAACACGCGCACCGGCCATACGCTCGCGGACCCGAACAATCCCGCGACGCTGGAACCGATGGTATTCCCGGACCCCGTAATCTCCGTCGCCATCAGGCCGAAGGACAAGGCTGGCAACGAAAAGATGGGCGTCGCGCTCAACAAGATGGTGCAGGAGGACCCTTCCTTCCAGGTCGCGACGGACGAAGACTCCGGCGAAACCCTGATCAAGGGCATGGGCGAGCTGCACCTCGACATCAAGGTCGACATTCTTCGCCGCACGCACAAGGTTGACGTCGAGATGGGCAAGCCACAGGTCGCCTATCGCGAGACGATTACGCAGCTGGTGGAAGACAGCTACACGCACAAGAAGCAGTCGGGCGGCTCGGGCCAATACGGCAAGATCGATTACCGTATCGAGCCCGCCGATACGAACGAAGGCTACGTGTTCGAGTCCCTCGTCACGGGCGGCAACGTACCGCGCGAGTACTGGGGCGCGATTCAAAAGGCGTTCGAGGTAAGCATGGCCGAAGGCACGCTGGCTGGCTATCCGTTGCTGGACGTTAAATTCACGCTGCTGGATGGTGCTTTCCACGCGGTCGACTCGTCCGCCCTCGCCTTCGAAATTGCGACCAAGGCGGCTTACCGGCAGTCGATCCCGAAAGCAGGCCCGCAGTTGCTCGAGCCGATCATGAAGGTCGACGTGTTTTCGCCTGAAGACAATGTCGGCGACGTTATCGGCGACCTGAACCGCAGGCGCGGCATGATCAAGTCGCAGGACGCCGGCGCAACGGGCGTACGTGTCAAGGCGGATGCGCCACTCGCGGAGATGTTCGGCTACATCGGCCACCTGCGCACGCTGACATCAGGCCGCGGCCAGTTCTCGATGGAGTTCTCGCACTATGCGCCGTGCCCGCAGAACGTGGCCGAGGAAGTGATCAAGGAAGCGCAGGAGCGCAAGGCCGCAAAGTAGGAGCGGTTCTCGAACCGCGACCGATCGCGCGCCGAGGCGCGCTGCCAGCGGTCAACGATCAGGCCCCCGCGGATTCGATCCGCGGGGGCTTTCTTTTTTGCCGGTAGAACGCGTCGACGCTGAAGATCGCGACGGCGGCCCAGATGCACCCGAAACACACAAGGTGCGCCATCGTCAGTACTTCGCCGTAGAAAATGCCGACGATGAACTGCAGCGTCGGTGCGATGAACTGCATGAAGCCGATAACGGTCAGCGTCAGGCGGCGCGCAGCGATGGCGAACAGGAGCAGCGGCACGACGGTCAGCGGTCCGGCGAGCGCAAGCAGCAGCGACATAGACAGGGTACTGCCTGCAAATGCCGCTTGCTGCGACAGCATCAGCCACCCCAACCATGCGATCGCAAAAGGGAACAGCAACAGCGTTTCGATAAACAAGCCCGGCATTGCGCCGATCGCCACCTGTTTGCGGATCACGCCGTAGAGCGTAAACAGCAGCGCCAGGGAAACCGCAACGAAGGGGAATTCCCCTCCCCTGATTGTCAGGTAGGCGACGCCGATGGCTGCCAGCAGGACAGAAATGACCTGCGGCCGCCGCAACCGCTCCTTGAGAAACAGTACGCCGACGATCACGTACATGAGCGGGTTGATGTAATAGCCGAGACTCGCCTGCAGCACCTCTTCCTGCTGCACCGCCCAGATATAGATGAACCAGTTTGCGGAGATGGCCAGCGCTGCGAGAGCCAGCCAGAACACCGTGGACGGCGAAGCGAAGGCATGCCTGACCTCGGGCCACTGCCTGCGAACGTGCAGGATCAACGCGCCGAACGGCACCGCCCAGACGATCCGGTGCACGAGGACCTCGGTGGGCGGCACCGACTCCACCAGCTTGAAATAGATGGGGAAGACGCCCCACAGGACGTAGGCAATCAGTGCCGTCAATACGCCATCGCGCTGAAATTGCCGCTCTGCCGAGTCGTCCGGCAGCGTTCTCAAGCCGAGGATTCCGAGCGCCCGGGCCGGCCGAGCAGCAGGTCCCACAGGTAGCGCGTGCGCGCCATACCGTCGATCTGCAGCAGGTACAGCGCGGGCACCAGGAACAGCGTTATGACGGTCGCGAACAGGATGCCGAAACCGAGTGATATCGCCATCGGGATCACGAACTGGGCCTGCATGCTGGTTTCCGTCATGATCGGCAACAGGCCCGCCGCCGTCGTAAACGAGGTCAGTACGATCGCCCGGAAGCGCTTGGTGCCGGATTCGATGACGGCCATCCTCAGGTCGACACCCTGCTCTCGCGCCCGGTTGATGAAGTCGACCATGACCAGGCTGTCATTGACGACGACACCGGCGAGCGCGATCAGGCCGAACATCGAAAACATGCTGATCGCCTTGCCCATGACGATGTGTCCGAATACCGCCCCGATGAAGCCGAACGGAATCACGGCCATGATGACCAGCGGCTGGCTGTAGGAGTGCAGCGGGATCGCGATCAGCGCGTAGATGAGGAACAGCGCGGCGACAGACGCGATTGACAGGTTGCGAACGAAGTTCCGCTCCTCCTCGCTGGCGCCTTCGAGGCCGAAACTCACGTCTGAATGCCGGGCAAGCAACTGCGGGATGAATTCCTCGCGTATCGACCGGATGATCTCCTGCGGCTCGACACGCTCCGGGTCGATGTTGGCGCTCACCGTCACCGTGCGTTCCCTGTTCTGGCGGCGGATGCTGGAGAAGCTCTCGCCGAAGCTGACCTCCGCCACCGACGAAAACGGTACTTCGTCGCCGGCCGGCGTACGTATTCGCATGTTCTCAAGATCGGCGATCGATCGGCGCTGTTCTTCGGGGTAACGGACCATCACCTTGAGTTCGTCCTTGCCGCGCTGGATACGCTGCGCTTCCTCGCCGTAGAAGGCCTGCCGCACCTGCCGTCCCAGGGAAATGAGCGTGAGCCCGAGAGCCTCCGCCTCGGGCTTGATCGTGAGTCGAATCTCGTCACCGCCGCTCACCGCGGAATTCTGCACCTCGAATACGCCCGCGTAGGACCCCAGTTCCCGCTCGAGCTCCGCCGCGGCCGCCTCGAGCGCCTGGTAATTATTGCCGTTCAGCCGGAAGCTCAACGGCGGCCCGCCGCCGAGATGAATGGCGCCGGAAAACGTCAGGCTCTTGACGCCTGGTATCTCGCCGACCCGCTCGCGCCATAGATCGCTGATTTCGACGCCTTCGTACGGCCGGTCCTCGTCCCTCGGCATCTCCACCACGATCGTCGCGCCAGTGTCACCGCTGGTGAACACACCGAGATGCTTGATCATCGGGATGGACGCCGGATTGTCATCGAGGAACTCGCGGCTCATCGCGAGCAGTTCGCCCTCGATCCTGTCGATGGCCGCATCCCGCACCCGCGGCGCCGTCCCGGTCTGCATCCGCATCTCGACCCGGATGATGTCGCTGTCGATCTCCGGCACCATGACCTGCCTCACGAGACCGCTCGCTACAACGCCGCCCGTCACGATCAGAACGGCGATGAAGATCGCCACCGTAACCCCCCTGTTGTCGATTGCCTTCAACAGCAGCGGCCGATAGTGCTCGTGAATCAGCTTGTGCAGGCCGCGCTGAACGTGGCGCTGAATCTTCAGGAAGAAACGCGGCACCCTCTCGAACAACCCAATCTCGCGCTGCGGGTTGAACAGGTCGTCCTCGTCGACGTCCGGGATTCGCGCGTGCACGAGATGAGCAGGGAGGATCAGCTTGGATTCGATCAGCGAGAACAGCAGGCAGAGGATCACGACCACCGAGATCGCTTCGAAAAACGGCCCGAATATGCCGCCGATGAACAGCATCGGCGCAAACGCGGCGATGGTGGTCAACACGCCGAATGTCGCCGGGACCGCTACCCGATGGGCACCGTCAATGACGTTGTCCAGGGTGTGGCCGTCGGCCCGGATCTTCGTATAGACGCTCTCACCGATGATGATCGCGTCGTCCACCACGATGCCCAGAACGACGATAAAGCCGAACAGGCTGACCATATTGACGGTTACCGGCCACGGATTGACCGGCATGAGCCACAGCGCGCCGAAAAAAGTGATCGGTATGCCGACGATGACCCAGCCGGCCACCTTCATGCGCAGGAACAGCGACAGCACGATGAATACGAACAGTGCGCCGAGCAGCATGTTCTCCAGCATCATGTCCAGCCGATCCTGCAGGTAATAGGCACGATCGGCCCAGATATCCATCTGGATGCCGTCCGGCAAATCGTCGGACTTTCTGGCCACGTATTCGCGTACGGCAGCCGCAGTCGCCAGTTCGTTCTGTTCCCCTACGGTGAGCACCTGCAGTATGGCCGAGGGTCGCCCGTTGAAGCGGCTGTAATCGTTACTCTCGACGAATCCGTCCCTGATCGTCGCGATGTCGCCGAGCGTAAGGCGGGTGCCGTCGCCGAAGGTACGCAGCACCAGCTCCGAGAATTCGATGCCGGTGTACACCTGGCCTTCCGTGCGCAGCAGGATGTCGCCGCCTTCGGTCTTGATCGTTCCGCCCGGCAAATCTGCAGACGAATTCTTCACGGCCTGTGAGACCTCGCTCATCGTGAGGCCGTATTGCCTGAGCGTTTGCTCGGACACCTCGATGCTGATCTCGAAAGGCCGGTCGCCCAGGAAGCGGACCTGGTTAACGGCGGACAGCTGCATCAGTTCGTCACGAACGTTCTGCGCAATCGACTTGCGCGTGAACGGGTCCATGTCGCCATAGATGGCGATGTAAGCGACAGCAAACGGGATCTCCTGTTTGCTGATGACCGGCTTTTCCGTGAGCGCCGGGAAGGTCGATATCGCATCGACGCGCGTCTTGATTTCGCTCAGTACCTCGTTGAGATCGGCGTCGCGGGACACCTCGGCCACCACGGTGCCAACGCCTTCGGATGCGGTAGAACTCAGTTTGACGATGCCGTCGACGTCCTGGATGGCCTCCTCGACCTTTATGACGACGCCCTCCTCGACCTCCTGCGGTGCGGCGCCGAGATACAGCACCTGCACCTGGACATTGTTCAGTTCGAAGTCGGGCTGGGTTTGCTTGCGTATTGTCGCGGCGGACAGGAGGCCGGCCACGATGATGAGACACATCAGCAGGTTCGCCGCAACGTGGTTGGCGGCGAACCAGGCAATGATGCCCTTGCGCTCGGTTACTCCACGCGGCTTCACGGTTCTTCGTCGTCTCCCTTCGCCGCGATCTTTTCGTCGTCCGCAGCGATGTCAGCCGTGGTGCGGACCGGCATGCCGTTGATGGGCGATTCCATGGCCGTGAGAATCACCCGCTCGCCGGGTTCGGCCCCGCCATCGATATACGCGTACTCGGCATCCGCGCGCACGATGCTGACGTTGCGGATACGCAGGGTGCTTTCGTCATCAACAAACAACAGCTGGTTGGAACCGTGCAGTGCATGACGGGGCACCCGGAGCAAGCCCTCGATCGCCACGCCCTCGATGCTCGCCGTCACGAAGGTTCCCATGGGCAGGGGTTCGTGTACCTCGTCCAGCGCATAAGGATCGTCGATTTTTGCGACGGCATACGTCACGCGGCTGCTTTCATCGACGACGCCCTCGCTACGCACGATTTGCGCGGGCCACTCGACGAGCCGCCCACGCTGCTCCGCCGACAGGATCACGTCCGGACCGCGCGATTCGCCGGTGGCGGTAATCTCCGCGGCGACGGGAAGATCGACAAACGCGAGGTCCCGGTCTGTCAGCGGCAGGCGAACCTCGGCGTAATCGGTGGCAAACGTCACGCCGAGCCGGGTCCCGGGGTTCACGAACTGGGCAAGATCGGCGTCTTTGCTCCTCACCATGCCGGAATACGGCAAGCGGATATAGGTTCGCTCGAGATTGCGCTTCGCTCGCACCAGTTCCGCTTCTGCAGTCGCGAGTGCTGCAGCGGCAGATGCAAATTCCGACTCCGCCCGGTACCCCTGGCTCTTCAGCTTTTTCGCGCCCTCGTATTCGATCCGACGCTGCCGCATCACCGCCTCGGCCTGGGTCACGGCAGCCTTGTAGTCGGTCGGATCGATGCGCACCAGCACCTCGTCCGCATCGAACACTCCCCCAGGAATGAACTTCGGCGAAACCTCCACGATAGCCCCGGATATCTCGGCGCTAAGCGTCGTCTCTGTGCGCGGACGCACCGTTCCCTGGCTGCGAACCGGGAATCGCGCATCCACAAGCTCGAGGTCGGCCACCTCGACCAGCATCGCCAGGTTCTCGACCGGCTTTTTCGGTGGCTCCTTTCGCGTCAAGGTCAATAGCATAAACACGGTGACCGCGGCGACAAGGATGCCGGCGATGAGACCGATTCGCATGACTTTGCGAGACATGACAATTCCCGGGGAAACGAAGGCCCGTATTGTGAGTGATTTGACACAGAAAACCAGTCGTTTGTCGTGCGCTGCCCGGCCTGCAGTTACCGGGTTTGATGCGCTTTTTGTGACATAAACCCACGAAATTCAACTGGCAAGACCGCAAAATTCCAGCTGCTGTCCAGACTTGTGCATTGCAGCAATATACGCAGACACGGGAACCTATGTACATGAAACATTTCGGGCTCGAACGGCGGATCTTTCGCGGCAACGCGACCGGTGCCGACGTGTTCGTCGGGCCGCAAACAGCCAGCATCCTGACGGGCATCAAGAAGGCGCTGGCCGCGCCCGATGCCGTGGTCACACTGACGGGCCCCGTGGGCTCTGGCAAATCCACGGCGGTCGCCCATTCGTTGGGCGCTATCAGCGGCAAGAACGCGATCGTCAGGGTTGGCCGGTTTCCAATGCAGCGCGGCGAACTCCTGGACCTGCTGTTCGACCATATGCGCATCCAGCAACGGCCGCAGCGCGGCAATCAGAAACTCGCCCTGTTCCGTCAGCTGCTGTTCAACCTCGCGCAGAACGACTCGCGCATGTTCCTGCTCGTCGAGGATGCCCCGTTCCTCGGTCCGGACATGCTCGCCGAACTCGAAGTCGTCACGGCGGCGGACACCGGGCCCTCCGACGGCGCGGCCATCGTCCTGATGGGCGACGAGTACCTCAGGGAACTCCTTGCCACCAAGTCCCTTGCCCGGCTCAGGCAGCGAATCAGGCTGCGCCGCCAGCTGGAGGCCTGCAGCGTCGAGGAGCTGAACGGATACCTGCGCCACTGTTTCCGGCAGGCCGGGGGCGACTTCGACAAGGTCTTTGCAGGCGGCGCGACCGAGCTGCTGCACGAACTGAGCGGTGGAATATTGCGCGTAGTGAACAACCTGGTCGAATCGTCGATGGAGGCCGCGGCTGACGCGAAAGCCACGACCGTCGATCTCGAACTCGTCAGCCGCATCGCCGACGAGGAATTCGGTCTCACCGGCACGTTTACGCGGCCGCCTGAGATCAGCAGCAAGCAACCCGAACCCAGACATTCCGACCAGGCGACCGCCGAGCTGGTGGCATTGTCCCTGCCCGAGCCGGAACCGGCTCCGAAGAAACCAATCGCCGAACCGGCACCGAAGAAGGCTGCTGCCAAACCGGCTCCGAAGATGGCTGCTGCCGAACCAGCTCCGAAGATGGCTGCTGCCGAACCGGCTCCGCAGAAAGATGATGATGCCATACCGGAACTGATCCAGGACACACAGCCTGCTCTCGCCATTCTCAACGATGCGCCACCGCCGGCGAAATCCGAGGTGGAACCTCGCATACACGATACCCTGCCGGACATCGAGTCATTATCGGCCGAACTCGGAGCGGAACCGCCGATTCCGGAGCCTGCGGAGGTCGTTGAGCCGAAACAAACGGCGAAGGAGCCACCGCCGGAGCCGAAACCGACGCCGAAGCCAGCGGCCGACGACAGGCCCAACCCGAATCCGAAGCCCGCGGCCCAGACCGGCAAGGCAGAGAAAAAGCCCGAGACCACCAAGCCGCCGGCGCCAAAACCCGAGCTCAAACTGGAACTCGAAAAGGAACCCGAACCGCTCGCCGATGCGTCGATACCATCGCTGTCCGACGACGATACCCCAGCCTGGGATCGTGACCCCACGCTCGCCGAGCTGCGCCCCGATCTGGACGCGCTGGAGCGCGCCATGGCGGTCGCCCAGGGCCGGGACCCGGACGCCGCCGACGAACCCGCGCCGCCGAGCCCCGAACCGGTGGCGAAGGAGCAATCGACGAAGGAGCAACCGACGGAAGAGATCGAAGATATCCCGGAGATTACCCTGGACGATTCGATTAACCGCAAAGTTGACAGGGCAGCCCTGGAAAAAAGACAAATCCTCGAAGAAGAGGGTCTGCTCGAAGCAGAGGAGCCCGACAAGGAAGAGACCGCTGACAAGGACCGTGCTCGCGACGAAAAGGCTGAGGCTGAGCTCGAGAAGATCGCAGAGGGACTCGCAAAAGCGAAGACCATCGAGGATGTCGACGACAAGATGGCGGAAACGTTGTTTGGCGAAGAACTCAGCGTCGCCGCCGCGGCTGTCGCTGCCCGGGTAGCGGAGGAAGCTGCTGCGGCTGCAGCCGAAGCGACGTCGGCTTTGCAGGAGCCCGCTGCGCCGGCGCAACCGGCCAGGTCAGAGATGGAAAAGGAATTCGAGAACGTGTGGGGCGCGACACCCGGGATCGAGGTATCCATCGACTCCGGGATCGAGGATCAGAAAGGCGGGCTGGACATATCCGCTTCCCAGCGGCTCGCGACGGTCCGGGCGTTGAACACCGGCCAACCCGAAAGCGCCCCGCAGAAAGTCGCCAATGCCGCACCTCCTCCAGCCGCAAGTCCGGACCCGATCGAGGACCAGATCACAACGTCATTGACGCAGACGATGAAGGCGCTCAAGGTCAACCCGGACCCGGCGGCAGTCAATGACGACGACGACGATGACGGGCGCAAAGGCGGCTTTTTCAGCCGCTTCCGGCGCTCCTGACTAGCAGTCGGCATTAGGCACGTATTTCATTGAAAAAGTAGCCAATTTCTCCGATTGGCTCACCAAGGCATGCGCGATACGGCTGGTGATTCGAGGCGCCTAAGTAGTCCCCGAAATTTGTCGCGCCGCATACGGATTTTGCGTTTCACGAAAAGCGCCTACGCTGTCTCACGCGGCGGCGGAGTGCCGTTGCTCTATTGGATTCGAGGGAGAATCGAATGAGCGAGACTGTTCTTACAATAATCGAACTCGACAACTACCCGGAAGAAGTTGTCGCTCGGGCCACGTGGCTGGCAAGACTCATGAACTGCGATCTCGAGCTCCTGTTGTGCGACCCGACCACGAGCTTCCTGAGCGAGATATTCATCATTTCGAGCGAAGTGCGCGACCTGGCCGCGGCCATCGAGGATGCGCAGGAGAAGACGCTGCTCGAACTCGCGCAGACCGCAGAGGCAGCTGGCCTCCAGGTGCAGACGCACACCACCCACGAACGGCCGGTGGCCGACGCAATTATCTCCCGGGCGATGAACGTTGACCCGATGTTCGTCGTCAAGGGCACGCACTACCACTCACCCGCCGAGCGCGCGACCTTCGCCGATACGGACTGGCAACTCATGAAGAAACTCGATTTTCCGTTGTGGTTTGTGAAACCCGTCGCCTGGAAAGACGAACCGCTGATCGTCGCCGCCGTCGATCCGACCCACGAGAAGGACAGGGAAGCGCGCCTGGACCGACTGATCGTCGAGACCGCCCGGTCGCTGGCGACGGCCTGTAATGGCCGGGTCGAACTGGTACACACCTACCAACGGCTGGTTGAGATCGGTTCACGGGCGATGAAGACCTTCAAGCCCGTCAAGCTGCCTATTGACGAGCTGGACAGGAAGATCCGCGACGAACACCGCAAGGCGCTGGATGCGTTCGCAACCGAGACCGGCGTCCCCGAAGAAAACGTGCACCAGCTTCCGGGCCGGGCACACGAACTGCTGCCGACGTTCGCGCGGACGCACGGCGCGAGCCTGATGGTCATGGGGGCCCTGTCGCGCGGCGGCGTCACGCGACGCTACATCGGGAACACGGCCGCCCGGGTGCTCGACCACCTGCCCTGTGACATCCTGGTAGTAAGGGCCTCGGCCGACTGACCGGAAACCCGTGCCCCGCCCGCGGCGGGGCACGGCCTGTCTTACTCGTCCAGTTCCGAGATCGCTTTCAAGCGCGCGGCCTCGAATTCGTCACCGGGATTCCACGCCGGCATGTCGTCGGCATTCGCAATGGCGAGACCGGTCCAGTAGCCGAGCAGCGCATCTTCGATCAGCCCCTCGAAATCCCAGCTGTCGTTGTATTCGTCGGACGGCTGGTGGTAATGCACGTTGGTGTAGTGTTCCTGCTGCTCGCGCCCCCAGCCCGGCGGCCGGTCGACATAGTCGGTGCCCGGTTTCAGGTACATTGCGGGCACGCCGATCTTGGCCAGGCTGAACTGATCCGAGCGGTAGAAGTAGCCTTTGTCGGCGAACTGGTCCGGCTTCACCTCCCTGCCCTGTTCCTCGGCGATCAGCCCCAGTATCTGGTCGATCGACGACTTGCCGAGACCCACGAACGTCACGTCATGCGTGTCGCCGAGAATGTTCGGATTATCGTAGTTGATGTTGGCCGCGATCCGGCCGGGTGCGAAGGTCGGGTTGTTCGCGTAGTACAGGGACCCGAGCAGACCCTGCTCCTCGGCACCGACGAGCGCAAACAGCGAAGAACGCCGCGGCGCCTCGGGCAATGCCTGCAACGCCCTCGCAATCGCGAGCACAGCCGAGACGCCCGACGCATTGTCCCGGGCACCGTTGTAAATCGCATCGCCGTCCTCGTTTGGCTCACCGATGCCGAGATGGTCGTGGTGGGCGGTGTAGATGACGACCTCATCGCGGAGCTCCGGATCGCTGCCCGGGATCAAACCGAGCACGTTCGCGCTCTCGGTACGGTTGAGTTCCACGTCCATGGCGATCGAGGTCGTGATGCCCAGCGGGACCGGCTCGAAATCGCGGTTGTCGGCCGCCTCGCGAAGGGTGTCGAGGTCCTTGCCCGCCATAGCGACGAGATCGCGCGCCGCGTCTTCCGTCACCCAGGCATTGACCTGGTTGCGCGGCTCGTCACCCGCCGGCAGTTCAAACTGCTCGCCGGTCCAGGACGTCTGCACGACCTGGAACGGATACCCGGCCGACGGCGTCGTGTGAATAATGATGGCGCCGGCAGCGCCCTGTGTCGCGGCGCTCAGGTACTTGTAGTCCCAACGTCCGTACCAAAGGCGCGTCTCGCCCTCGAAGAGTTCCGGATCCCACGCGGGATCGTTATTCATGATGAGCAGGACCTTGCCTTCGAGATCGGCACCCTTGAAGTCGTCCCAGTCATACTCGGGTGCCTGGATGCCGTAGCCGACAAAAACGACCTCGGCATCGCTGACCTCGGCGCGTTCTTCCTGTACGCCGCTGGAGACGATGAATTCGTCCCACTGCTGTAAGGTCCGCGTCTTGCCATTCCCTTCGAAAGTCCAGTTTTCAGGCTGGACGGTATTCACGCCGACGAGATCGAACTTCTGTTCCCAGCCGCCATCGGCCGCACCCGGCTGCAGCCCCAGCTGCTGCATTTCCGCGGCCAGGTAATCGCGCGCTTTCACGTCACCGCGGCTCCCCGGCCCCCGACCCTCATAGGCATCGCTGGAAATCTCGACGATGATGTCGCGCATGTAGTCAGCAGTGATCAGTTCGGCGGCTTCCTCAGCAGCGGGATTGCCGCCGCTTACCTCGACGGCGACGGGCGACGCCAGGTCGGGCGACGCCTCCGTTGCAGGTTGCTGCGGCTGCTCCTTGCTGCAGGCCACCACCATGAGTGAGGCGACGATGACCGTAAACAGATTTTTCAATTTCACACTGGACCTCCGTGTATAGACGCAACGTGCCGCGCACGGCGACACGCATGATTTCGATCAATTATCAGGTATCGAATAACTCTGAGAGAAAGTACCGTGCCGCTGCCCAGGACCGGCGATCGGCCGCTTCATTATAAACGGTCACACCGCTGCTCGCGTCGGCGGCGGGATTCGTGAACGCGTGCCGCACGTTGCCGTAGCAATGGAGCTGCCAGTCGGCGCCCATGCTGCTGAGTTCCTCGCCCAGCGCCACGGCCTGTTCGGGCGTCGCCAGCGGATCATCCCAGCCGTGCAGCGCGAGGATACGGGCCTCGACACGATTGCCGGTCGTATTTGCCGGCGGATCAAACAGCCCGTGAAAGCTGACGACGCCTGCGATCGGTTCGCCGGTGCGCGCGATATCGAGCGCGCAGAGGCCGCCGAAGCAGTAGCCGATGGCAGCCACGCGCGACGCGTCGACCTCGGCCTGGTCGCGCAACGCCTGCAAGGCTCGTAGCAATCGCCGCTGCAGAACCGCACGCTCGTTCCTCAGCGATTCCATCATTTGGCGGCAATCGTCGAATTCGCCGCCAATCGCATCCTTGCCATAGACGTCGATTGCAAAGCCGACATAGCCCATGCCCGCAAGAAGCTCGGCTTTACTCTCCTCGAACGGGCTGCGGCCCCGAACCGTGTGCGCAACGAGCACGCCCGGGCGCGGCCCTGCGATGCCGTCATCCCAGGCCAGCATGCCTTCGCACACGAGGTCACCGTCCCGATAGTCGATCAGGCGCGTTTTGATACTCACGCGGGTCTCCGTTGGCGTCAGCGGCGCGTTACGACAATGACGTCGACGCGGCCATCGGGCCCAATGTACCAGGACGCAATCGTACTGGTGATACTCAGGATAATCGCGCCGAAGAGCGCCGACCAGAAACCGGCAACGACGAAATTGTCGAGCATTGCGGCAACCAGCGCGAACATGGCCGCATTCAGCACGAACAGGAAAAGTCCGAGCGTGACCAGCGTAATCGGCAGCGTCAGCACGAATGCGATCGGCCGAACGAACGCATTGACGAGACCGAGCAACGCGGCTGCGAATATGAATGTCCAGGCGCCGGAAATCGAGACACCGGGAACGAGGGCGGAAGCGAGGAACAGACCCAGCATGGTTATGAGAGTGCGTAATACGATGCCTTGCATGGGACGATTATGCGACGAGAATCGCGCGGAAGAAAGGACCTTCAGTCTGCGGGGCTCGGCGGCCGGGCATCAGGCCGCATCATGAGCATCTGCACGTTGCCGATAGCTCGTTCGAGAAAACCGCCTTCGCAGTAGCACAGGTAGTACTTCCACATGCGGATGAACTCCTCGGAGAACCCCATACCGCGGACGCGGTCCAGGTTGTCGGAGAAGCGCTCACGCCAGCGGCGTATCGTGGTTGCGTAATGTGGCCCGATGTCCTCGAGGTCCACGATTCGCATATCGGTTACGCGCGTCAGTGTGTCCGACATCGCAGTCACCGAAGTCAGGCAGCCGCCGGGAAAAATGTAGCGCTTGATGAAGTCGACCGTCTTCTTCGCGCGCTCGTAGTGCTGATCGGCAATCGTGATCGCCTGCAGCAGCATGAGGCCGTCTCTCTTGAGCAGCTCGCAACACTTCCTGAAATAGGTGTCGTGATACTCGTGACCAACCGCCTCTATCATCTCGATGGACACGAGCTTGTCGTACTGCCCCTCGAGATCCCGGTAGTCGCTCTGCAGCAGGGTGATTCGATCCTCCAGGCCGGCTCTAGCTATCGCGTCTTTAGCGTAGTCGTGCTGCTGCCCGGAAATCGTCGTGGTCGTGACGCGGCAACCGTAGTTTTCGGCTGCGTAGATCGCGAACCCGCCCCAGCCCGTGCCGATCTCGAGGACATGGTCACGCGGAGACAGGTTCAGTTTCCGGCAAATACGGTCGAGCTTGGCGACGGACGCCGCTTCCAGTGACATATCCGCATACTCGAATATTGCGCTCGAATACATCATCCGCCGATCGAGCCACAAGGCATAGAAGTCGTTGCCGAGGTCATAGTGGGCAGCGATATTTCTCTGGCTGCCAGCGCGGGTGTTGCGGTTGAGCCAATGGAGCATCTTCTGCAGCGGCCTCGTCAGGTAAGCGGTGCCGGAATCGATATCGAGCAATACGTCCCTGTTCTTCACGAGAATCCTGACGAGCGAGGTCAGTTCATCGCATGACCAGCAGCCGTGAATATAGGACTCTCCCGCCCCGACAGCGCCACCGAAGGCAATATCGCTGTAAAAACGCGGGTCGTTGATCGTGAGTTGTACCGTCAGCGGGTGATCGTCAGTCACGGCACCGAACGATTCGTGGCGGCCGTTCTCGGTGACGACGATCTGGCCATTGCGCAGGGACGCAAGCCTGTCCCTGACGACACGCCGTGCAAGTGCATCCAGGGCTGTCGGTTTCCTGCTGGCCTCAAGGAATTTCGGTGAGTCGATTGAGACAGTTCTCATTGCGCCTCCGCTGCGATCTTTTGCCGCTTTTCGGGATGCCTGTATACCGGACAGCGCTTTAGCCAGAGCCTCAGGGCCTGCCAGTAGATGCCTGCGACGACCTTGGCCGTCATGAACGGAAATCGCGCCAGCACGCTCGCCATCGCGCCCCCGGTCATTTCGGTTCGCGTCAGATTAATGGACGCGTCGAACATGCGCTTGCCACCGCTCGAGTTGGCCATGTAGACCGTAAGCCGCTCGGCAGGCTCGGTAAAGCACCAGTCGTATTCTATTTCCATCGGCATGAACGGCGATACGTGCATCTTCTTCTTCGGCCTGAATCGCTTTACGCTGCGCTGCCCGATGTCCATCGAGTCCGGCAGGACGTAGGTATCGCGCTCGCCCCACGGCGTGTTGTTCACCTCGGCGACGATCGTCTGCAAGGTCTCGCCATCGGCATCGAAACAGTAGTAGAAACTCACCGGGTTGAAGCAATAGCCGAAATAGCTGAGGTTCGTCAGTAGTCGGACCGGGCCATCGGGACGAGTACCCGTCTCGTCTTCCACAAGGTTACGGATAGAATCGGAGAGGGCCTCGTCCTGAGCGCCGAGATGATCCTCGCGGCGGAATCGCGCCAGTGCGGGGCGCGTCGCCGACCAGAGCCAGCGCTTCCTGAAAAGCTCCGGCAGCTCGTCGAGGTCCAGGTACATCATGAACATCCGGTAGCTGAACCGGTGCAACACGGGCTCAGTTCGGGTGTGTCTAACCCGCCCTTCGTAGATGCAGCTCTCCACGATTCTGCCTCTCCTCGAAATGGGCGATTGCGTCCAGCGCGCTGACCACGCCGTCTTCATGAAAACCGTTGCCCCAGTAAGCGCCGCAAAAATACGTACGCTCCGTGTTGAGTTTGACCTGGCGCTGCTGCGCCGCGACCGCTTCACGCGAATAGACGGGGTGCTGATACTGGATACGCCGAATCACTTTCGCAGGGTCGATATGACGGTCGTTGTTGAGTGTGACGCAGTACTGCTTCTTGCAGGCAAGCCCCTGCAGCATGTTCATGTTATAGGTCACGGCGACGTGGCGATTCGGGTCGTCGGGGATGTGGTAATTCCAGGCGGCCCACGCGCGGCGGCGTTTCGGCAGCACGCTTGCATCGGTGTGCAGCACCGCTTCGTTATCCTGGAAGCGGATGGCACCCAGCACGTCCCGCTCTGCGGCCGTCGGATTATCGAGCAGCGCGAGCGCCTGGTCGCTGTGGCAGGCCAGGAACACGGCGTCGTAGCATTCGCTCCCATGCTGCTCCGTGACGATCTCGACGTTGGACGCGTGGCGAATAACGGCCTTCACGGGCGTCTCCAGCCGGATCCGGTCCCGATGCCCCGCGACCAGCTTGCTGACGTACTGCCGAGATCCGCCCTTGATTACCCGCCAGACAGGCCGGTCCTTTAGCTGCAGAAGGCCGTGGTTGTCGAAAAACCGCACCAGGAAACGCAACGGCATGTCCTGGATAGCCAGAGGCTCGGCAGACCAGATGGCGGCAGCCATCGGCACGAGATAGTCGTTCATGAACTCGCGACTGTAGCCGTGCTTGAGCAGGTACTCACCGACCGTCTGACCCTCTTCTTCCCGGGGCAGCGTCGCCATGGCCTCACGGTTGAACCGAAGTATGTCCCGAATCATTCGGTAGAACGGCGGCCGCAGAATGTTGCGACGCTGGGCAAAGAGCGCGTTCAGGCCCGCGCCGTTGTATTCGAGGCCGGCATCGCCGGAGCTCACGCTGAAGCTCATGACGCTCGCCTGCGACTGCTGGCCGATTTCCTCCAGCAACTCGATAAAATTTGGATAGGTACGATCGTTGAAGACGATGAACCCGGTATCGACCGCGATGGTTCTGCCGTCTTCCGTGACGTCAATCGTGTTCGTATGCCCGCCGACGTACGGCGATGCCTCGTAGACAGTGATGTCGTGCTTCGCCCTGAGCTTGTAAGCAGCAACGTTTCCCGCGATGCCGGTGCCGACGATTGCGATCCTCAAGGCTCTACCCTCACCACTTCTGGGGAACGCGCTCGACCTTGGACATGTCGTAGCCCAGGGATTCCACGACGCCCAGCAGCATCTTGTAGTCGGCATCGGAAATGTCAGGCTCGCGCGCCATGACCCAGACGAAATCCCGCTTGTTGCGACCGATAATCGTCTGCGAATAATCTTCGCTGAGGTAGACGATGCGGTAGTCGGCCTTGATCGGCCAGATAAATCGCATGCCCCAGATCGCGTTTGACTCGGTGTCCCGAACGAACCCCTTCGGATTGAATTCTTTCTTCTTGCCGTCGAATCCGTCGTCGCGAAACGTGAAGGTCGTCGCTATCGTACCGTCATCGTTCATTTCGTAGGTTTCGACCGCGTTATGCGCGCCTTTCTCGAGAAAAGTCGGGATATTGGCAATCACATACCAGTCACCCATGAAACGGTCCAGGTCGACGTAGTCTACAGTTTTCATCTCGGGTCCACCGCCGGCACAGGCGGCCAGCGTCATTGATGCGGCAAGAACAAGCACCGCTTTTCGAAAAGATGTCATATCAGCTCAACTCGTAACGAAGTATCCGGCCACCCTTTGCAACCGACTCCAGAGCCAGCCACTCGGAGTTCTCCGAATACCACAGGGTAATGTCCATTTCCCGGGCAGTCAGACGGACCGACCGGGCCGGGATGCTGCGGCCATTCAGCTGCACGACGTCCGACCCGAGATCCTGCACATCTACCTCGAGGTATTCGCCTGTCTGCGGATTGAGAAGTCGCGACTCCTCCAGGAACCCGGGGTTCCAGTAGGCAAAACTCATGACGCATTCCGGCAGTTCGGCCTCGCGCTCGCCCGTCTCGATGACGAACGCGTCGCTCGTTCTCTCACCGACGACGTTCAGCTGCTTGCCGTTCGAATCGGTGCGTGCCTCTATGCCGTCGAGACAACCGCCCGCCCAGTTTTCCTCCGCGGAGTGCTGGTATCTGAAGGCGGTCACAAACAGGAACTTCACGTCGAACCTCGCCTCGCTGCGAACGACCGCGTTTGTCTTCGGGCCATCAATCTCGAAACGGTGATAGCCGATCTTCTTGCCGTCGAGAAAGACATCGAACATCAGTGTCCGATCTGCCGAGTCTTCGGCGACCGACACCGCCGTCGTGAGCGTCGCGAGAACGAACGTGGCAACAATGCGGTTCCAGATTTTCACAGGGCCTGACCTCCTAGCGCCGCTCCAGCGCTCTTCGGCGAACCGGGAAAGAACCTATTGGTTCGGCGGATGTATTCGGCATACTCCGGCCGGCGGACGGTAATGTCCTTCTCCAGCATCGCGACGCCGGAAACCTTCAAAAGCAGGAACGACATCAACAGCGGCGAAAGCACCGTCCACCAGCCACCGGCAGCGAATGCGAACAGGTAAAACGCCCACCAGATACAGAAGTCGCCGAAATAGTTGGGATGTCTCGTATAGCGCCAGAGGCCGGTATCGAGCACACGGCCCTTGTTCGACGGTTCACGTCTGAACTTTGCGAGCTGGTAGTCGCCGCCCGCTTCGAAGACGAAACCGACCAGCCACAGTGCAAAAGCGACGGTCTCGAGCGGGCCGATGCCGCCAGGATTCATTATGGCCGGAATGAGCGGCATCGCGATGAACCAGGCGAGGACAGCCTGAAGGCCGAACACGATGTACAGACTTTTGAACGCGAATCCGGGTTCGTTGTTCTCCCTGATCTTCCGATACCGGTAATCTTCGGGCTCGCCCCGGTTTCTCGCTGTGATGTAGACGCTCAATCGAAGGCCCCAGATAGCGACCAGGAGCGTAACCAGCAATCCCCTGGCGCTCAGTGGTGCCGCCTCGACAGCGAATACGACGGCCGCGACCAGGAAGAACAACGGCCAAAGGCTGTCGACGAAAGCGACATTCCGGATCGCTACACTCACGGCCCAGGCCGCGACAGCCACGCCGAGGATCAATGCCAGCGCGGCCAGGTAGGCCTGCAGGTCCATCAGGATATCCTCTGCCCGATTACATCGCCCTGCGGCGACTGCGATGACACGCCGTCGAGGCGCTCACCCAGTTGCATGAGAAGCGGCATGATCACCGCCCACCCGATCGCGAGCATTGCAATGGCGGCCGTTTGATCCACAAACACGATTCCGCCGATCTTGTGGCCGGCGATATAGGCCAGTGGGCCGCCCACGAAACCGAATGCCGACGCCAGCAACGGCCGTCCGCGCATCCAGCGCATGGACATATTGATGGTCGTGCCGAACAGCATCCACATCGTCACGATCCAGTAAGGCGCCGTCATGTCGCTGAGCATTCCGGACGGAAACGTCACCCAGCCGGCCGCGACCAGCGCACTGTCGAACACGGCGCCGATGAGGCCGCAGCTCAGGATCAGTATCAGCTCCGAGCCGGGCCGCTGCGCGCGGGCGAGGTGTAGGCCGACCGCGATGAGTACGACGACCGGGCCGAGCCAGGGTAGCTGCTGCGCGCCACCAAAAACCGACGACAGCCAGCCGAGCTTGAAAGCAGCGACGTTGATCAAAAGGTTCATGTCAGTCTCCGACTCGTTTCAGCAGGTAGTGGCTTACGTACCATTCGCGCCCGCCGTTGTAGGCGAAGAGCTCTTCGCAAGCCATGAAAAAGATGCGCCAGCGCATCCTCCACCTGTCTGCCTGTTCCCTGCCATAAGTGTCTTCGAGTATCGGCAGCACGGCGTTCTTGCGCGCATCCATCGTGTCCAGCCAGGCGCGCAGGGTCCGCGCGTAGTGATTACCGTTCCACTGCCAGTGCCGCTCCACGGTAAGGTCGTCGCCGATGCGCATCGGCAGGTCGGCGCTGGGCATGATGCCTCCGGAAAAAAAATGGCGGCTCATCCAGTCGCTCGGCCCCCTGTCGATGTACTCGTAAGGCGTGCTGCGGTGGCAGAATATATGCATGAAGAAGCGCCCGTCGGGCTTCAGCCAGTTGCTGATTCGCCGGAACAGCTCTGCATAATTGCGCATGTGCTCGAACATCTCGACCGAAACGATACGATCGTATGTGCCGGCCGCAGCAAAGTCGTTCATGTCGCAAACGTGCACCTCGATGTTTTCCAGGCCGCGGTTCTCGGCGGCCTGGACGATATAGTCGTGCTGGGACTGCGAGTTCGACACGCTGGTCACGTATGCCTTCGGGAAGTGCTCGGCGATCCACAGCGACAGCGAACCCCAGCCGCAGCCGAGATCGAGGACGTTCATGCCGTCCTCGACGCCCGCGCGCTCCACTGTCAACTGCAGCGCAGCATCTTCGGCGGAATCGAGGTCTTCAATGCCGGTCGGCCAGTAGCAGCAGCTGTACTTGCGATTCCTGCCGAGCACTTCCGAGAAAAACGCGGCAGGAACCTCGTAGTGCTGCTCGTTGGCCAGGTGCGGAACCAGCGCAACCGGCGATTCGCCCATCATCCGGACAAAGCGATTCTTGATAATCGCGGCCTTTTCGACGTCCGTAGCGTGAATTTCCTTTAGCTTCCGGTCGAGGAGCCGGCGGATACCGGCACGGATCACCGAATCGGGCACCAGGCCCGTTTCTGTCCAGTCGACGGCTTTAGCGGCTACGCTTGACATGCGAGATCTCCAAAAACGATGACAGGACTATACGAGTAGCCCCGAAGCGCGCCAACCGCCTGAAATGGTTTGTTACATTCCCTTACAAGTCGGCAACTTATCGTCACGTAGACTGTTGCCTCCCTTGATTCTCGAGTCGTCCCGATGAGCCCCGTCATCCACTGGTTCCGCCGAAATCTGCGCCTGCACGATAACCTGGCGCTGCGCGCCGCCGCGGACTCCGGGCGGCCCGTCATTGCTGTATATATCTGTGACGCGCTCGATGCGGGCGGCGCCAGCCGCTGGTGGCTCCATCACAGCCTCTCTCGCCTCGATGCGGGACTGCAACGGCATGGCGCGGGGCTCGTCATTCGTTCCGGCAACCCCGCGGAGGTGCTGCCCGGCCTGGTCGAGGCGACTGGCGCCGACTCGGTATTCTTCTCCCGGCGCTACGAGCCGGACGCCCGGGTACAGGAGGAAGCCCTGGAAAAGGCGCTGTCGGATCACTGCGATCTGCGCGGCGTCGACGACGGCCTGCTCCGGCATCCGGACAGTGTCTTGACCGGGTCCGGCACGCCTTACAAGGTTTTTACACCATTCTGGAAAACGGCATCCGGCCGCGGCGAACCGGACAGACCCGCTGCGAAGCCCGCGGAATTCACAACGACGACGGGAGGACTCGATCGGGGCGACATTCGCGATCTCGCGCTGCTCCCGGCCGGGCCGGACTGGGCCGTCGGATTGCGCGAGACCTGGACACCGGGCGAAGACGGCGCATTCGAGCGCCTGGACGCTGCCTGTGACATCGCTGCAGACTATGACGAGGACCGCGACCGTCCGGATGTCGACGGTACGTCCAGACTGTCTCCGCACCTGCATTTCGGCGAACTCAGTCCGCGGCAGGTCTGGCACGATATTCATTCCGCAACGTCGCCGAGCGGCCGGAAAGGTGCCGAGGCCCTTCTCCGCCAGCTCTACTGGCGCGACTTCAGCGCCTACCTGCTGTATCACTTTCCGCGGCTCCCCGAGGAACCGCTCCGCGAGGAATTCAGGGATTTTCCGTGGACCGACGATCCGGAAGGCCTGCAGGCCTGGCAACGCGGCCGCACGGGCTATCCCATCGTCGACGCAGGGATGCGCCAACTCTGGGAGACCGGCTGGATGCACAACCGCGTGCGAATGATCGTCGCCTCGTTTCTCGTCAAGGACCTGCTCGTGCCCTGGCAAGCCGGCGCAGAATGGTTCCTCGACACGCTGGTCGACGCGGACCTGGCGAACAACTCTGCCGGCTGGCAGTGGGTGGCCGGCTGTGGCACGGATGCGGCGCCCTACTTCCGCATCTTCAACCCGGTGCTGCAGGGCAGGAAATTCGATCCGATGGGCGACTACGTGCGCCGCTGGGTCCCTGAACTCGAGCGCGTGCCCGCGAGACTCATCCAGGAACCGTGGAAAGCGGACCTCGACGAGCAAAAAGCCTTGAACGTGGTCATCGGCGAGGATTACCCCGCGCCGATCGTCGATCACGGTGACGCGCGCGATCTTGCGCTGCAGGCCTACCGCGCCATCCGCAAGCAGGACGGCTGACTTTACGAGCCTCGATACCGTCGTTCTCTGCTAGAATCCTGCGCCGTGCGCTCGTAGCTCAGTCGGATAGAGCACCGGATTCCTAATCCGGGGGTCGCAGGTTCGAATCCTGCCGGGCGCGCCAGTCAACGGAA
>CBDUCE010000026.1:0-21851 GCA_965365575.1 uncultured Gammaproteobacteria bacterium
CGCGCGGGAACATCAGGTCGGACACCTGGAACTGGCCGAGCTGCAGACCGACGCCCGAGTTGAACAGGTCGTCGTAACTGAACCACGCATCCTCGACGATCACCTCGGTGTTCGCGCCCTTCTCCGCGAAGATCATGTAGAAGTAGTAGCTGATGTTGTCGGTGAGCGGCGCGCCCGACAGCAGCTTCAACAGGTAGGGGGCCTGGAAGTCGAGGCTCGAATCGGCAGCGACCTCGCCGCTGACCGGATCGATGGACTCGCTATCCCGTGCCTGCACGAACGCCTGCATGCGAGCCGCCAGCGGCAGCGCTTTCGCCAGCGCCAGCGTCTCGTCGCCTGTCTGGACCGTATGGTCGCGCCAGTTCGCCATGCGGAGATTCATATCGCCGGCGAAACGCCCACCGAAATCGTTGAGGCGCGGATACGCCGCGTGACAGACATTGCAGCTGACGCCGTATTCACGCGCAAACGCGGGCATTGCATCCGCCGTCTCGCAGAGCAAGAAGAAACCAGTGGTCAAAAGTGATGCAAAAGTGACGAGTCGGGTGACGTCTTTACCGGGCATGACAACTACTCCACGAAGTCCCTGGCAGGGTTGTCATTAGGACGCAGTCGCAACAGGCGCGCCATAAGGGCATTCCCGGATCGGGGTGAGGAAATACACAGTCGGGTCGCTGTCCCCGGGACGGGGCTCTGGCCCGCGAACCAGTCGCGGTTCGGGAACCGCTCCTACCAGCTCTTGCGGAGGCTGACCATGACGTTGCGCCCCGGCGCGTCGAGACCGGATCCGTGCACGCGGTAGCGCTTGTCCAGGACGTTGTCGATACCGAGCGTGAACTGCCAGCCGCCGCGAACGTCCCACGTACCGCGCGCCCCGAGGATGCCCCAGCCGCTGGTGCCGTTCGGGTCGATGCGGGTGTCACGCACGTCGCGCTCACTCAGGCGATCCTGCTCGCCTGCGAAGCGCAGCCACGCGTCCAGGCGGATGTCGCCGCCGCCATCGTAGCTGACGTTCAGCCGCCCGCTGAGCGGCGGGATTCGATCGCCGGGCTCCGTGGGCGACCCCGGCAAGCGCCGCTCGCTCCAGGTGTAATTGAGCACCGCGTCCATGCTGATCGTGTCGCTGATATCGAAGCCCGCGCCGCCTTCGACCCCCCGGATCGTCGAGTCGGCTGCATTTACGCTCTGTACGATGTCGCGGCCTTCGGGCGTCGCGTCGCCCGTCGACACCGACGTGATGCGGTCACTGTAATCCAGCGTGTAAACCATCAGCTCGAAACGCACACGATCGCCGCCGTAACGAACGCCAGCGTCGAGTTGCACGACGCGTTCCGAGTCCAGCTCCGGGTTCGGGATGTTGAAGCGATTGCCCGGCCGGTCGCCGAGCGTGCCGAGATCGAAGACATTCGGCGCCCGGAACCCGAAGCCCGCGTTCGCGACGATCTGCCAGTTCTCGCTCGCGTTGAATATCCAGCCGATATCGCCACTTGTATCGGTTACGTCGACGGAAGCGGCAACGGATACCGGCGTCGCCGGCAACGAGACGTTCTCGTGGCTGACGCGCAGTCCGCCGCTCAGAATATTGCGTTCGGAAACGTAGCGCTCCGTGTTTCCGAACACGGCAAATCGATCGATCTCCGAGCCGTCCGGAAAGCGCGGCGTCAATGCCGTCGCCTGCCCGTCGACAAGGCTCTCCTCGCTGCGCCGGCTCGAGACCTCGTCCAGATACGCCTCCACGCCGGCCACCCAGGAGCCGGAGTCCGTCACGCGGCTGCCGCTGACGACAAGACCATAAAGGTCGCTGCGATTCGACTCGTAGCGCCTGTCCGTCGCTTCGAAGTCACGCGACATGCGATCGTCGTCGATACGTTGCCAGGCGAGATCGACGTTCCAGTCGAGCCCGAAGGCACCGTTCTCGCGGCCGTACCTGCCGTGCACGAAGACGCGCCGGTTGGGCTTGAAGAAAAACTCCGACGACGACGGCTCGGTCTGACCGAAGCCGGGTACGAGTTCATCGACACGCGGCGTCTCCGGCTGCTCCAGGTAGTGCACGTCGAAGAGCCAGGAACGATCCTCGTCGGGGCGGCCGGCAAGCGCCCAGCGCACTGCACGCGATTCGTAACCGCTGGGCCCGATCCGGTCGCCGCTGCCCGTGCGGCGGTCGCCCGTCTCGAGGACGTCGGCGCTGAACGATGTCGCGATGCGGTTATTGCCGGCATCGATCGTGCCGCTCAGCATCCTGCCGAGCTCGGCCGTATCGTAGGCGGCATAGATCTCGCCGCGATACGCGGTCTCTTCCGTTTCGAAGCGCGGTACGCGCGTGACCAGCTGCACGACGCCGCCGACGGCGTCGCTGCCGTACAGGGAAGCGGGCGTGCCGCGCAACACCTCGATGCGCTCGACCGCGCCCGTCGGCACCAGCGCAAAATACTGCGTCGGTGCACTGCGGAAAATCGCGTTGTTCAAACGCATGCCGTCGACGAGATGCAGAATCGACGAGCCCTTGAGGCCGCGTATGATCGGGGCACCCTGCCCGGGCGTGGTCTGCTGCAGGTAGACGCCGACCTGCACATCCAGGGCGTCCGTGACGAGTTTCTGGTCGCGAGCGCCTGCGCCGTCCACGAGCGTCAGGCCCGAGGAAACCTCGGCGATGCTGACGGTGCGGCGTGTGGCCGTGACAAGGATCTCGTCGAGCCGATCCTGCTCCGCGGAGACGTCGGCACAGATCAGGGTTCCCAGCAATGCCGGGACCAGCATCCTTGCTATGGTCACGGGTTAACGCAGACTGGATATCAATACGAGGAGGATCGCAAACGGTGCCGCGAAACGGATGAGGAACAACCACGCTTTGGCAATGACCGGGCTCGGAAAAACGAGCTCGTTCTGCAGATGTTCCTTCCTGAGGCGCCAGCCGACGAACACGGCGATCAATATTCCGCCGAGCGGCATCAGCAGGTTGGCCGTGAAGTAGTCGATGAGTCCGAAGAACGTCATCTCCTCGAACACCTCGAACATCCCCAGCGGCCGTACGTGCGACCAGATATTGAAGGAGAACACGCTCAGCATGCCAATCGCCCAGCCGATGAAACCGAAAATGAAACAAGCCTTGATGCGCGACATGCCCCACTTGTCTTCCGAGTAGCGAATGATCGGCTCGATGATCGCAATGATCGACGTGAGCCCCGCAAACGCCAGCAGCAGGAAGAACAGGGCGCCGAAAAGCTGGCCGCCGGGCATGCTCGCGAATGCCGTCGGCAACGTCGTGAAGATCAGCCCGGGTCCCTCCGCCGGGTCGAGGCCGTTCGCGAATACGATGGGAAAAATCATGATCCCGGCGAGGATTGCGATCAGGGTATCCGCGCTGGCGATGATCACCGCGGCCTTCGTCAGCGAAATGTTCTTCGGCACGTAAGACCCGTAGGCCATCATCAGGCCGATCGCCACGCCGATGGAAAAGAACGCCTGGCCGATGGCCACGAGCACCGTATTCGGTGTGATCTTGCTGAAGTCGGTGCTGAACAGGAACTCGAGGCCCGCTTTCAGATCTCCCGCGACCATGGCGTAGCCGATCATCACCAGAAGCATCACGAATAGCGCGGGCATGAGCACCTTCACGGTACGTTCGATGCCGCCGTGCAAACCGCGGCCGACGATCACGAGCGAGATGAGCATGAAAACGGTATGCCACAGCGTCATCGTGCCGGGGCTCTGCTTGAGGTCCTCGAATTGCTGCGCAACCTCGGCCATCGTCGAACCGTCGAAACCGGTCATCGCCTTGATGATGTAGGCGAGCGTCCAGCCGGCGATGACGCTGTAATACGTGGCGATCAGGAAGCCCGCGATCACGCCCATCCAGCCGACGATGGACCACGACTTTGACCGTCCGGAATCCTCGGCCACCATGCGCGTGGCGACCGGCGGGCTGTGGCCGCCCATACGACCGATCAGGAGCTCGCCGATAAGAATCGGAATGGCGATGATGGCAACGCACAGGAGGTAGACGATCACGAAAGCGCCGCCGCCGCTGACTCCGACGACGTAGGGGAACTTCCAGATGTTGCCGAGCCCAACCGCGGCGCCGATCGCCGCCAGGATGAATACGATTTCCGATGACCAGGTATGGGAACTGTCCGACGAAGCCGGTAAAGCCATCCCCCCTCTCCTTGTTCTTGCGCTTGGTTGCCGGAATACTAGCAGGGCTCAGTCGGAACGACGACAATAAGCGTTCCTGGGAAGCACATTGCATAATGCCGGCGCACAGGTTCTACCAATCGACGCGAGCCTCGTAGAGGGGCTGCTGCGCCCGGCTGCGTTTCCCCATCCTGCCGATGACATCGAACTCATGGAGACGCACATCTCCTGGATCGTCCTCGCAGGCAATTACGCCTACAAGATCAAGAAGCCGGTCGTGCTCGACTTCCTCGATTTCGGGACGCTTGCGAAACGCCGGCACTTCTGCGAGGAAGAACTGCGCCTCAACCGTCCGTGGGCGCCTGAGCTGTATCTCGACGTCGTTGCGATCACGGGACCGGCCGACGAGCCCGTCATGGGCGGTGACGGCGAGGCGCTCGAATACGCAGTAAAAATGCTGCGTTTCGACCAGGACCTGCGCCTGGACCGTCAGCTTGCTGACGGCCTGCTGACCGTCCCGGACATGAAAGAACTGGGCAAGAACATAGCGGTACGCCATGCCGAGGCAAACAGGCCGGATGCCGCGCAGCGCGAACACCTGGTCGGGCAGGCCATCCATTATTTCCGGGAGAACTTCGACCACCTCGGCGGCATCATCGAGGAGGACGAGTTTCGCTTCCTGCGCGACTGGACCGAACACGAACTCGAGGAGCACGAGGCGACCTTGCGGCAGCGCTTCGACGACGGCTTCGTGCGCGACTGCCACGGCGACCTGCATCTCGGCAATCTCGTGCGTTTGCCATCGGGCATCACGACCTTCGACTGCATCGAGTTCAATCCCGACCTGCGCACCACGGACGTGTTCGCCGACGTCGGTTTCCTGTTCATGGACCTCACGGAGAGAGACCATCCCGAGCTGGCCGCGCATTTTCTCAACCGCTACCTCGAGCGCAGCGGCGATTACGAGGGCGCCGTACTCCTGGACCTCTACTTCGTCTATCGCTGCCTCGTGCGTGCCAAGGTTGCGGCGATTCGCAGCCGCGAGCGCGAGTCGGAAACGGAGCGTGCCGCCGATATCCTGGGCGCTCGCGACTATGCGGCGATGGCGCGCCGCCAGGCCACGAAAGGCGAGCCGGTGCTCGTCATCATGCACGGACAGTCGGGTTCGGGAAAAACCTGGCTGTCCGAGCGCCTCATGGCGGCTATGCCGGCAATCCGCATTCGTTCCGACATCGAACGCAAGCGCCTGTTCGGGCTGGACGCAAGCGCCGACAGCAGGTCCGGCATCGGCTCCGGCATCTACTCGCCCGACGCAAGTGCCGAGACATACGAACGGCTGTTTATGCTCGCGGACAGCCTGGTGGCCGCGGGGCACAACGTCATTCTCGATGCCGCATTCCTGAAAAAGAAACAGAGAGTATCTGCAAGGAGCGTCGCTTTGAGCCTCGGCGTGGATTCGGTGCTGGTGTGTGCGGAAGCGCCGGTGGCTGTGCTCAGGTCACGGATCGAGCGGCGCGCAGAACGCAGGGACGACGCCTCGGAAGCCGACCTCGCGGTGCTCGAGCATCAGCTGGCGTCAGCCGCACCGATTGGAAGCAAGGAGGCTGCGATCCGGGTCGACACCAGCACGGAAATCGATGTAGGGCAGCTCGTCTCCTCTATCCTCACCGGTCGACAGGACCGCGATACACTGTAGTCGGCAACCGCACGATTCGCCCCGCGACCTACGGAGGGCTGACCATGCACGTTCCCGTTCGCTTGTTTACCCATTTGTGGCTCCTCGCCGCAGGCGCCATGTTCCCGGCCTGGTCGAATTCGAGCGCAGAGGAGCAGGACTCGGCGCCGACGATTACGCGAGCGTATCCAGCAGCCGCTGCTGCCATTGATCGAAGGGCGCCAACCGCGCCAGCCGCTGCCCGGGCCGCAGAAGAGCCAGGCGAAAGTGACGGACCGCCTTTCTTGACCTCGACCGGACCCGGATCTGTGAGGTCGTCTCGAACCCCAACGGAGACGGCGATTCTCAGCAGACCCGCGGCGACAGCGACCATGGTCACTCTGCCACGAAAAGCCATCGCACGCGCTTGCGCTGTTCAGAACGGTAGCGCCTCGTAACTGCGGCCGGCGTTCAGGTTGGTGCCGTTCCTGTCGCCGCCTTCAGTTCCGTCCCGTGCATGCAGCACCACCCCTCCGCGAGCGGTCGGGCGCGGTGACCTGCATCGACAGGCGCTTTTTCCGGCTACCTGAGCCGGTGGCCGAACGCGTCCCAGACCTCGACCTCGCCGTAGCCGAGCGAACGTACCTTGTCCTCGATCTGTGCGAGATCGCCGACGATAACCCACGTCAGTTTGCCGGGATCGATCACGCTCCGCGCACGCTCGTTGACGGCGCCGGTCGTGACGTCATCGATACGCGCTGCGAGCTTCTCCGCGTAATCGAACGGCAGGCCGTAGCTGTCCGACGTCATGATGCTTGCGAGGAAGCCCCGATTGGTCGAGAACGTGCCCGGCAGCGAGCGCATGCGGTTGATCTTGACGCGCGATACCTCGGTTTCGGTCGCCGGCCGCGTCGTCACGAACTCTTCGAACTCTCTCATAATCTCCTGCATGCTCTCCATGGTCTTGTCGGACTGCACGCTGCCGCTCACGGCGAGGTACTGGTCGCCGCTGGTGTTCTGCTGGATGCCGGAGCGCATGCCGTAGGACCAGTGCTTGTCCTCGCGCAGGTTCATGTTGATGCGCGCTTCGAAGCCGCCGCCGAAGACGCCGTTCATGATGTAGAGCTCGGTGGACGTGGCGGGATCGTAGGGCGGCAGCGCATGGCCTGCGTAAATCGTGCTTTGCGGCGCCTCGGGGTGATCCACCAGGATGACGCGCGGTTCCGCGGATTGCGCGTTGCCGATCGGCTTGCGCGCCGACTCCGCGTCCGCCCGCCACTTTCCGAAGGCGCGCTCGACGACACGCGTCGCCTCATCGATTCCGATATCGCCGATCATGAAGACCGTCATATTGCCCGGCGTGATCTCGCGGCCGTGAAAGCCGACCAGCAATTCCCGATCCACCTGTGCGACCAGCTCGGGCGTCCACACCGATCCCATGGGACTGTCGCTGCCGTATACTGCGCGCTCGAACAGGCTGCCCGCAGCACTCGATGGCGACTTCTCGAGCGTAGCGAGCCACGCAGCTATCTGCTGCTTCATCTTGTTCAGCTCGTCATCCGGGTACGTCGGATTGCGCAACACCTCGGCCGCGAGCTCCATGGATTCCTCGAGCTTGCTGTGCAGGATGCGATAGCCGAAGGAGCTCTCTTCGGTACCCGCCTGCAACTGGCCGCTCATCGCAATTGCGTCCTTCGCGGCCGCGAGTTCGTGTGCGTCGTACTTCTTCGTGCCCTTGTCCATGAGCGACATGGCGAAGCTCGCAAGCCCGGGCGCCTCGACCGGGCTCGCCGTGCTGCCGGCGCCGATGCGAATCGACACGTCCACGATCGGCAGCGTGTCCCGCGTTGCGACGACGATACGCATGCCGTTGTCGAGCATCGCGGTTGCGATGTCGGGGAAGGAAATATTCGCTTCGGCCGACACCTCGGGAATCTTCGAGCGGTCCACTTCGGGTTCCGCCGTCTGGTACTCGGGGAACGGCAGCACCGTCAGCTCGTAGTAGCCGCGGGTCAACCAGCGTTTCGCGGTTTCCCTGAGTTCGGACGGCGCGGCCGCGTTGAGCCACTCCAGCTCTTTGTTGATGTATAGCGGATCGTCCGAATACAGGTAACCTTCGGCCAGCACGCGGCCAATCGCGGAACTCCGCTCCAGCGCGCCGATCATGTACATGTTAACGCCGAGCTTCGCATTCTCGACGATCTGCTTGTCGGGACCGTTCTCGAGGTATTCCGCGATGATGCGGTCGACGATCGGCATCACATCGTCGTACGTGACCCCGGGCTTGAGATCGATCGTCAGCGTGTACTCGCCGCTCAGAACGCGGCCGTAAGCGCTGCCGCGCACGCTCGTCGCGAGCTGCAGGTCGTCCACCAGCGTCTTCTGCAGCGGCGAATTCTTGTTGCCCACGAGTGATTCGTTGACGAGGTACATCAGCGTCGTGTCGCGGTCGTTGAGCCCGGGCAGCGCCCAGACCCGGGTAATCCGCGTCTGGCCGACGCGGTCGTACATCGACTCCTTGCGGTTTTCGGGCAGGTTCGGGATCCACTTCTTCGGATACACGAGCGGCACGCCCGCCGGCGCTTCGCTGAAATAGTGGGTCACCTTTTCCTTCGCGGTCGCGACGTCGATGTCGCCCGCGAGCACCAGCACGACGTTGGAAGCGCCGTAGTAGGTGTTGAACCATTCGTGCACGTCGTCGAGCGACGCGTTATCGAGGTCGTCCATCGAACCGATGATCGAGTGCCGGTAGGGGTGATCGACGGGGTACAGCCCGGCACGGATGCGATCGGCCATCTGTGCATACGGCCGGTTCTCGCGCTGCCGTTTCTCGTTCTTGACGACGCCGCGCTGCTCGTCGAGTGCCTCCTGGGTGATGGCACCGAGCAGGTAGCTCATGCGGTCGCTCTCCATCCACAGCGCCATGTCGAGTGCGCCGGTGGGCACGGTCGCGTAGTAGTTCGTGCGATCTTCGGAGGTCGTGCCGTTCATGCCCGTGGCACCGGCGTCCATGAACGGGGAAAAATACTCGCCCTCACGGTTCTCGGTGCCCTGGAACATCAGGTGCTCGAACAGGTGGGCGAAACCGGTCTTGCCGTCCGGTTCGTCCTTGGAGCCGACGCCGTACCACATGCCGACGAACACCGTCGGGGCGGAGTGGTCCGTGTGAACAATCACCGTGAGACCGTTTTCCAGACGAAACATTTCGTAGGGAATATTGACCTGGGTTGCGACCTCGTCGTCGGCGGCGTATGCGGCCGCGGAGAGCGCGAACATGACCAGCCATAACGTGAGAATTTTTCGTGTCAGCTCCACCGGGGGCTCCTGTCAATCAGCATAATCGGGGCTATTCGCGTCAAGTTCGGCGCAAATAAATACAAATTTATAGATTTTCCTGCACAATCGCGGGATGGCGCGGGCCCTGTCGAACTTGCGGCCGGCCAGTGGTCAGACACTATAACAGGGCGCCGGGTTTCATGATGAAGCGTATTTCGATCACCATTATCGCGCTACTCGCGATCGCGGGCGATTGCCTCGCCGGCGAACCGCCGCCGGACCCACTCGACCTCGACGAGGCGCTCGCACGGCAGTCGGCGAGCGAGCTGATATCCGGCGCAGCGAGCGCGTACGACTGCAGCATCGCGCTCTACTCGTTCCGCCGGCTGGGCACCGTCGGCAGCCCGGTGTACATGGTCGAAGTGCAGATGTCGGGGCCCGAATGCGACGACGCGCTGCTGCTGCTGGCGCGTCACGGCTCGAACCGGAATTTCGTATTTCGGCGCTGGGCACCTGCGCCGGACATTCACGAAATCGATCCGCGGGAACGGGGCGACTAGGCGGCCGCCTGTTGCTCGCCGGCCTCTTTCAATGCATCGCGCAGCTGCTGCCAGCGCTGTTCGACCGTGCCGGTGTAACCGACCGACAGGCGCACGAGGCCCGGGCTTATCCCGGCGGCCTCCTTGTCTGCATCGGTCAGTTCGCTCGAGGTGCTGGAACCGGAGCAGGACATCAGGGTATCGAAGTAGCCGAGGCTCACGGCCATGAACCCGAAACCGTGCTTGTTCTGCAGCTTCGACATCAGGGCGTTGCCCGCCGCTTCGGTACCCATGTCGACGGTCATGACGCCGCCATAGCCGTAGTCCGGGCAGCGCAATTCGTCGAGCAGACCGTGATCCGGGTGTCCGTCGAGCCCCGGGTAACAAACTTTCGCGCCAAAGTCTGCGAGGCGCTCGGCGAGCGCCAGCGCGCGCTCGCCATGGGCCGCCATGCGCAGCGGGAGGTGCGGGATGCGCAGGCTGATATTCGCGGCGACCTTCGGGTCCATGGTGGGACCGAGCAACATGAGCGGGCCTGAGTGCAGGTCCATGAGCGACTCGATGAATGCCTCCGTGCCGCACACGGCGCCGGCGATGACGTCGGACGTGCCGCTGATGAACTTCGTGATGCTGTGCACAACAACGTCCGCGCCGTGATCGACCGGGCTCAGAATCAGCGGGCTGAAGGTATTGTCGACCACGAGCGGAACGCCGGCATCATGTGCGATCGCCGCGAGCTTCGGAATATTGGCGACGCGCAGCGTCGGATTCGCCAGGCTCTCGGTGTAGACGGCGCGCGTCCTGTCGGTAAGCGCATTGCGCACGGCGTCGAGGTCGGTGATGTCGACGAAGGTCGTCGTTATGCCGGTCTTTTGCGGCAGGAAATCGTGCATCAGGGCGTAGGTGCCGCCATAGACGGCATTCGATGCGACGATGTGGTCTCCTTTGTTGCAAAGCGCGAGCAGCGTCGCGGAAATCGCACCCATGCCGCTCGCGGTGCAATACGCAGCTTCCGTTCCCTCGATCGCCGCGAGTTGCAGGCCGAGGTGGTACACCGTGGGATTGAAGTGACGCCCGTACAGGTAGCAGCCGGCGTCGTGACCCTTGAGTCCCTGGAACAGGGCCGGCATCGTGCCGGGCTCCATGACCGTGAACGTCGAGCTTGCCTCGATGGACATGTTGACGCCGCCGTGCTCGCCGAACTCGTGGCGCAGGCGGGCCAGCGCTTCGATGGGATTGCGACCAGACATCGTGCTGCTCCCGGTTACTGAAAGACGCGGTCTGCCACTGTCTTTCTAGCCGATTTCGCGTGCGGGTTTAATGCGTAGAACTACGCAGGGATTATGTCGACCGCCTACTGCGCGCTGGCTTGCTGCTCGCGGAATTCCTGCAGTCGATCCGTCAGCCATTCTCTGCTGAGCACGGCTTCGCTGCCGGGGCACTGGATTGCATAGGGCTTGCCGCTGAAGGAGCTCTTGCTCGCCAGCCGCTCGATGAACAGTTCCGCCGTCGTTGCGTAGCGCTTGCCGCGCCGGTATTTCAGCCGCATGTGCGATGCAGCGTTTTCGGCGTCGTGACGCGAGCCATTGCGTATGAACGTGCAGCCGCTTTCGCCGACGGTCGTGATGAGATGCTCGATCTCGACTTCCGTGTCGCCGGCGATCACCGTCGCCGGAAGCAGGGCCGCCATCATCAGGAGGAGAAGTGGCAGGAGTTTCATCGCGCTGCCCTCACGCGCACTGGCTCGTCCGCCAGCCTCAACCGCACGGTCATCGGGTTGTGGTCCGAGGCGTCGGATTGCAGTGTCGTCGCGTACTCGGAGTACAGGCCGCGCACGTAGATATGATCGAGCGCCCAGCCGAAGAAACGCTTGCGGTGATCGACGTCGAAATCGAGCGCCGTGAGACCGAGCTCAGAGAGCATGTCGCGCAGTACCTGCGCGCGCTGGCTGCGCCAGGTGTTGAAGTCGCCCGAGAACACCACCGGGCCGTCGTGTTCCGCGATAACCGCCCTGGCCTGGGCAAACTGGTTTTTCAAATCGCTGATGCCGAGTGCGAAATTGATGCCGTGAATGTTCACGACCAGAAGCGTCCGGTCGGTGTCCGACAGCGCGTACTCGGTAATCAGGGTCGCCTTGCGGGTGCCGAACCAGGGCTCACGAGCGACGAGTTCGCATTCGGTCAGCGGTTCGGCGGCACTCACCGTCATGACGCCGCTCGGCGACCAGTCGGGCCCGAAACCCTCGGCGAATGACTCGTGATGTTCGGGCACGAGGTCGCGCCAGACAGTCGTTCTGACCGACGCCTCCTGGAGAAGGAGAAGGTCCGGCTCGGCATGGATGGCGCTGAGGTCCTTCACCCACTCGGTGTTTCGGCCTTTCTGGATGTTCCAGTTGACGACACTGATGTTCCGCGCGTCCAGCGTCCTCGAGACCGTCGGCCGGTCCTTGCCGAGATCGGCAATGCAGGCCGCCGTATCGGGAGCCGTCGCGGCCGTCACGCGCACGGGCGCCGTCGGCTGCGTGGTGCAGCTCGCAAGCATCAGCGACAGGCTGACGACGGCAATTTTGCGGCCAAACGACGGCATCGGAATCCTCAAAGTCCGGGGGTCGGCGAATTCTACAGGGAAATCATAGGCGATTGCGCCAAATCAGTTCATATCCCGGCCCGTCAGGATCCGGTCAATTCACCCCATTTTAGGGTTCTGCGCGGGTTCTGGGGTCGGACCCGCATATGTGCATGAACCAATTAGAAAAGATGCTTCATTAAGGCCGATTCTGACCGCTAAATGGGCCTTTTGCGGCCAGAAATTGAAGACTCGACAAAATGCCCCGCGCTAACCGCGTATTCTGCCCCGGTCATGTCTGGCACATCACGCATCGCTGCCATCAGCGGGAGTTCTTGTTGAAGTTCTTACGTGATCGACGCCGCTGGCGACACTGGCTTTTCGAAGCAAGGCGGCGCTATGGCTTATCCGTTTTGAATTACGTGGTTACCAGCAACCACGTTCACATACTGTGTGCGGATCGGGGGTTCGATGAGATACCGCGCTCGCTGCAACTGATCGAGGGACGAGTAGCTCAGGAATTCAATTTACGAAAGAACCGTCGTGGGGCTTTCTGGGAAGATCGGTATCACGCAACCGCGGTGCAAACCGACGGCCACCTGGCACGGTGTTTCACATACATCAACCTGAATATGGTTCGTGCTCGTGTCGTCCGCCATCCACGCGACTGGGAAGTTTGCGGCTACAGAGAGATCGAGCATCCCGGGCAACGAAAGTGCGTTATCGACTTTACGACTCTGATGCGTCTGCTGAATGTCAATTCACACCAGCGATTGCTCGCTTTGCAGGACCGTCTGCTTCAAGCCGAGATTAAAAACTCCCGGCGAAACTCAATTTGGACAGAGTCGGTTGCGGTCGGCGACGCGAAATACCTTGAGGAGGTCAGGCGCAACCTTGGCAATCGTGGTGTGTATCGGCAAATCGACGATGACGATGGCTTTAAGGTCTTGCGGGAACTGAGCCCCAGATACAGACAATTTCCGGCACAAAATTGAGCGATTAAGCCGCAAACCCCCACTTCTGAGCACGATTTCCTGAAGAAAATCAGCTGTTTATGCGGGTCCGACCCCATCTCACTGGTTATGCAAAAGCGATATTCGTAGAAGTCCTGATGCTGGCACGGCTTTCACGGCATACCATCATGGGTATCCATGAGTAACTCAGATCTGACACAGCGCGCCGACCTGACGCGCCACGATAAAGGTACAGGCGCGCTGCGCAGTCAGCGGCCCGAGTACGTCGATTTTCTGCCGCCCTGCAACAACGCCTGCCCGGCGGGCGAAAATATCCAGGCCTGGCTTGCACTTGCGCAGGAGGGCGACTTCGAGGGCGCCTGGCGCGAGCTGGTGCGCGACAACCCGCTGCCGTCCATCCACGGCCGCGTCTGCTATCACCCCTGCGAGGACGTCTGCAACCGCACGTTCACGGACAGCGCTGTCAGCATCCATGCCGTCGAGCGCTACCTCGGCGACCTCGCGCTCGAGAGAGGCTGGCAGTTCGAGACACCGGAAACGACCAGCGGCAGGAAGATCCTGATCATCGGTGCAGGTCCCAGCGGGCTGTCCGCTGCCTATCACCTCGTCAAGCTCGGCCACGAGGTCGAAATCCGCGAGGCGGGGCCGGTCGCCGGCGGCATGATCCATTTCGGCATCCCGGCCTACCGGATGCCGCGTGACGAACTCCAGGCCGAGATCGATCGCATCGAGAACATGGGCGTGAAAATCACGCTCAATCACCGCGTCGAAGACGTGCTCACGGAAAAAAACGAAGGCGGCTTCGACGCCGTGTTCGTCGCCGTCGGCGCGCACATCAGCAAGAAGATCGACATCCCGAATCGCGACGCGGGCAAGATCCTTGACGCGGTCAGTTTTCTCTCCAGCACCAAGCAGGGCGAAGCGCCGAAACTCGGCCGCCGCGTGGCCATCTACGGCGGCGGCAATACGGCCATGGACGCCGCACGCACCGCGAAGCGTCTCGGCGTCGACGAAGCCATGATCATCTACCGGCGCGATCGCAGCAGCATGCCCGCTCACGACTTCGAAGCGGACGAAGCGCTCGAGGAAGGCGTGGTCATCAACTGGTTGCGCACGATCAAGGAGATCGACCGCTCGACGTTCAAAGTCGAGATCATGGAGCTCGACGAAACAGGACGGCCGCAGCCGACCGGCAAGTTCGAGACGCTCGAAGCGGATTCACTGATCCTCGCGCTAGGCCAGGACACCGATACGGGCTTTCTCGAGACGGTTCCCGGCATCGAGTTCGAGTGGGACCACACCGTCATCGTCGACGACAACATGATGACCGGCCACGACGGCATTTTCGCCGGCGGCGACATGGTGCCGAGCGAGCGCTCGGTCACGATCGCGGTCGGCCACGGCAAACACGCGGCGCGGCACATCGACGCGTACCTGCGCGGCACGAAGTACCGGCGCGGGCCGCGCAACCCGGTCATCGGCTACGAGCGGCTGCATCTCTGGTACCGCACGCACGCGCCGAAGGTCGAGCAGGAACGCCTGCCGGTCAACGAGCGGCAGACCAACTTCGACGAGATCATGCGCAACCTGTCGGAGACCGACGCATTGTTCGAATCGCAGCGTTGTCTCTCCTGCGGCAACTGCTTCGAATGCGACGGCTGCTATGGCGCCTGCCCCGAGGGCGCGGTCATCAAGCTGGGGCCCGGCAAACGCTACCGCTTCGATTACGCGCTGTGCACGGGCTGCGCGGTGTGTTTCGAACAGTGCCCGTGCCACGCCATCGAGATGATCGACGAGCCCGAGGGCGTCGGAGTGCCCGCGATATGACCGAGCTGCGTGCACTCGACGGTAACGAAGCAGTCGCCCGCGTTGCCTATGCGGTCAGCGAGATATGCTCCATTTACCCGATCACGCCTTCGTCGCCAATGGCGGAAATGGCCGACGTCTGGTCAGCCGAGGGCAAACCCAACCTCTGGGGCCAGGTACCCGACATCATCGAGATGCAGAGCGAGGGCGGTGCTGCGGGTACCGCGCACGGCGCGCTGCAGACCGGCGCGCTGACGACGACGTTTACCGCGTCGCAGGGCCTGATGCTCATGCTGCCCAACATGTACAAGATCGCGGGCGAGCTGACCCCGGCCGTGTTCCACGTCGCGTCGCGGTCGCTGGCCGCGCAGGCTCTGTCGATCTTCGGCGACCACCAGGACGTGATGGCGGCACGCACGACGGGTTTCGGCCTGCTGGCCGCGTCGTCCGTGCAGGCCGCGCAGGATCTCGCACTGATCAGCCACGCGGCGACGCTCGAGGCCCGCCTGCCTTTCATCCATTTCTTCGACGGCTTCCGCACGTCGCACGAAGTCAGCAAGATCGAGCTCGTGAGCGAAGAGCAGATGCACGCGATGATGGATGACCGGCTCATCTACGAGCACCGCAACCGCGCACTCAACCCCGACAACCCGTTCATCCGCGGCACCGCGCAGAACCCCGACGTCTACTTCCAGGGGCGCGAGACGGTCAATCGCTACTACGACGCAGCGCCGGCGATCGTCGAGCGGGCCATGCAGCGCTTCGGCGAAATCACGGGCCGGCATTACCGGCTGTTCGACTATCACGGCGACCCCAACGCGGAGCGGGTCGTTATCCTGATGGGCTCCGGCGCCGACACCGTGACGCAGACGATCGACACGCTGCAGCCCGAGGGCGTCGGCCTCGTCAACGTGCGCCTGTACCGGCCGTTCTCGGCCGAACACCTGCTGGCGGCGCTGCCGGAGTCCGTGCGCACGATCGCCGTGCTCGACCGCACCAAGGAGTCCGGTGCGAGCGGTGAGCCGCTCTACCAGGACGTCGTCACGGCGCTGGCGGAGGCGTTGATCAACGGCAAGCGGCAGTCGATGCCGCGCGTCATCGGCGGCCGCTACGGCCTGTCGTCGAAGGAATTCACGCCGGCGATGGTGATGTCCGTGTTCGCCGAGATGGAAAAGCCGCAGCCGAAGCAGCATTTCACGATCGGTATTCTCGACGACGTCACCCATACGAGTCTCGACTACGACGCCAGGATGCACATCGAGAACGACAGTGCGACACGCGCCGTCTTCTACGGCATGGGCTCCGACGGCACCGTGGGCGCCAACAAGAACAGCATCAAGATCATCGGCGAGAACACCGACCTCTGGGCGCAGGGCTACTTCGTGTACGACTCCAAGAAGTCGGGGTCGCGGACGATCTCCCACCTGCGTTTCGGCCCTGAGCCGATCCATGCGCCCTACCTGATCCAGAGCGCGAACTTCATCGCCTGTCACAAGTTCGAGCTGGTCAACAAGATCGAGCTTTTGCAGAACGCCTGCGAAGGCGCCGTGTTCCTGCTGAACAGCCCGTACCCGGCCGACGAGGTCTGGGATCGGCTGCCGCGCCCCGTGCAGGGGATCATCATCGACCGCGGCATCCACCTGTACGTCATCGACGCCTCCCGCGTGGCACGCGATGCCGGCATGGGCAAGCGTATCAATACGGTTATGCAGGCGTGCTTCTTCGCGCTGTCGGGCGTGCTGCCGCGCACTGATGCCATACGGCAGATCAAGGAGGCCATCGAGAAGACCTACAAGTCCAAGGGCCAGTCCGTCGTCGAGAAGAATTTTGCCGCGGTCGACGCCGCGGTCGATCACCTGCACGAAGTCGTGGTTCCCACGGACAGGCGCAGCGAACGCGACATGGATGCGGTCGTCCCGGACTTTGCGCCGGAGTTCGTGCGCGATGTCACGGCGCAGATGATGCGGGGTCACGGCGACGACCTGCCGGTCAGCAAGCTGCCCGCCGACGGCACCTACCCGAGCGGCACGTCGCGCTGGGAGAAGTCGAACGTATCCGACGAAGTGCCGTTGTGGCGCGAGGATCTCTGCATCCAGTGCGGCAACTGCAGCTTCGTGTGCCCGCACAGCGTCATCCGCGCCAAGTTTTTCCACGCCAGCGCGCTCAAGGATGCGCCCGACAGTTTCCCGTCATCGCCGATCAGCGCACGCGGCTTCCCCGAAACGCGCTACACGCTGCAGGTCTACCTGGAGGATTGCACGGGCTGCAAGCTCTGTGTCGAGGCCTGCCCGGTCAAGAGCCCCGACGAACCCGGCGTACGCGCGATCAACATGACGGACAAGGCGCCCATCCTCGAGGAAGGCCGCGCCAACATCGAGTTCTTCGAGTCCCTGCCCTTTACCGATCGCGCCAAGGTGGACTTCTCGTCCGTGCGCGGCTCGCAGTTCCTCGAACCGCTGTTCGAGTTCGCGGGCGCCTGCGCGGGCTGTGGCGAAACACCCTACATACGACTGCTGTCGCAATTGTTCGGGCCACGGCTCATGGTGGCCAACGCCACCGGCTGTTCGTCGATCTACGGCGGCAACCTGCCGACGACGCCGTGGGCGAAGAACGCGGAAGGCAGTGGGCCGGCCTGGTCGAATTCCCTGTTTGAAGACAATGCGGAGTTCGGGCTCGGCATGCGTATCGCCGCTGACCACCACATGGCGATCGCGAAAGGGCTGGTCACCGATCTCGCGCCGAAGGTCGGCGACGAGCTCGCCGAGGACCTGGTCAATTCGCGCCAGCGTGTCGGCAGCGAGATACGCGCACAACGCCAGCGCGTGTCCGTACTCAAGAACAAGCTGCAACGGTTGCGCGACGACGAGGGCGACGAGAAAGCAGCGGCGCTGCTGTCGATCGTGGACCACCTGATCCGGCGCAGCATCTGGCTCGTGGGCGGCGACGGCTGGGCGTACGACATCGGCTCCGGCGGGCTCGACCACGTGCTCGCGAGCGGCCGCAACGTGAACGTCCTCGTGCTCGATACCGAGGTGTATTCGAATACCGGCGGGCAGATGTCCAAGGCGACACCGCTCGGCGCAGCGGCACGCTTCGCGTCGGCCGGCAAACGCATCGGCAAGAAAGACCTCGCCCTGCAGGCCGTTTCCTACGGCAACGTGTACGTGGCCCAGGTCGCGATGGGCGCCAACCCGCAGCAGACGCTGCTGGCCATGCGCGAAGCCGAGGAATACAACGGCCCCGCCCTGATCCTCGCGTACAGCCACTGCATCGCGCACGGCTATGACATGTCGGACGGACTGAAGCAGCAGAAGCTCGCAACGCAGAGCGGCTACTGGCCGCTGATCCGCTTCAACCCCGCGCTGCGCGACGTCGGCAAGAAGCCCTTCGTACTCGATTCGCCACGGCCGAGCATCCCGCTCGAGGAATACGCCTACAACGAGATGCGCTACCGCACGCTGTTGAAGACACACCCGGAAGCCGCCGAGAAACTGATGAAGAGCGCGCAGGAACTCGTCGACATGCGCTGGGCGACCTACGAGCACATGGCGAACCAGAAACCGGCGAAATTCCAGCTGCAGGTCCGCGCCGATCCGCGCCGGAACTGACCGGGCGGCTCGCTACATTCCGATACTGTCCGCGAGTTCGCGGAGGCTCTTCACCGTCACGGTCGGCTCGATGCCCCAGGGGTCGAACAGGGCATCCGCGGAGCGCTGAACCCACGCGCCCCGCATGCCGGCGGAGATCGCGCCGATGACGTCGAAGGGGTTACCGGATATCAGCCAGGCCTCGCTGGCCGTTGCCTGCGCTTTTCTGAGGAAGTGGGCGTAGACCGCCGGGTTCGGCTTGAAGGACCTGAGGTCGTCGCAGCTAACGACACCGAGGAACAACTCCCGGATGCCGGCCGCCGACAACAGGGTCTCGACGGCCTCCTCGCTGCCGTTCGAGAACGCGTACGGACGGCAGTCGCGCGCCGACAAGGCCACCAGTGCATCATGGACATCGTCGAAGGCGGGCAGCTCGCGGTAGATGTCGAGGAGCGACTGCTTCTGCCCGGGCGTCATGTCTGCCGCGTAGCGGCTGCAGGTGTAGTCCAGCGCGTCGCGCGTGCAAACGGCGAAGTTCTCGTAGTTCTGCATCAGCCCGCGGCGAAAAGAGTACTCGAGCTGCTTGTCGCGCCAGGTGGATGAGAAGTCAATCGCGCGATCGCCGACGATCTCCCCGAGCTTCGCGACGACACCGTGCGTGTCGATGAGCGTCCCGTAAACGTCAAATGCAAGCGTAATCGCCATCGGGCTACTCTAGCATTAAGGGGAGCAGCAAGGGGCGGCAGCAAGGGGACAGTGACTTCAAGTGCCAGGCAGTTGAGTTGCCTGGCACTTGAAGTCACTGTCCCCTAACTGCCTGGTCGGCTACGGTGTTTCCTGGCGGTTGCGGCATCGAGGGAGGAGACCATGTCAAACGCAGTATTCGATAGCAACCAGGCTGCCGCGTACTACGATGATTCGGCCGTATCGAAGTTTTATGAACAGTGCTGGGGCGGCGCCGACATACATATCGGCCGCTATGCGACCGGCAAGGAAACGGTTGCGGAAGCCTCTGCGGCCATGACGCAATACCTGATCGAAAACGCCGGCCTGGACGCCGGTGACCGGGTGCTCGACATCGCCTGCGGCTTCGGCGGTACGCTGCGAACCCTGGCGGGAATGGGTTGCACGGCAAAAGGCATCGACATTTCGCAAAACTGCGTCGACCATGCTCGCAGAGCCGCCGATGAAGCCGGACTCGGCGACAAAATCGACGTCGAAGTCGGCGACTTCCACGACATCGACAGCGAGCCCGGAACCTGGGATACCGTCATCTGCCAGGAAGCCATCATTCATTCGCCGGATCGCCCGACGGTCTTCCGCGAGGTATTCAGGGTCCTGCGGCCGGGAGGAACGTTCGCCTTCTCGGATATCCTCACCGGCGAAAACGCAGACAGTGCCATGGTGGAAGCCGCCTTTGCACGGCTCGGCGCCAGGGTAGGCTCGACCGTCAGCGACTACCAGGCCATGGCCCGCGAGGCCGGATTCGAATTGTCATTCGTGGATGAACGACAGGACGATATTCGAGCCCACTACGACAAGCTGGCCGAGCAGCTGGAGCGGCCGATCGCCGGCCTCGATGCAGATGCCAAAGCGTCGATTTCGCAAAGCATCTCCCGCTGGCAGGCCGCGCTTGCGGGCGGCCACATAACCTGGGCGTGTTTCGTGGCGCGTAAGCCCGGTTAGGCGCGGGCAAAAAAAACGGACGGTCGGCCAGAGGGCCGAACCGTCCGCCTGATCCTGCGGTGTTCAGTATCCGTTATCAGTCGCGGAACTTGAGAACCTGCAGCAGCGAGTCGCTCATCACCGTACGGTACTCCGCGCGGTTGCCGCTTTCGCTCTGCATCTTCTCGATGCTCTTCGACTGCCATTCCATGTATTCTTTCTGGCGTTTCTGGCCTTCGGCCGCCGAAACGATGCTCTCTCTCACGCGAATCAGGTAAAGGTCCGGCTCATCGCTGCGCGCGTGTACGTTCGAGAGGATCATGTAGTCCTTGATCCAGCCCTTGGACTTGGCGAACTCGAGGTCCTTGCGCCATTCCTCGGCCAACCACTTCGTGTACTTGTAGGCGCCGCCATCCGCGATGTCGATCCCCGTTACTTCCCAGTAATCGCCGCCGACCATGGGCCATTCCTCGGCAAGCACGCTGCCGGACATCATTATTGTCGATGCGCCGAATGTCAGGACGGCCATCAGTTTTAGTACTGTTTTTCTCATTTAGATTTCCCCAAAACGTGGGCAGGGATTGCCCACTCGGCCGATAAACTAACACATACGCAGAAAATCAGCTGGACTTTGCATCCGGCGCGGCGCGCTGCAGAAGCACCAGGGCAATGCCGCCGAGGGTGGCAATGGACGAGACAATGAGCCGCAGGGTCACCGGCTCCGACAGCAGAACCACGCCGCCCAGTGCCGCGATGACCGGCACCGAGAGCTGTGCCGTCGCGGCGCGCGTAGCCGGCATGCCGGCCAGCACGGCATACCAAAGAGCGTAGCCCAACCCCGAAGCGATGGCGCCAGACAGGATGGCCAGCGTCACGCCATACCAGGACATATACACGTTGCTCCAGAAGAAGAAGTTAACGGCAATCGCCAGCGGAACCGCATACAGAAAATTGTCGGCAGTGGTGCCGAGGGGATCGGCCTCGCCCCGCCCGAGCAGCGAATACAGGCCCCAGGCAACACCCGCAACGGCCATCAGGGCCGCACCCGCGGGATCCGGCGCCGTCACTCCCGGTAAGACGAGGTAGACCAGGCCGGCTATCGCAGCCGCGAGCCCGGCCCACGACAAGGGCGAAAAGCGTTCCCCCGACTGCAGGGCAACGGCAAACATCGTGAACAACACGGCACCGAATAATATGAGCGCGCCGGTTCCCACGCTGATCGACAGGTAGGCAAACGAAAAAAATATCATGTAGCCGAACAACGTTACGACGGCGCGCCAGTCGACAGGTTTCCGTTCGCCGCCCCGCCGGGTCCAGGAGATCAGCAGCTTCAGCATGGCAGCCCCGGCGATGACACGTATACCGGTGAAGCTCGCCGCGTCGATATGCCCTGCGCCCAGCGCCATCCGGCACAGCAACGGGTTCGCCGCCAGCGCGAGCATCGCGATACCGGTGAGCGCAAGCGTTCTCGATTCCGAAGCGGGCCGGTTCATGGCGTTGTTGTCCACCGGAGCAGTGCACTCCAACATGCGACCTGCCGTCAAGCTCCATTTGGGACAGTGACTTTAAGTGCCAGGCAGAACCCAAAGGGACACCCAAAGGGACAGTGACTTCAGGTGCCAGGCAACATTGCCTGGCACCTGAAGTCACTGTC
>CBDUCE010000027.1:0-21614 GCA_965365575.1 uncultured Gammaproteobacteria bacterium
AGTAAAGCGCAGCGAAGCGAGCCATGAGGGAGATAAATGGCTCGCCCGCCGCGGTAGGCATATCGCGCCTGTCAGGCGGCGGCTTTGACGCCTGTCTTGTGCTCGTAGTGATCCACGAGAACCTGCGCGACGCAGCTCGTGACGCGTTTGCCGGTGTCGATGTGCAGGAACTCGTTGGGGCCGTGTGCGTTGGAGTTCGGTCCAAGCAGGCCCGTGATCAGGAACTGCGCTTCGGGGAACTTCTCCCCCAGCATGCCCATGAACGGGATCGTGCCGCCAGTGCCCATGTACATCGACGGTTTGCCGAAGAAAGCCTGTGACGCTTTCTGCATGGAGGCCTCGAGCCACTCGGCCACCGGCGGCGCGTTCCACCCGGCCATCGTCGACTCGACCCGGAATGACACCTTGGACAAGGGCGGCGTATCCGCTTCGAGGATATTCTTCACCGTGTTCGCGGCACCGTCGGCGTCGCAGGTGGGCGGCAGGCGGAACGACAGCTTCAGCGTGTTGAACGGCAGCTGCACATTGCCCGCGTCGACCAGCGCCGGCAGTCCGGCGGCACCCGTCACGCTCATCGTGGGCCGCCAGGTGTTGTTCAATAGCAGTTCGTAAGGGGACTCGCCGGGTGTCGCATCCTCGATCGCCCACGGGTACTTGCTGTAGACGCCGGTGCCCAGCGTCTCGGCGGCGAGCTTGGCCTGCTCGATGCGCTGCTCAGGAATCTCCACGTGCAGCGCTTCCGGCGTGATCTGCCCGTTGTCTTCGTCCTCGATGCGGCTCAGCAGTTTGCGCAGTATGCGGAAACTCGACGGCACGACACCGCTTGCGCTGCCGGAGTGCACGCCTTCGGTCAGCACGTCAGCGCGCAGAGTGCCCGTCAGGTTGCCCCGAAGTGACGTCGTGCACCAGAGCTGCTCGTAGTTGCCGCATTCGGCGTCCAGGCAGACGACAAGGTCCGGCGAGCCGATGCGATCCTCGAGCTTCTCGATGTAGTAGGGCAGGTCGAAGCTGCCGGACTCCTCGCAGCCCTCGATGAGCACCACGCAGCGAGCGTGCGGGATGCCCTGTTCCTGCAGGGCCCTTATAGCCGTGAGTGAACCGAACACGGCGTAGCCATCGTCGGCGCCGCCGCGGCCGTATAGCTTGCCGTCCCTGATGGTCGGTTCCCACGGGTCGAGGTCCTCCGCCCAGCCGCTGAACTCCGGCTGCTTGTCGTAGTGGCCGTACAGGAGCACGACGTCGTCCGAGTCCCCGGGGATCTCGGCAAACAGGACCGGCGTGCGTCCCTCGATACGGACGATCTCGACGGACATGCCCTTCACGGGCTGTGTCTTGCACCAGGCTTCCAGTTGCTGCACGGCCTTTTCCATGTGGCCGTGCTTTTCCCAGTCGGGATCGAAGTGCGGGGACTTGTTGGGCAGCTTTATGTAGTCGCAAAGCTCCGGGATGATCGAGCTGTCCCAAAGGTCGTTGACGAAGTTCTCGGTTTTTTTGATATCCATTCTCTTAGTCCGATGTCAGGTCGCGGTAGTGCGTCTTGGTCATCCGCTCCGTTGTAATGAAGCTCCAGTTGTATTCGTCGTGATAGTCGGCGAGTGGATTCGCGGCCAGTATCTCTTCCTCGGTCATGCCCTGGTCGACGAGCGCCTTGACGCGCTTCCGTCCGTCAACGAGCACGGCCAGGTTACGTTCGACATCGGCTTTGTTCGCCAGTTCGCCATGGCCCGCAATGAGGACCGTTTCGTCGTCCGCCATCGCGATGAGTTTCTTCTGCGCCTCGATAAAGCCCTCGACGCTGCCGCCGTTGTCGAGGTCGATGTAAGGGAACAGGTTGTTGAACAGGATGTCGCCGGCGTGGATGACGTTGTGGTCACGGAAATAGATAGCGCCGTCGCCATCGGTATGCGCGTGATGCACGTGAAACACGAACACCTCGTGCCCGTTGACGTGAAACGTCACTGACTCGGAGAACGTGATGATGGGCAGGCCGCCGTCTCCGCCTGCGTCCTTGCTGTCCGCAGAGAGACGTTTGCGGATGTTGTCGTGCGCAACGACGTAGGCGCCATTCTCCTGCATCAGCGCGTTGCCGCCGACATGGTCGCCGTGAATATGCGTATTGATGACGAAGTCGGGAGCGCGCCCCGCGAGCTTGTTGACCGCATCGAGTACCGGCTGCGCCGTGGGCACCATGGCGTCGTCGATAAGCACGACCTGGTCATCGCCGACGAGGACACTCATGTTGCCGCCGCCGAACTTGCCTTCTGCGCCCGTCAGCATGTAGATGCCGGGTGCGACCTCGGTGGCGTCGAACGAGGTAGCGAAGTCCTGCGCCTGCAGTGGCGTGGCCAGGGCGAGGCAGGTGATCGCGAGAATACGCTTCGTCATAGATTGTCTCCGGGGCGATTCGGGAACGGCATAGTGTTCCCGAATCGCGGGAGATTCTCCACCCCTGAATGCTTACTGGTTACTCGGGAAGGTGTACTGGGCCTTTTCCCGGACGCCGCCCGACGGCCAGCGCTGCGTGATGGTCTTGCGGCGCGTGTAAAAGCGCACGCTGTCGGGCCCGTAGGCGTACAGGTCGCCGAACAGGGAACGCTTCCAGCCGCCGAAGCTGTGGTAGGCCACCGGCACCGGCAGCGGCACGTTGATGCCGACCATGCCCACCTTGATCCTGTCCGCGAAGTAGCGCGCCGCCTCGCCGTCGCGCGTGAAAATGCAGGTGCCGTTGCCGTATTCGTGCTCGTCGATGAGCTGCATGGCTTCTTCCTCGGACTCGGCACGGACGACGCAAAGAACAGGCCCGAAGATTTCCTCGTTGTAGATGCGCATGTCGCGCGTCACGCGGTCGAAAAGACAAGGCCCCAGGAAGAAGCCGTCCTCGTGGCCGTCGACCACGAGTTCGCGGCCGTCGATGACGAGTTCGGCGCCTTCCTCGACACCGAGGTCGACGTAGGAGCGCACTTTGCCGTAGTGCGCTTTGCTTACCAGCGGGCCCATGTCGTTACGCGTATCCGTGCCACTGCCCACTTTGAGTTCCGCAATGCGCTCACGGAACTTGCCGACGACGGTGTCCGCCGTGTCGTCACCCACGCATACCGCGACGGAAATCGCCATGCAACGCTCGCCGCAGGAGCCGTAGGCCGCGCCCATCAGCGCGCTGACCGCGTTGTCGATGTCCGCGTCGGGCATCACGACGGCATGGTTCTTCGCGCCGCCCAGCGCCTGGACGCGCTTGCCGTTGCCCGTGCCCGTGGAATAGATGTACTCCGCAACCGAGGTCGAACCCACGAAACTGACCGCCTGCACGCGTTCGTCGGTCAGCAATGTGTCCACGGCCTCCTTGTCACCGTTTACCAGGTTGAACACGCCGTCCGGCAGCCCCGCTTCGCTAAACAGCCGTGCGCAAAGCAACGGCGCTGTCGGGTCTTTCTCCGAGGGTTTCAACACGAAAGTATTGCCGCAGGCGATCGCCATCGGGTACATCCACATCGGCACCATTGCCGGGAAATTGAACGGCGTGATACCGGCTACCACGCCGAGAGGCTGGTGGTCCGACCAGCTGTCGATGCCCGGGCCGACGTTCTTGGAGAACTCGCCTTTCAGCAGCTCCGGGATGCCGCAGGCGTATTCGACGACCTCCACGCCACGAACGAACTCGCCCATCGCGTCGTCGAGCACCTTGCCGTGCTCGTCCGTGATGGCCGCCACGACCTCGTCCGCATTCTCCTCGAGCAACTGCTTGAAGCGGAACATGATGCGCGCGCGTTTGATCGGCGGCGTGTCGCGCCATGCAGGGAAGGCGGCTTCCGCCGCGGCAATGGCCTCTTCCACGGTTTGCCGGGACGCCATGGCGACGTGCCGGGTCACTTCGCCCGTGGCCGGGTTCGTGACCGGTTCGGGCCGGTTCGAATCGGCAACGTCCTGGCCGTTGATGAAATGACCGACGACGTTCGCCGTGTCGACATCCTGTGCGGGGCGGGCGCTCATGAGTGCTCCTTGTGGCTGTGGCTAGTCGATGCTGTCGATGACGCGGCGAACGCTGTCGAACGCCTGGTTCCAGTCTTCGAGCTTCGAATTCAGGAATGGCGAAAAGCTGAGGATGTCCATGCCGTTGCGCACCATCAGTTTTTCCTCCCAGAAACAGCGTTTGTGCGTTTCGAGGCCTCTGGCGCCCGGCGCTCCGTCCCGCGGCGCCATCTCGATTGCGCCCATGAGGCCGAAGTTGCGCACGTCGATGACCTTGTCGTGATCCGCGAACGAGTGCAGCAGTTCCTCGAACGGTTTCGCGAGGGATTGCGACTGCTCGAAAATGCCTTCTTCCTCGTATACGTCCATCGCGGCAAGCCCCGCGGCAGCGGCGACCGGGTGTCCCGAATAGGTGTAGCCGTGGAACAGCTCGATCATGTAGTCCGGACCGTGCATGAAGGCGTCGTAAACGTGGTCGCGCACCAGCACGGCGCCCATCGGTATCACACCGTTCGTGAGGCCTTTCGCCGTGGTAATGATGTCCGGCATCACGTCGAATCTCTCCGCTGCGAACGCTTTGCCCACGCGGCCGAACGCCGTAATGACCTCGTCGAAGATCAGCAGGATGCCGTGCTTGTCGCAGATTTCCCGGAGCCGCTCCAGGTAGCCGACCGGCGGCGGCAGCACGCCCGCCGAGCCGGCAACCGGTTCGACGATGACGGCCGCGATGTTGCTGCCGTCGTGCAGTCCCGCCAGCCGCTCGAGGTCGTCGGCCAGATGCGCGCCCCATTCGGGCTGGCCGCGTGAGAACGCCGTGTGTTCGATGTCCATGGTTGCGCGCATATGGTCGACACCCGGAATCAGGTTGGGGCTGAACACCTTGCGGTTCGGCACCATGCCGCCCACCGACATGCCGCCGAAGTTGACGCCGTGGTAGCCGCGCTCACGGCCGATCAGCCGCGTCCGGTTGCCTTCGCCGCGGGCACGGTGATACCCGAGCGCGATCTTGAGGGCGGTGTCCACCGATTCCGAGCCGGAGTTCGTAAAAAAGCAGTGATTGAAACCCTCCGGCGCCATGCCGGTGACCCGGTCGGCCAACGCGAACGACTTGTCGTTGCCCGACTGGAAGGTCATCGAGTAGTCGAGCTGCGCGACCTGCTTCTGCACGGCCTCGACGATCTTCGGATGACAATGCCCGAGTCCCGTCGTCCAGAGGCCCGCAAAAAGGTCGTAGATTCTGTCGCCGTCCAGTGTCGTGTAGTGGTGGCCGCTGCCCGAGGTGATGATGCGGGGCTGTTTCTTGAAATCCCGGTTGGCCGTGAACGGCATCCAGAAGGCGTCGAGTTTTTCGGCGGGTGCGCTCATGCTATGACTGCTCCAGACTAAACAGGCAAACGAGGTTCGAGTGTACGCCCGAGCAGCTATGTTAAACAATTAGTTAGGTGGGTTTTCTTAAGCCATTGATTTTGCAGGTCTCTGACGCCAAACTGTTCATTAAGCTAAACAACTCCTGGGGAGCTGACCATGGACCAGCCGATCGGCCCTCGCCTCCGCCACATCCGCTTGCGGCACAAGCTATCGCAACGGCAGCTGGCGCGGCAATCCGGCGTTGCCAACGCCACGATCTCGCAGATCGAGGCCGGTAAACTCAACCCGACCGTCAGCATGCTGAAAAAGGTGCTCGACGGCATCCCGGTACGCCTGTCGGAATTTTTCAGTGACGAGCCGGAAACGCCCGACCGCGTGTTCTTCCGGGCCGACGAGCTGACCGAGATCGCCGATGGAGGCGTCTCCTTCCTGCAGGTGGGGTCCAACCTGACGGGCAAGGCCATCCAGTTCATCAGGGAGTGTTACCAGCCCGGCGCCGGCACCGGCAAGCATGCCATTACCCACGAGGGCGAGGAATGTGGGCTCATACTCAAGGGCAGGTTGCAGGTGACCGTCGGCGAGCAGTCGGCGATCCTGCGACCGGGCGATGCCTATTATTTCAGGAGCAATCAGCCGCACAGTTTCATGAACCCCGGCAGCGAACCCTGCGAACTGATCTCGGCCTGCACGCCGCCGAGTTTCTAGTCGGGCTGGCCAACGATAGCCGTTTAATGGCAAAGTTACCGCCCACGGTTTTTAATCCAGATTAGAATTCTCATGGCTCAATTCGGCACCGTTTTCTGCGATCACATGGCTATCGCGCGGTTTGAAAACGGCAGCTGGGGCGAGGCGGCGATCGGACCGCTCGCGCCGCTGCCGCTGCATCCGGCATCTCACGTCTTTCATTATGCGAGTACCTGCTTCGAGGGTTTCAAGGCCTATCGCTGGCAGGACGGCAAGGCACGCATTTTCCGCCTGCGCGACCATATCGCGCGCATGCAGCGCAGCGCGAAGTCGCTGCACCTGCCCATTCCGGATGCGGACCTGCTGGCCGGAATGGTCGAGGACCTGGTGAGGAAACAGATCGACGACATTCCGGAACCGCCCAGTTCGCTTTACCTGCGGCCGACCCTGATTGGCACCCTGCCGAACATCGGCGCGGCCGCCGCGCCGTCGACCGAGGCGATCCTGTTCGTGCTGGCGTCGCCTGTCGGCGACTATTTTGCGGGTGGTGCCAGGCCGCTGAAATTGCTCGTTGCCGACACCTTTGCGCGCTCCACCGAGCAGCTCGGCAGCACGAAGACCGGCGGCAATTACGCGGCAGCGCTCGGACCGACACTGGACGCGAAGGAACAGTACGGGGTCGACCAGGTGCTGTTCTGTCCGGGCGGCGACGTGCAGGAGACAGGTGCCGCGAACTTCCTGTTGATCAGCGACGAGGAGATCGTCACCAAGCCGCTGAACACGTCGTTCCTGCACGGCATGACGCGTGCCTCTATCCTCGCGCTTGCAAGAGACCTCGGTTACCGCGTCAACGAGCGCGACTTCACGGTGCAGGAGTTGCTCGAGTGGGTTGGCAGCTACGAGGCCGCCCTCTCCGGTACAGCGGCAACGCTGACACCGGTCGGTACGCTGGTCTACAACGGCGAGCAGATTCCGGTGCGGGATGGCGGCGCCGGGCCGAACACCGTGAAGCTGCGCCAGGCGCTGCAGGCGATCCAGTACGGCAATGCGCCGGATACGCACGGCTGGCTCACCGAGGTTGGCTTGTAAAAGCGGTACTCGGACCGCGGTGCTTTCCTAGATCGCGCGCGAGAAACGCTTGTCGGTATCGACCTCGGCCAGGTGACGGTCGAACACCATCGCGATGCAGCGCAGTAGCAGCCGGCCTTTCGCGGTGATGCTGATGCCGTCCGGGTCGAGGTCGATCAGCTCGTCGCTCGCCAGCGGCTGCAGGCGCTCGAGTTCGGACTTGAAATAGTCACGGAAGTCGACGCCGTGGCTGGCATCGAAGGCGTCGAAGTCGAGCCGGTCGTAACACATGAGTGCCTGGATCACCTCGGCGCGCAGCAGGTCGTCTTCGTCCACGGCGACGCCCTTCTTGACGGGCAGGTGGCCGTCCTCGATGAGCGTCTCGTATTCCATGGTGGTCACGGCGTTCTGCGCGTAGACGTTGCCGATGCTCGAGATCGAGCTCACGCCGAGGCCGATCAGGTCGCAGCCGCCATGCGTTGAGTAGCCCTGGAAGTTGCGCTGCAGTGTGCCGTCGCCGCGCGCCTGAACGAGATCGTCTTCGGGCAGCGCGAAGTGGTCCATGCCGATGTAGATGTAGCCGCACTCGGCGAGCCGGTCGATGGTACGGTGCAGGATATCGAGCTTCGTCGAGGGTGCCGGGATGTCGTCGGCGTTGATCATGCGTTGGCCCTTGAACCGCTCCGGCAGGTGCGCGTAGTTGTAGACGGCGAGGCGGTCGGGACGCAGCCCGATTACGCGGTCCAGCGTCGCGTCGAAACTCGCAACGTTCTGGTGGGGCAGGCCGTAGATCAGGTCAAAGGAAATCGATTTGAAGTTCGCATCCCTGGCCGCATTGACGAGACCCGCCACCTCTGCGTAGGTCTGCATGCGGTTTACCGCTTCCTGCACGGTGGGATCGAAGTCCTGGATGCCGAGACTGAGCCGGTTGAAGCCCAGGTCGGTGAGGTATTTGATGCCGTCCGCGTCCACGGTCCTCGGATCGACCTCGATGGAAAATTCACGCGCCTCGCTCTCATCGAAGTTGAATGCGCTGCGCAGCGCCGCCATCAGTTCGTCCATCTGGTCGTTGTCGAGGTAGGTGGGCGTGCCGCCGCCGAAATGCAGCTGCTGTGTCTGACGCGTGCGGTCGAACAATTCCGACTGCATCAGGATTTCCCTGTGCAGCATCTCCATGTAGCGTTCGACCCGGGCCTGGTTGCGGGTGACGATCTTGTTGCAGCCGCAGTAGTAGCAGAGCGCGTGACAGAACGGAATGTGCACGTACAGCGACAGGGGCGCTCCGCCTGCATTGCTGGCGAGCGCATTGGCGCGATACCCGGACTCGCCGAGACGCTCGCTGAACTGCAGGGCAGTGGGGTAGGACGTGTAGCGTGGGCCACGCCCGTCGTAACGTTCGATCAGTTCCTGGTCGAAGCAGATGGCGGGGGGTGCCGGATTGACTGCAGGTACGTTTTTCATGTCGCCGATACTGGCCGAAGCAATATGCCGATTATATGGGTATTTGCACCTATGGTGCAGCAGTCAGCCGCGCCTGAGGCCGTGCAAAAGGTACACGGTGGCCATCAGCAGCAAGAGGGCGTTGGCCTGGTGGCCCACCGCCAGCGTTGTCGGCACCGCGTGTATGACGGTGAAGATGCCGAGGACCACCTGCAGGACCGCAACCAAGAGCAGGGCGTTCGTGCCGCTCTGCGCGCGTCGTGGAAATTCAGCGCTTCTCGCGCGCCACCAGTAAACGGCAATCAGCGTGAACGTGGTGATAGCGAGCAGCCGGTGATCGAACTGCACCGTCGTGAGGTTATCGAAGATATTCCGCCAGGCGGGCTCGAGCGCCAGCAGGCCGGGCGGGATCCAGTAATCGCCCATTTTCGGGAACGTGTTGTAGATGAGCCCGGCATCGAGGCCCGCGACGAACCCGCCCGAGACGATCGTGACCGCAACCAGTGCGGTGAGCGCCAGCGTTCGCGAATACCAGGCGTGTGGCGGGCCGCCGGGCGGTCCGTGCAGCAGTGACTGGGCGCGCCAGAACATCAGCGCGAACACGAGGAACGCGGCGGAAAGGTGCGCCGTCAGGCGGTAATGACTCACCTGCGGGGCGTCTACCTGGCCGCTCGCGACCATGATCTTGCCGATGACCGCCTGCAGGCCGCCGAGCGCGAGCATGAGCAGGTACCAGGGCAGCTGGCGCGGCGAAATGTACTTGCGAGCCACGAAGTACACGAGCGGCAGCATGAACACCAGGCCGAGCAGCCGGCCGAGCAGGCGATGCAGGTACTCTAGCCAGAAGATCCCCTTGAAGCCGTGCACGTCCATGTGCGAATTGACTTTCTGGAACTCGGGCGTCTGCTTGTAGATTTCGAAAACGCGCTGCCACTCGGCGTCGGACAGCGGCGGCAGCGTTCCCATGATCGGCCGCCATTCGGCCATGGACAAACCGGAGCCCGTCAGCCGGGTAACGCCCCCGAGGATGACCATCGCGAATACCAGTCCGCAGCAGACCAGCAACCAGGTAGCGATCACCTTGTCCTGAGATCGCTTGTCGGGAAGTTCGTTCATGACGTGCGCAAGTATCCCTCTTTCGCAGGCGCGCAATCATACCAGCAGCCGAGCGGACTGTGTCCAACTGCGTGCTATTCTCGTTTCGTGAAGATGAGCCGCTGCAACAACCTCATGGATTTTCGCCGCGTTGCGCGGCGCAGGCTGCCGGCGCCCGTGTTCCATTACATGGACGGCGGTGCCGATGACGAGCTTTCGCTGGCGCGCAATACGGAAGCATTCGCGGACTACGAACTGCTGCCGTCGCAGCTCTCGGATGTGAGCAACATCGACCTGTGCTCGACGCTTTTCGGACAGAAAGTAGACTGGCCGGTGATGATTGCGCCGACAGGCGCCTCGAAACTGTTTCATGCTGCCGGCGAGCCGGCAGTAGCGCGCGCCGCTGAAAAGTTCGGCATGTTTTACAGCCTGTCGACCCTGGGTACCGCGACGATCGAGGACGTTGCGTCTGCGACCGCCGGACCCAAGGCCTTCCAACTCTATATCTTCAAGGACCGTGGCCTCACCGAGGACTGGCTCGACCGTTGCCGTGAAGCCGGCTACCTTGCCCTGCAGCTGACCGTTGATACACCGGTTGCGGGGAACAGGGAGCGCGACTTCGTGTACGGTTTCGGTGCGCCACCGCAATCCCGGTTGCGCCAGCTTGCGAGTTTCGCGCGTCATCCCGGGTGGCTTTACCGGGCGCTGATTCGCCAGGACCTCGAAATGGTCAACATCACGGGCGGCAGCGAGGCTGCGCGGAACTGGAAGGGCGGCATCCGCAAATACATCGACGAGCAGCTCGAGCGGTCACTGACATGGAAAGACGTCGAGTGGCTTGCGGGGCGCTGGCCGGGCGCCCTGGCGATCAAGGGCGTGCAGACCGTGGAAGACTGCCGCAAGGCGGCGGAGTCGGGTGCAAGCGCCGTGATGTTGTCGAATCACGGCGGACGCCAGCTCGAATCGGCGCCGGCACCCGTCGACTGCATCGCCGCGGTTGCTGACGCCTTGCGCGACCGCCTGGAAATCATCTGCGATGGCGGCATCCGACGGGGCAACCACGTCGTCAAGGCTCTGGCCCTGGGGGCGAACGCCTGCAGTATCGGGCGCGGCTACCTGTACGCGCTGGCGGCCGGCGGGCAGGCCGGCGTGGAACGAGCACTCACGCTGTTGCGTTCGGAAGTGGAGCGCACGATGGCGCTCGCCGGCTGCGACACCGTGCGCAAACTGGGCCGCGGTCACGTCCGGCATCGCGACTGACTCGCTACAATTCGCGCAAAGCTGCGCAATTCCCTCGAGTCGTGGTGGCGCGCAGAATTTCTGCTGCGGTGCGGAAAAGGCGCAAAAATCCCCGAAAAAAGAGGTCTTACTATTCTGTAACATTTCGACCGCATGCTGCGGTTCCGCAAATTTTCGTACCCGTCGGGATTTGCGGTTACGATGGCGTTTCTGCACCGTTACGGCGATGTCGTGCCGAGCGGGCAGGCGGGTTCTGTTGAGGTAACTATGTCAGACGAAAGAGTTTCGGGAACCGTCAAGTGGTTCAACGACGATAAGGGATTCGGATTCATCGAGCGCGAAGATGGCAAGGACGTTTTTGTTCACCACAGCGCGATCGTTGCGGAAGGATTCAGAACATTGAAAGAAGGCCAGAAGGTTACGATGGAAGTAACCCAGGGCCAGAAAGGACCGCAGGCGGAGAACGTCATCCCGGAATAAGGGATGCGATGTCGGACCGCTGCGCGAGTTACCGGCAAGCCCGTTAGCGAAGTCTTAATCCGGCAGGTCGCGACAGGGACCTGCCGCCGATCCTCTTGCGCGCCGGTTCCGGTCTCAGTGACTGGCTGTCACGCCGTCGTAAAGCAGCTTGCAGCCGACGGCGAACAGCAATACGTACATGAGGCGGAAGAAGAACCGGTCGGAGACGCGCCGGTGCAGCCACACGCCCGTGTAGACACCGATGGGCGCAAGCGGCGCAAGCACGAGCGACGTGACGAGGTTGCCGGCGGACAGCTGCCCGAGCCAGCCGTAGGGCAGCAACTTGACGTAGTTGATGGCTGCGAACAGCAGCACCGTCGTCGCGACGAAGTCCGTGCGGTCGAGCGGCCGCCGCAGCAGGTACATGCTGATCGGCGGTCCGCCGGAATGGGCGATGAAGCTGGTAAAGCCGCCGGCCGCTCCGGCAGCCATTCCCACTGCCGGCGGAAAATATGGCAACGCTGAATCGTGTCTGTGTCGTGCCGAGTAAAGGTAGTGCAGGGTGAAGACGATGGCGACGATGCCGACGATGATCCTGACGGTTGCCGCGCTCATGAAGCCGAACAGCAGCGTGCCGGCGAGTATGCCGAGCATCGATGCCGGCACGAGAATCCTGAGTTCCGGCCACAACCACCTGCCGCGATAGGCCCACAGGCCCACAAGGTCCATCAGGCACAATATCGGCAGCAGGATGGCAGCTGCCTGCAGCGGCGAAATGACGAGCGCCATCAGCGGCACGGCGACTACGCCGAGCCCCCCGCCAAAGCCGCCTTTCGCGATACCGAAGAGCAGCACGGCCGGCACGGCAGCCGCATAAAACCATGGGTCAGTGATCAAGGGCTGCTCCTGCCGGGCGGACTTACCGGTCCCTTTGATTCATGCTTTAATCGGGGCCGGCGGACAATCGTAGACAATAGTGAAACTCAGAATCCGTGACAATTCCGTGGGTCTGCTGCTCACACCGGACGAGATCGAAACCCTGCGGACGCAAGGCATCGTCTCCGCGCGAACCGGATTTCCGGGGGGTCGGGAATTTCGCTACGAACTCGAGAGCAGTCCCGCCAGCGTGGCGCCGGCCGCGTTCTTTTCCGACAACGTTATCACCTTGCGCCTGCCCGAGACGGCCGTGCTGGCGTGGGCGACGACAGACCAGGTGGCCATAGAAGGTGAGCAGGTACTGGTGGACGGCGAGAAGCTCGTTATTGTCGTCGAGAAGGACGCCGGCTAGTGGACTCGCCGCGCTACGTCGGTTTCGAGAAGGCATCGATCGATTTTCTCGAACAGCTTGCGGCAAACAACAATCGTGAGTGGTTTAAGACGAACAAGGCGCGCTACGAGGAGCATGTGCTCGATGTGGCGCTGAGATTCATCCAGTCGATGCAGGATCCGCTTGCGCAGTTGGCGCCACAATTCACGGCAGTCCCGCAACGGGTCGGCGGCTCGCTGATGCGCGTCTATCGCGATACGCGGTTTTCGCATAACAAGCTCCCGTACAAGACCAATGTCGGCATCCAGTTTCGTCACCAGCTGGCGAAAGACGTTCACGCTCCGGGCTACTACGTGCACGTGGATCCTGACCGCGTCTTCGTCGGCGTCGGGATGTGGCGGCCGGATCCGGATTCACTGCGTGCGATCAGGGAGCGTATAGTCGCGAGACCTGCCGAGTGGAAGACCGTGCTGCGCGACACGAAATTCCGCCGCCATTTCGAACTCGGCGGCGAGTCGCTGAGCCGCGCTCCGCGGGGTTTCGACAAGGATCATGAACTGATAGAGGACATCAAGCGCAAGAGTTTCATTGCCGTCAGGGACCTCGATGTCGGGGACTGCCTGGACCCGCAATTCCAGCGCAAGGTGGAAACGTCCTTTGCCGCGGCAACGCCGTTCATGAAATTTCTATGCAAGGCAGTAGGCGTGCCGTTCTAGTTGGGCACGAAAGGAACGAAGCGATGACAGTCTTCAGTAACCCGGCGTTCGACAATCATGAACGCGTGCTGTTTTGCCGCGATGAACCATCCGGTCTTTGCGCGATCATTGCGATCCATTCGACGGCTCTCGGTCCGGCCGCGGGAGGCACCCGTCTGTGGACCTATGCCAGTGACGACGATGCGCTCTACGACGTGCTCCGGTTATCCCAGGGGATGAGCTATAAGAATGCGATGGCGGGATTGAAGTTCGGCGGCGGCAAGGCCGTGATCATGAAGATGCCCGATTTCGACGGCAGCGACGCGCTGTTCGAGCGCTTTGGCGAATTCGTGGACACGCTCGGCGGCGACTACATCACGGCCGAGGACGTCGGCATGAGCGTGGAAATCATGGCGACGATCGCGCGCAAGACGCGCTACGTGTCGGGTCTGCCGTTGCAGTCGGGCAAGGCCGGCGGCGATCCGTCGCCGAAAACCGCATACGGCATCTGCTCCGGCATCCAGTCCGCGGTGAAGGCCGGGCTGGGCCGCGACGACCTGCAAGGTGTCCGTGTTGCCGTGCAGGGCGTCGGCCACGTCGGTTATCACCTGTGCAAACTGCTGCATGCTGCCGGGGCAGCCCTGCTCGTATCGGACCTCGACGAGACCCGGGTGGACCGGGTGTGCGGCGAGTTCGGTGCTGAGCGCGTATCGAGCGCCGAAATTCTCTACGCCGACGCCGACGTGCTCGCGCCCTGTGCGCTGGGAGCCATCCTCCACGAGGAGTCGATACCGCGGATCAGGGCCCGCATTATCGCCGGCGGTGCCAACAACCAGTTGCGCAGCCCGGAAGACGGTCAGCGGCTGGCGGACGCCGGCATCCTGTATGCGCCCGACTACGTGATCAATGCGGGCGGCATCATCAACGTGGCCTGCGAGTATTTCGGGGACGTGGACGATGCGGGCGTGACGGATCTCGTTGCGCAAATTGGTCCGCGGCTGGCCGCCATTTTCGACGAGGCAGCGCGCACGGGCCAACCGACGAACGTCATCGCCGACCGACAGGCGCGGAAGATAATCGCTGACGCTGCCTGAAGAAGTTCAGGCGTCGATGGCTTGCTTCAGTTCGCGCAGGAGCGTCTTCGGGTTGGGGCGGTCGATGATGTGTTTCGATAGTTCCACGTAGCGAATGATGCCTTCTGCATCGATGACGAGCGACGTCGGCCAGATGGTGTCACTGCCGTATTCCGGGTAATAGTCTTTTGGTACGGCCGACTCCAGCAGTAACCCGAGTTTACGGGTCGCCGAGAGGGACTCGTCGAGCCAGAATTCGAATTCGACCTCAAAAAACGCCGCAACGCGTCGTGTCGTTTCCTGGGGCTTCGGCGTGACGAGAATGAGCTTTGCGCCGAGATCCACGATGTCCTTGTAGTACGCGGTCAGGTTCTTGACCTGCCGGCTGCAGAACGGGCACCAGTTGCCGCGCACGAAAATCATGACGGCCGGCGTTCCCCTGAGGTCGCCTGAGTTCAGGCGCCCGCCGGTTTCGTCGAGCGCTTCGAACTCGGGCAGCAGCTGCCCCTTGCGCAGTTGCTCGGGTACCGGTCGTGCGCCGCGCCACCGGTAGTATAGGTAACCGGCGCCGGCGATCAGCAGCACGACGATGAGTCCGATCCATACGCTAGCCACGCGCCGCGGCCTCGCGCGCCGCGTCGGTTGTCGTAAGCACGATCTTGCCCATGTGGCGGCTGCTCTCCATCAGTTCATGCGCTGCCGAGGCAGCGTCGAGGGGAAACGCCCGGTGAATAATGGGCCTGACACGGCCGGAGTCAAGCAGCGGCAGCACATTCGATTCGACCTCGGTGGCGATGCGCGCCTTCTCCGCCACGGTCTGGGGCCTCAGCGCCGATCCGGTGATGGTCAGGCGGTTCGCGAGCACGACCCGCAGATCGAGCTCGGCCACGGGTCCCTGCAGGAAGGCGATGATGGAGCAGCGGCCGTCACGAGCCAACGACTCGAGATTCTTCTGCGTATAGGGGCCGGCCACCATGTCGAGCAGGACGTCGACGCCGCGACCGCCGGTTGCTTCGCGGATACCTGCCTGCCAGTCTTCGCTGCGGTAATTGAACGCCCGCTCCGCGCCCAGCCGTTCGCAAAACGAGCATTTCTCGTCGCTGCCCGCTGTCGTGAACACTCGGCAGCCGTGCGCCCTGGCGAGCTGGATGGCCGTGGTGCCAATACCGCTCGAGCCGCCGTGGACCATGAAACTCTCGCCGTCCCTGAGGCCGCAGCGCATGAACACGTTGTACCAGACCGTGAAAGACGTCTCCGGGATCGCGGCGGCCTCGACAAACGAAAGGCCAGTCGGTATCGGCAGGCAATGGCCGCCATCGGCTGCGCAGTATTCGGCGTAACCGCCGCCGTGAGTGAGCGCCATGACGCGATCGCCCGCTTTCCAGCGAGTGACCGCGCCGCCGACGGCAACGATCTCGCCGGCAACCTCCAGGCCGGGCAACGGGCTTGCGTCTGGCGGCACGGGATAGCGGCCTAGACGCTGCAGCACGTCGGGGCGATTCACGCCGGCCGCGGCGACGCGGATCAGCACATCGGACGGGCCGGGCCGGGGCACCGGGAAATCGATCGCCGATAGCACTGCGGGACCGCCGGGCTCCGTGATCGAGATTGCCTTCATCATCCGTGGAATGGAGTCGGCCACTGCGAGCCTCACTGGACGTGGACAGCGTTGATGTTATGTGCATACTGACACGCCCGGCAAATCGAAAGACGACGGTGATGGGCGATAACCCGATCTTGTGGGAACCGAGTGACGAGAAACGCAGGTCCTCGGCAATGTTCCGGTTCATGCGGCAGCAGGGCTTCGACGACTACGAATCCCTGTATCAATGGTCGATCGACGATTCGGCAGCGTTCTGGCAAGCGCTGTGCGAATTCTGCGACATTCGTTTCACGACGCCGCCTGAAACCATTCTCACGCGTCCCGGCAACATCATGGACGCCGGCTGGTTCGACGGCAGCGAACTGAATTACGCCGAGCATCTCCTGCGCCATCAGGGCGGGCGCGAAGCGCTGGTATTCTCGGCAGAGAACGGGAAGCGGCGCGCGCTCACCTTCGATGAGTTGCGCACTGCGGTGGCCGGCGTTGCTGCCGGCCTGAAGCGCGCCGGTGTTGCCAGGGGCGATCGCGTCGGCGGCTACCTGCCAAACTGCCCGGAGGCCATTATCGCGATGCTGGCCACGGCCAGTATCGGTGCCATCTGGTCGTCGTGCTCGCCAGACTTCGGTGTCACTGGGGTCGTCGATCGTTTCGGACAGATCGAACCCAAGATCCTGTTCACGGCCGACGCGTATTTTTACAACGGCAGACGCTTCGACTGTCTCGACACCGTGGCGCAGATCGTCAGGGCCATTCCCACTATCGAGCGAACGGTCGTGGTGCCTTTTGCCGGTGGCGCGGTGGATACTTCGCCCGTCCACAATGCCGTAACGCTCGAGGTATTCGCCGAGCCCGGCGCCGACCTCGTGTTCGAACCGGTCGCGTTCGATCACCCGCTGTTCATCATGTATTCGTCAGGCACCACGGGCGTGCCGAAGTGCATCGTCCACGGTCACGGCGGCACCTTGCTGCAAATCGTCAAGGAGCACGTACTGCATTGTGATATCGGTACGGCCGATCGCCTTTTCTATTTCACGACCTGTGGCTGGATGATGTGGAACTGGCTCGCGACCGGTCTCGCTACGGGCGCGACACTCGTGCTGTTCGACGGTTCGCCGTTCTTCAATGACGGCCGCGTTCTCTGGCAGATGGCGGAGCGGGAGAAGGTCACCGTGTTCGGTACCAGCGCCAAGTACATCTCCGCGCTGCAGAAAGCGGGCGTGAGGCCGCGCGAAGAATTCGACCTGGCGGAGCTCTGCGCCCTGCTGTCGACCGGTTCGCCGCTCGCTCCCGAGAGTTTCGATTACGTCTACGGCGCTATCGCTGACGATCTGCAGCTGTCGTCGATTGCCGGTGGGACGGACATCATCAGCTGTTTCGTTCTCGGTAATCCGACGCTGCCCGTGCGCCGGGGCGAGATCCAGTGCAGAGGCCTGGGCATGGCGGTCGAGTTTTTTGACGATGACGGCAATGCACTGATCGAGCAGCGCGGTGAACTGGTGTGCACGCGGCCGTTTCCGTCGGCGCCCGTCGGCTTCTGGAACGATCCGGACAACGCCAGGTACAGAGCCGCGTACTTCGAGAAATACCCCGGTATATGGGCGCATGGCGATTTCGCGGAGCTCAAGCGGACCGGTGGCATTGTCATTCACGGACGATCCGATGCGGTGCTGAATCCCGGTGGTGTTCGCATCGGCACCGCGGAGATCTACCGGCAGGTCGAAAAGCTCGACGAAGTCGTTGAGAGCATCGCGGTCGGGCAGGATTGGGAGGACGACGTGAGGGTCGTGCTGTTTGTCGTTCTCCGCGACGGTATCGATCTGGACGACGCATTACGTGACCGAATTCGTCGCGTAATCCGTGAGAACACGACGCCGAGACACGTGCCCGCGAAGATCGTCGCCGTTCCCGAGATTCCGCGCACCAAGAGCGGCAAGATCGTCGAGATCGCGGTGCGGTCCGTGGTGCATGGCGAGAAAGTGAGGAATACCGAGGCGCTCGCCAATCCGGAGGCGCTGCGGCATTTTCGCGATATCCCCGAGCTGAGCACGGCCTAGACGTGTCCGTCGCCCATTACCGCGAGGCTTTCGATTCCGCCGTAGTCGCCTTCAGGGAACGGCTCGTCCGCGGCAGGCGGGCCGGCAAAAGCGTATGAAGAACCCATTATTCCTGACGGAGTGACTCGAACGTGACGAAGCAATACTTGCTGGCGATCGACCAGGGTACGAGCAGCAGCCGTACCGTCATTTACGACGAACACGCGAACCCCGCTGCCAGCGCGCAACAGGAGTTCCGGCAGATCTACCCGAAGTCCGGCTGGGTCGAACACGATCCCGAAGAGATCTGGATGTCCGTCAGAAACACCATGCAGGAGGCGCTCGGCAAGGCCGGCATTACGTTGCGTGATGTCGCCGGAATCGGCATAACCAACCAGCGCGAGACGACGCTCGTCTGGGACCGGCGCACTGGCGAATGCATCTACAACGCAATCGTCTGGCAGGACAGGCGCACGGCGGCACGCTGCCGGGATCTCAGGGAACGTTGTGCCGACGACGTGGTTGCCGGCAAGACCGGGCTGCGCGTGGACCCGTATTTTTCGGCGACCAAGGCAGCATGGATACTGGATAACGTCGACGGCGCGCGCCGCCTTGCCGATGCTGGCCACCTTGCATTCGGCACCGTCGACAGTTTCCTGTTGTGGCGCCTTACGGACGGGGCGGTGCACGCCACGGACGCGACCAATGCGTCGCGCACGATGTTGTTCAACATCCATACTCAGCGCTGGGACGACGAGCTGCTGGAATTGCTGCAAATACCGCAGTCCATGTTGCCCGAGGTGCTCGACTGTGCCGCGGAGTTCGGCGTTACGACCGAAGCCGGCTTCGGCAGCGTGGTCCCGGTATGCGGTATTGCCGGCGATCAGCAGGCCGCGCTTATCGGGCAGGCGGGCTTCGAGTACGGCATGACAAAGAGCACCTACGGCACCGGCTGTTTCGCGATCGCCAACACCGGTAACACCGCACTGACATCACAGAACCAGCTGTTGACGACCATCGCCAGCCGTATCGACGGCAAGGTCACGTATGGCCTCGAAGGCAGTGTGTTCGTCGCAGGCTCGGCACTGCAGTGGCTGCGCGACGAGCTGCGAATTATCGATGTCGCGCCGGATTCGGAGCGGGTCGCCGAGCGTACCGGCATCGTCGACGACGTATACGTGGTACCCGCGTTCGCCGGTCTCGGCGCACCGTACTGGGACCCGGACGCGCGAGGCGCAATCGTAGGCCTGAGCCGGGGCAGCGGAAGGGACCAGATCGTGACCGCAACGCTGCAGGCGGTCGCCTACCAGACGCGCGATCTCATCGACGCGATGACGGACGACGGCATTTCGCCGAGCGTCATTCGCGTCGACGGCGGCATGGTCGCCAATGACTGGTTCCTGCAATTCCTGGCCGACATTCTCGATGTCCGCGTGGAGCGCCCGGCCAATGTCGAGTCCACGGTTCTCGGTGCCGCCTACCTGGCAGCGTTGCAGTGCGGCCTGATCGATAACTTGCAGCAGGTCACGCGCCTGTGGCGCTGCGACGCGGTATTCGAACCGCGCATGTCTGGCGATCAGCGCGAAGCGCTGCTCTCGGGCTGGGCAAGCGCGGTTGCGCGGGTGCGCGGCGCCAGGTGACGCACGAAGTGTAGCGCGGACTGTCGCCAGCCGCGCCTGGGCTCAGCCGGGGAATCCCTGTCTCGGGTGTCGGTCCGGTTGCAGTGATGTTGCCCTTGACTGCATTCGATTCTGCGCCAATGATTGCGAACCGACTTTGCGCCGCCGCCGGACGCCATCGATAGCGTAGCCAGACTTGTTAAGAGCCCGACAGAAAATCGGAAAATACCGGATTCTGGGACGAATCGCGTCCGGGCCCCTCGCCGACGTCTATCGCGCCTACGACACGATTCAAAAGCGGCGCGTGGCCCTCAAGATACCCAGGGAGGACCAGCACACGGGCCACGAGGAATTCCTGCACGAGGTCCAGGTCGCGACGAAGCTGCAGCACCCGAACATACTGACAGTGCTCAATGCGTGTTACATCGACGACCACTTCGTGATTGCCATGGAGCTCGGCGAAGAATCACTCGCTGACCGGATTGAGCGCCGCATATCGACGGCGCGCGCGCTCGATCTCGCGGGCCAGGCCATCGCGGCGCTGGCTCACGCACATGAGCACAGGATCATTCACTGCGATATCAAGCCCGAAAACTACATCCTGTTCCCGGGCAACCAGTTGAAGCTGTGCGACTTTGGTTTCGCGAAAATCAGTTTGCGCACGCTGAAGGCATCCGGCTCCGGGACCATCGACTACATTGCGCCGGAACAGGCCATGGGCCGGCCTAAATTTCAGTCCGACGTGTTTTCCCTCGGGCTGGTGCTCTACAGGCTGTTCTCGGGCAAGCTGCCGGAATGGCCTTTCGCCTGGCCGTTGGTTGGCCACGAGCGATTGGTTTCGAAGGTACGTCCCGAGCTCGTCGAGATGCTGAGGAGGGCAATCCAGCTCGATCCCGCCGATCGTTATCGCGATGCCGTGCAGATGATGTCGGCATTCGAGCAGCTGCAGAGCCACGCGCGGCGCCAGAAGCGAACCAAAACGCGCGGCGATCGCAAGGTTGGCAGCTCCTGGCGGCGCATGCAGTGGCGGGAGTTTCAGCGGCACTATAAAAAAGTCCTCGATACCCGGCATCAGTGCCGGCACTGCGAGGGGCCCGTTTCAGAGAGCATGCAGGCGTGCCCGTGGTGCGGATTCGACAACCCGGCGAGGAGTTCGGAATCGTCCATGCCCTCGAGCTGCCCGCGGTGCGAACGCGGTGTCAAGAACGACTGGGATTACTGTCCGTGGTGTTACGGGCCGGGATTCGTCGAGGAGACCTCGCGCAAGTACCCCGACAAGCGATATTCCGCTCGCTGCAGCAACAAGCGCTGCCGCGGACAATTGATGCCGTTCATGCGCTATTGCCCCTGGTGCCGCATAAAAGTGCGGAAGCCGTGGAATCTGCCGGGCAGCCGGCACCGCTGCAAGGCTTGCGGCTGGGGTATTGCGCAGGAGTTCTGGAACTACTGCGCCTGGTGCAGGGAGCCCGTCAAGCGCGCCTGACGGCGCGTGCGGGTAGCGATGTGTCGAATCTCATAGGCGGCCTGCTGTTACTGGACGGCGCATTCAAGCCGGATAGCCAGGCTGCGAACGTGGGCGGCGGATCCGTGGTCGCGTTTACCGAGCGCGCGCCTGACAAGGACACGGAGAACGAAGACACCATCGCCGTTATCCCCTGGGGTCCCGGTTCCGTCGTGCTGGTGGTTGCGGATGGCGCCGGCGGGCTGCCTGCCGGGAAACGTGCGTCGTTGACGGCGGTGTCGTCGCTCGTCGAAGCCCTCTCGGTTGCGATGTCCGAGACCGTCGTTTTGCGCACTGCGATTCTCGACGGTATCGAAGCTGCAAACGAGGCGGTAATGCGACTCTCGAACGGATCGGCGACGACGATGACGGTGGTTACGATAGAAGGGCAGCTTGCGCGCTCCTACCAGATCGGTGACTCCGAAGCCCTGGTGGTCGGCCAGCGCGGCCGTATCAGGCTGCAGACGACGGCGCATTCGCCGACCGGTTTTGCGGTCGAGGCGG
>CBDUCE010000028.1:0-21492 GCA_965365575.1 uncultured Gammaproteobacteria bacterium
ACCTCGTCTATGCCGCGTTCCCGTGCGTAGTTGATCGGCCCGCCGCGGAACGGCGCGAAACCGGTGCCGAAGATCACGCCGGCGTCCAGCAGGTTGTCATCGCTGACGACGCCGTCGTGCAGGCAGGCGACCGCCTCGTTGACCATCGGCAATATCAGCCTGTCCTGGATGTCCTCGCCTGCGCTGCTTCCGTCGGCAGCGGGCTTCACGGCCTTGCCGTTCTCCCAGCGGTAGAAACCCTCGCCGCTCTTGCGTCCCAGCTGACCGGATTCCACCATGTCGGCCAGCTTCTGTGGCACCGGCCTGTTCATCGCGGCACCCAGTACTTCCGACACGTGCAGGGCAACGTCGATACCGACGCTGTCGACGAGTTCGACCGGCCCCATCGGCATGCCGAACGCTTCCGCCGCACGGTCTATCTCGACGAGCGGCACGCCGGATTCAGCCAGCTCCATTGCCTCCGCCATGTAGGGCGCGAGGATACGGTTTACGACGAAGCCCGGTGAACTCATGCACTCGAGCGGCAGTTTGCCGATGCCCTTCACGAAGCCGAATCCGATGTCGAGGGCCTCCTGTTCGGTGTCCTCGCAGCGAATGACCTCGACGAGCGGCAACTGTGCCACCGGATTAAAAAAGTGCAGGCCGATGAAGCGCTCTGGCGCGTCGAGGCCGACGCGCAGGTCCTCGAGACGAATGCTCGAGGTGTTCGTGGCCAGCAGCGCCTCCGCGGGCATCCTCTCCTGCAACGACCTGTACAGGGCCTGCTTGGCCTCGAGATTCTCGAATATGGCTTCGATAACAAGGTCGGCCCTGGCGGCACCGGCGCCCGCGACGTCCGCCTGCAGCCGCTCCGTTGCAGCTGCCCGGTCAGCCTCGTTGCGGATGCGCTTCTCGAACAGTTTTGCTGCCCGCTGCAGGGCCGGGTCGATATATTTTTGCTCGCGATCCTGCAGCGTCACGGTATGGCCGCGCAGCGCGCACCACGCAGCAATATCACCGCCCATGACACCCGCACCGACAACGTGCACGTGCGAGATCCTGGCCGCAGACTTGCCGCCCTGGCCCTTGAGCTTGTTCTGCAGGAAGAAGACCCGCACGAGATTGCGTGATGTGCTCGTGCACATCAGCTCCGCGATAGAGCGTGCCTCGGCCTCGTAGCCCGTGCGCGTCGACGCACCATGGCGGTTCCAGAGTTCGATTATCGCGTAGGGCGCAGGGTAATGCTCCCTGCGTGCCTTGCCGGCAACCTGCTTGACGAGCACATTGCGGATGAAGGGCCTGATTACCGGAAGGTTCAATAAGCGCTCGACCATTGGCGCTTTCCGTTGCGGCGGTCTGGCCGCAATCAATTCCCGCGCCGCGGGCCGCCAGCCGTCCGCGTCCGTGATCTTGTCGACGAGGCCGATCTTGCGCCCCTTGCCGACAGTGATGGGCTTGCCGGTGAGCATCAGCTGCATCGCCGGTCGCACGCCCGCGATCCGGACCGCCCGAACCGTGCCGCCGAACCCGGGGTGGATGCCGAGCTGTACCTCGGGCAGGCCGAGGATTCGCTTGTCGGTCGCGAGCGCAACACGGTAGTCGCAGGCCATGGCCAGCTCGAGCCCGCCGCCCAGTGCGAAACCGTTGATGGCGGCCACGGTGGGACAGGGCAGGGCTTCGAGCTCATCCAGGACCTGCTGTCCCAGCCGAATCAGGTCATAAGCCTGCTCCGGGTTCTCGATTTTCGTGAATTCATTGATGTCCGCGCCCATTACGAAGCCATTGCTCTTGCCCGAATGGATCACGACACCCTTCGGCGGCTGTTTCGCCATTGGCTCGATGAGCTGGTGCAGTTCGTCGAGTACGTCACCGGAAAGAACGTTGGCGCCGCCGTCCGCCTTGTCGATGCACAGCCAGACGATACCGTCGTCGCCGGTCTCCGATGTCCAGTGTTTTAGCGTCATGATGTTTTGGTCACCTCGAAGTCGCAGATGAGGGGCAGGTGATCCGAGAGCCTTACGTTGGGAATCTCGAAGCTGCTTACTGTTATGCCTTCCTGGTACAGCACGAAGTCGAGTTCCTTACGCGGCGCCCGGCTCGGGTAGGTCGGCAATCCATCCACGTTAGCGGACTTCAGGCCCGCCGCCCGCATGAACAGGTAGATCTCGTTTTCGCCCCAGAATGTGTTGAAATCACCGGCTACGATCACCGGTTTCTCGGTTACCTCGATCAGGTCGTACAGGCGCCGCAGCTGCAGATGCCGGTGGCGGTACTTCAGCGACAGGTGCACGAGGAATACCGCGAACTCCGCCATCTCGAGCTCGATGATCAGGCGCTTGATGCCCGTATCGAAATAATGAAATTTCTCGCCGTGAACTCGCTGGGCTGCCATGAAGGCGTTGCCCTGCTTGCGCACGATCGGCAGGATCTGGTTGAACGACCTGGACCCGTACTTGGTTTCATACGACGTGTTCATCTGCAGGTCGGTGGCAATCTTCTCGGCCTGGTTCACCATGCGGCTCCGGATCGAACCCGTGTCGACTTCGATGAGCCCCACGATGTCGGGATCGACATCCTTGATGAAACGCGTGATCTCCGGGAGGACGCTTTGATTGCCCAGCACGTAGCCTGCGCCCGGCAACGGCATGTGCATGCTGGCACCGCCGCCGACGGCGTATCGAATGTTGTAGAGAAGGAGTCGCATGCGCGTCGCTACGATACCGAAACGCCGCGGGCATGGAAACAGAATCCTGCATACGTGATCGCGGTCGCACGAGACGCGTTCGAATTGGCTAGAATCCTCATTACAATCGCATTAGCGGAGGTAATCGTGTCCGAGAGCAATCCCATACGGGTGTTCGTAACCCATGCATTCCAGGAAACGGATGACTACCTGCGGGTGTTCGAGTTCCTGGAAAGCGTCGATCGCTTCTTCTACCTAAACGTCAGCAGACCCGACAACGTGCCGGAATCGGGGGGCATCGAGGCCATCAAGGAAGAACTCATCGCCCAGATAAAGGAATCGGAAGCCGTTATTGTATTGCCGAGCCTCTACGAGGACAAAGAAAGCCTGGCCCGTTTCCTGATGGATGCGGCGGACGCGAATTCGAAACCGATGATCGCCATCCGACCTTTCGGTGGCCTGCTGGAGACGCCGCAGGCTGTGGCCGACCGGGTGAAAGAACACATCGAGTGGAACGACCGGGAAATCGTCGATGCCCTGAAACGGCAGGCCCGCGGTGAAGACACGGCCCGCTGGGAGACAATCGACTTTCCGGGCTGGGATGCGCAGGGTGAAATTGACGATAAAACATAGGGTTATCGAGCTTAATTAAAGCCTTCTACGAAATGCCTGTCATCATCGCGCACCGGGGCGCCTGCGGGTACCTGCCCGAGCACACCTTGCCGGCCAAGGCCCTGGCGTATGCGATGGGTGCTGATTTTCTCGAGCAGGATGTGGTCGCCACTCGCGACGACCAGCTCGTCGTGCTGCACGATATTTATCTCGACCGCGTAACCAACGTGGCGGATCGCTTTCCCGGGCGGGCGCGCGAGGACGGCCGCTACTACGTGCGCGACTTCGAACTGGACGAGATACGAACCCTCGACGTGTCGGAGCGCCTCGATGGCGACGGGCTGCCCGTCTATCCGAACCGCTTTCCGCCCGGCAGCGGTCGTTTCGCAGTGCATACACTGGCCGAAGAACTCACGTTCGTCAGCGGCCTCAACCGCGCCACGGGCGGTGCCACAGGCATCTACCCGGAAATCAAGCGGCCGGCCTGGCACAGGGAGCAGGGCATCGACCTCGCCGCCGCGATGCTCGAAGTACTGGCCACGCATGGCTACGAGGGGCCGGACGATCCGGTATTCGTGCAGTGTTTCGATGCGGACGAGGTTCTGCGACTGCGCGGGGAACTTGGTTGCCGGATGCGGCTCGTCCAACTCATCGGCGACAACAGCTGGGGGGAGGCTGCAACGGACTACGATTTGCTGTGCAGCGATCCCGGGCTCACGGAGCTGGCGCGGACGGCTGACGCGATCGGACCGTGGGTCAACAGACTCTATACGCCCGGTGCGGACGGGGCTCCGCCGCGCTCCACGGGGATCGCCGAGCGGGCGCAGAGTGCCGGACTTTTGGTGCATCCCTACACTTTCAGGGTCGACGACCTGGCCCCGGGATTCGCCAGTTTCGGGGACATGGTTCGGTATTTCTGCACCGACCTGGCTGTCGACGGCCTGTTCACGGACTTTCCCGACCGGGTCCGCGCGTTGCTCGCCCCGTAAGAAAAAAGCAGCAATTGGCCCCATCCAGCGAAGGAAAATTCTCGTACCTCCCTCTAACGGCTAATGCAGCGATGCTGCAGCTTCCAGTCACTGGTCAAAAAATGGATTCCGAATGAAGCTTGATTCCCTTAAGCGCGGGACGATGCGGGCCTGGATCGGCGCATTGGTCGTGGCGCAACTCTCATTGCTGCCGTGGTCGCAGGTCCCGGCATCCGAGACCTTCGACGTGAGCCAATACGCGGGCAAGGTCGTAGTACTCGATTTCTGGGCATCCTGGTGCGTGCCTTGCCGGCGGTCGTTCCCCTGGTTAAACGCAATGCACGACAAGTACGCGGAGCAGGGGCTCGTCATCGTCGGCGTGAACCTCGACATGGAGCGAAGCGACGCGGCGAAGTTTCTCGAGGAGTACCCGGCCGAGTTCGCCATCGTTTACGATGCGGACAAGCAACTCGCCAGGCAGTTCGAAGTCGTCGCCATGCCCAGTTCCTACGTGTTCGGCCGCGACGGACAGATTGCGGCGAGGCACATGGGCTTCAAGGTCAAGCAGCAAGACGAATACGAGGCGCTGATCGTCAAGGCGCTGCGAGCATCGGGGGCAGCCAATGAATAAGCAAGGTTTCGCCACTATCGGCATCGCGGCACTGCTTGCGCTGACGAGCGGATGTTCGTCCATGGGCGTCGAGCCCTGGGAACGCGACATTCTCGCGAAGGACGAGATGCAGCTCACGACGGACCCCGTCGAGGCAGCCATCGACGATCACATCTATTTCAGCAAGGAAGCCTCCAGCGGCGGCCGCGGATTCGGCGGCGGCGGTTGCGGCTGCAACTGAGGGAGCCAGCATGACGAACAAGAGACCGAAGAAGTCGGTATCGGCCACGCTCGCGGCCGCCACCTGCAGCCTGCTGGGCTCCGCGCCGACGGCGCCGGTACAGGCCCAGGAGGAACCGAACTGGGATTTCAACACGGCGCTCCTGTATTACGGTGAGGACAACGATCGGGTCCAGGATCTGAGCCTGAACGTACTCGGCAAACGCTACTTCGTCGACGACCGCGCCCTGACGCTCGGCCTGACGGTGGATACCCTGACGGGCGCGACGCCCAACGGTGCGATTCGCCAGGGGGTGCCCCAGACGTTCACGCGGCCTTCCGGCAGTTCCGCCTACACCATCCCTGCCAACGAGCTGCCACTCGACGACACCTTCAAGGACACGCGCGTTGCGCTCAGCGCCGGCTGGGAGCAGCCGCTCGGACGCCTGTGGCAGACCAGCGTCGGCTTCAGCGGCTCTTTCGAGTACGACTACACGCATCTCGGCCTCAACGGCAGCCTGTCGCGCGACTTCAATAATCGCAATACCACGGTGTCGGCCGGGCTCGCTATCGCACGCGACGAGTGGGACCCGGTCGGGGGAACCCCGATCCCGTTCTCCCCGATGCTCGACGTCGACGACACCGGTAACAAGACCGGCACTGAAACCAAGGATGTCGTCGACGCGGTGCTCGGCGTGACGCAGGTCATTTCGCGAAATTTGCTCGTGCAGGTGAATTATTCATTCAGCAATTCCAGCGGCTACCTGACCGATCCTTACAAGGTCCTGAGCCTGGTCGACGGCACGACCGGCGACACGATCACCCGGGTGCCTGCGCCCGGCGCCGAGGGCCCGTCGCACGAGTTCCGCTTCGAGAGCCGGCCCGACGACCGTACGAAACACAGTATTTATACGCAGGCCAAGTACTACATGGGCGGCAAGGTGCTTGATGCCTCGTACCGTTACATGACGGATGACTGGGAGATCGACTCGCACACGGTAGACCTGCGCCTGCGCTGGCCGATCGGCGAAAGGAGCTTCGTGGAGCCCCATCTGCGCTTCTATACGCAGTCGGAAGCCGATTTCTACACGATCAGCCTGGTCGACGGTGTCGAATTGCCCACCTATGCGTCCGCGGATTATCGGCTCGGAAATTTCGATGCGATGACCGCGGGACTCAAGTACGGCTGGACGACGCGAGGCGGCAACGAGATGAGCGTTCGCGCCGAGCTTTACCGGCAGACGGGCTCGATCCCCGGCAATTTGCTCATTGGCAACCAGGTGGGGCGGGAAACCTACCCCGATCTCGACGCGATCATCCTGCAATTCAGTTACCGCTTCTCGAGGTAACCTGTCGTGGGAGGCCGCCGACCGGCACGTCAGGTCTCGGTCGAGGCAGGGCAGGATTGCCTGGTTGGCCGCTTCGATGCCATGGCCAGTCCGTGCGAGATCCTCATCGAGTCCGATGACCGCGGCGAGGCTGGCCGCCTCGCGGAGATTGCCGCCGGCGAAGCCTGGCGCATCGAGGACAAGTTCAGCCGCTACCTTCCCGGGAACATCGTGGGACGCATCAACGCATCCCGGGGAAACAAGGTAACGGTCGACGAAGAGACTGCGTCACTGCTCGACTTCGCCGACACGCTTCATACTTTGAGCAACGGTCGCTTCGACATCACCTCGGGCGTGCTTCGCGAGGTGTGGACCTTCGACGGCGGCGACAGGCTTCCGGATCCGCAAGCGGTCAAACGCGTCCTGCAGCGGGTTGGCTGGGACAAGGTAACGTGGCAGCGGCCGGTCTTCACCCTGCAGGCGGGGATGGAGATCGACCTCGGCGGAATCGGCAAGGAGTACGCCGTCGATCGCGTCGCGGGCAAGTTACGGGAAGCGGCGACCTGCAGCGCCGTGGTGAATTTCGGCGGCGACCTCGCGGTCACGCGCGCCCCCCTCGAGCGGCGTGCATGGCGAGTGGGTATCGAGCCGGTATCTGCGAACGAGCAGCGCAGCGAAACCGTGCTGGAGATTGCAACGGGCGCCCTCGCGACGAGCGGCGACTCGCGCCGTTTTCTCCTCAAAGACGGTGTGCGCTACAGCCATATCCTCGACCCACGAAGCGGCTGGCCGGTCGAGGGGGCGCCAAGGTCCGTCACCGTCGCCGCGGACACCTGCACCCAGGCCGGCATGCTCAGTACGCTGGCCATGCTGGAGGGGTGTAATGCCGAGGCATTCCTCGATGCAGAAGGCGTCAAGTTCTGGTGCCGGCGGTAATGCTAATTTACCTGAGGAAAAAGCAATAAATTATTGTTTATAAATGTTTTTATTGTCTTTTTGTTTATCACAGAAGGTCGCGGCATTGTTGCCCGGCCGGGTTGCGTCCCTGCACATACTGAGAACTCCGTCCTTTTCAAATTTCCGAAAGCGAATGATCATAGGCCGATGTTTGTCGAACTTCCGCAGAACCTGATTCTCATGACAGTGGGCGCCTTCCTGCTCGGGTGGGTTCTGGCGTCGATAAGTTCGCGCATGGGGTCCGTGACTCGCGCCAAGAAACGCGATCCACGAGACGACCGGATCCGGTCGCTCGAGGCGGAACTGCGAATCGCCCTGGGCGAGCTGGGGCAGGTCAAAGAAAGCGTCGCGCAGTTGGAAAACGACCTGGAAAGCGCAAGCGCCGATATTGAGAAGCGCGACAAGGTCATCAGTCATCAGCAACGGCGCGTCGAAGAGCTCAAGAAAGATCTCAGGGACTCGGTGATGAAAACCCGCGAGCTGCGGGCCGAGTTGTCGGAACGCGCCGAGGAAAGCGTGCGCTCCGAGGTCAAGTTGCGCGAGGTAGAAACCGAGCTGTCCGTAGCGCAGGCATCCACGGACATGATCGCGACGGGCGTGCTCGACTATTCACTCGCCCCGGATGCCGATGACGACGACCTGCAGGCCGCCGGAGCCACGAAGAGCGCGCCCTGAAAACGAGTTACAGGTCCCTGGAGGGAGGGGCCACGCTTACCGAAACCGCAAGACCCGTCCGCCGCCACGCAAAATACACCACGAAGAAATACAACTGCATCAGCAGTGAGGCGATCCACTCGATGCTGTTTTCCAGCACGTCCGCGGTTTCGTGCGGCAGGACCGACTTCTGCGCCAGGTTGAGCAGGCCGAGCGCAAATGGCATCAGGCAGAGCGCCAGCATCGCGGCTGCCATTCGCCGCAGCGCACGGTCGCCGAGGGCCCGGCAGATGCCCCGAAACGACAGGGCCAGGAACAGCTGCGCAAGCACGGTGCCGAGGAAATAGAAATAGATGCCGAAGCGCCGCATGAATTCGTAGACGGGCTCCTGCGTACCGAGGAAGGTGACGTAGACAATCAGGGCGACCGCACCGACCAGCCCGGTCACGAAGACAGACCAGACGGCGTGACCGTGCCAGCCCGGGTCCAGCGCCCGCAGCCATTTCACCGAGAAATACCAGAAGACGGGTAGCGCGACCGCCATGGCCATCTCGACGGCTTTGAAGAGGAAACTCGCGGGTGGATAACGACCGGTAGCGCTGATCGAGGTGCACCCCTCGAGGTAGGGGATGCAGGGCTGCAGGTAGCCGTAATCGACCGCGATCAGGTAGGCGACATGGACGCCGATGAGCGGCACCAGGGCGATGAACAGCGGCAGCCACCGGATAAGCATGGGACAAGGATAACGGATGTCGCTAGAATGATCCGCTGCACCTCCAGACAATGCCAACAATAACGGAGCCTGTATGCCGATCGTGCCCCTGCGGCCAGCCATCCCCGTGATCCAATGCCGGGCGCTCAGTTCCAGGAGCCTGCGATGCTGAAATTGAGCTTGATCGGTGCCGGACTCGTGGCGGTCACCGTCATCATTCATGCCCTCGGCACGGCTTACCTGGTGCGCTACCTTGCCAGTACCTTCCTTGATCGGGAGGGACAATGGAGTTCGAAGCGCGTGCTCACCGCCCTGATGATCGCTGCACTGGTGCTCGTGTTTTTGCACACAGTGGAAATCATGGTCTGGGCGGGCACCTACAAAGCGCTGGTGCCTGTCGGTGAGCTCGCCGATTTCGAGACCGCCGTGTATTTTTCTTTCGTCACATTCACGACGCTCGGCTACGGCGACATCACGCTCAGTGATGGCTGGCGTTTGCTCAGCGGAATCCAGGCACTCAATGGGATTCTGCTCGTTGGCTGGTCGACGGCGCTGATGTTTGCCGTCGTCCAGAAGACCTGGCAGAGCGATGAGCGCGAGGAACGAGCGGCAACCGGACCGGACACCAGGAGTTACAAATGACAAGCGCAGACAGCACGAAGGTTGACCAGCGATTTCTTGCCAATGCAATGGCGTCATTCCTGCAGATCGGCGCATTGTTGTTGCTGTTGTTCTGGTGCTTCAACATCGTCAAGCCGTTCATCAGTATCGTGGTATGGGCCATCATCATCGCGGTCGCGGTCTATCCGATGCATGTGTCCCTGGTGCAAAAGCTCGGCGGGCGCGAAAAGCTTTCGGTGGCGATCTTCGTCCTTATCGGCCTCGCCATCATCCTGGTGCCGACCTGGTTGCTCGGGGAATCGACCTTCGGCGGCCTCAAGTCGCTCGGCCAGAATCTCCGCGCCGGGACGCTGCACGTTCGGCCACCCAATCCGGAGGTGGCCGACTGGCCGGTGATCGGTGAGAAGACCTACGAAATCTGGTCGGGAGCTGCAGCCAACCTGCAGCAGACGGCTGTTCAGTACGAAGAGCAGCTGCGCGCGCTGGGGCAGCGTGTCTTTAAATTCGGCACCGGCGCACTCGTCGGCATTCTGCAGTTCGTCCTGTCGACGATTATCGCGGGCGCGCTGCTGACGCAGGCGAAAGGCGGCTACAAGGTGTCCCGACAGATCATGACGAGCCTTGTCGGCACGCCGAACGGTGACCGCTTTACCGACATGTCGATTTCGACGATACGTAGCGTCGTCAAGGGCGTGCTCGGCGTCGCCGTGATCCAGGGCCTGGCCGCGGCCGTGGGGCTGGTGGTGGCGGGCATTCCGATGGCCGGCATCTGGGCCGGCGCAGTGCTGGTCGTTGCGATCATTCAACTGCCGCCGATCCTCGTGCTCGGCCCGATCGCCTTCTGGTACTTCTCGGTGGCGGAGCCGGTTCCCGCGACGATCTTCCTGGTCTACTCGTTCCTCGTTAGTTTCCTCGACGGGATCCTCAAACCCATTTTGCTCGGCCGCGGCCTCGACACACCGATGCTGGTGATCCTGATCGGTGCTATCGGCGGCGCGATCATGTCCGGGATCATCGGACTGTTCATCGGCGCCGTCGTGCTCGCCCTCGGCTATGAGCTTCTGGTTGCCTGGATGGCCCCGGATGCACCCGAGCCCGAAGCCGAATCGAGCTGACAGGCGTGCACGTGGCCTGCGCGGACTTGCGCCGGCCGCCTGCGCCGCGCTGCTGGCAGCCTGCGCGCCGGTGGGGCCCGATTTCGTGCGGCCGGATGTGCCCGCGAATCCCGCATGGCTGGATGCCGAGCTGCGGGCGTTCGAAACCGACGCCGCGCAGCTCGAGGCGTGGTGGCGAGTCCTCGAAGATCCGGTTCTCGACGAGCTGATAGCAACCGCGCGCAGCGAAAACAACGCGCTCGAGATCGCCGGGCTTCGCGTCCTGGAATCCCAGGCGCAACTGAATATCGCCGTCGGCAACCAGTACCCGCAGCAGCAGGTGCTTGCCGGGGACATTTCCGCCGTGGGCGTCAGCGAGACCGCCGCGAACAGCGCGACGACGGATACGCGTTACACGCAGCTCAACGCGGGCGTCAGCGTCGTGTGGGAAATCGACTTCTGGGGGCGCTTCCGGCGGGGCATCGAAGCCGCCGATGCCGGCCTGCTTGCCTCGATCGCGAGTTATGACGAAGCGACGGTGCTGCTGACCGCGCAGGTCGCCGACATCTATGCGCTGATCCGCGCGACGCAGGAGCAGCTGCGCCTCGCGCGCGAGAGTTACGCCATCCAGGAGCGCAGCTACGAAATCGCCGAGGTGCTGTATCGCAACGGTTCGAGCTCGGAACTCGATGCGTTGCAGGCAAGAACGCAGCTCCTCGGTACCGCCGCTGTCATCCCGGACCTCGAGACGACGCTGCGGCAGCTGAAAAACGCGCTCGCCGTGCTGTTGGGCCGCACGCCGGGCAACGTGGACGACATCCTGAAAGGCGAAGGCAGCCTGCCGGCAATCCCCGACACCGCCGCGGTCGGTATCCCCGCCGACCTGTTGCGCCAGCGGCCCGACGTGCGCCGTGCGGAGCTGCAGGCGCTGGCGCAAAACGCACTGGTCGGAGTGGCGCAGGCCAACCTTTATCCCAGCTTCTCGCTGGCAGGCACGCTCGGCGTCTCGGCCGCGGAGGGCACGTCGTCAACCGGTTCCGGAGAAAGCGGTATCGATACGTTGTTCAGTTCGGACAGCATCGGTTATTCCATCGGGCCCAGCTTCGTTTGGCCGTTCCTCAATTACGGCCGGATTCGAAATAATGTCCGCGTCGAGGATGCCCGCTTGCAGCAGGCGCTGATCGCCTATCGCGAAACGGTGTTGCAGGCCTACCGCGAGGTCGAAGACGCGATCGCCTCGCTGGCCGGTGCACGCAAGCAGGACAGCATCCTGGAGGAGGGCGTTCGCGCAGCCGGCCGTTCCGCGGAATTGTCCCTGCTGCGTTACCAGGAAGGCTTCGCCGACTACCAGCGCGTGCTGCAGGCGCAACAGGCATTGTTCGCCCAGCAGCAACGTTATGCGACCAACCGGGGCAACGTGATGCGCAGCTTCATTGCCCTGTATCGTGGCCTTGGCGGCGGCTGGCAATCGGCCGCGCCGCCGCAGTACATCGACGAGGCGACGCAGCAAGAGATGCAGGAGCGCACCAACTGGGGCGATGTGCTCGACAATCCCCCGGCGAGACGATGAGAGACGTACATGACTGACGAAACCAGCAACGACAGCAAAGACCCGGCCGAGGAAGCGACGGCAGCTCCGCAGAAGGACCCGGTGCGCAAGTGGACGCTGATCATCCTCGCGCTGTGTGGCGTGCTGATGATCTACTACATCGTCGCGGACCGCGTCACACCCTACACGACGCAGGCGCGCGTCAACGCGCTGGTCGTGCCGATCGCGCCCGAGGTTTCCGGGACCGTCACCGAGGTCGCGGTAAAGAGCAACCAGCAGGTGAAGGCCGGCGACCTGCTGTTCAGGATCGATCCCGAGCGTTACGAACTCGCGGTCGAGACCGCGAAAGCCAACCTGCAGTCGGCGCGCCAGGCTACCGGCGCTTCGACCGCGAACATCGATGCCGCGGAGGCGCAGGTGGTGTCGGCAAAGGCGAACCTCCTGAAGTCGCAGCAGGACTTGGTCCGGTTGCGACGCATCAAGCAGGAAGACCCGGGAGCGATCTCGGATCGCCGTATTGAGTTGGCGGAAGCCTCCTACACAGCGGCGCAGGCGTCGGTGCGGGCCGCCGAGGCCAACCTCGAGCAAGCACGCCAGAACCTCGGCGAGACCGGGGAGCAGAATTTCCGCATCTTGCAGGCGCAGGCCGGTCTGGAACAGGCGCAGCTCGATCTCGCGCGAACTTCGGTGATTGCGCCCGACGACGGTGTCGTCACCGACGTACGCGTCGATCGCGGCAATTCCGCGCCGGCGGGCGCGCCGCTGATGACCTTCCTCGCCTCGCATGACATCTGGGTACAGGCGGACTTCACCGAGAACAACCTCGGCAACATCAAGCCCGGCGACGCGGTGGAACTCGTTTTCGACGCGCTGCCCGGCAAGGTCCTGGACGGCAAGATCCGCACCACCGGTTTCGGTGTCAACGTGGAGTCGGCACCGCTCGGCAGCCTGCCGACGATCAGCAACGACCGGCAGTGGCTGCGCGACTCGCAACGCTTCTCGGTGCTCGTGGATTTCGAGTTGCCGAACGCGGAAGACCGGCGCGGCATACGCGTGGGTGCGCAGGCCTCGGTCGTCGTCTATACCGGCAACGGCTTCCTGTTCAACTCGATCGCGTGGCTCAAGATGCGCCTGCTCAGCGTCCTGACCTATATTCGCTGACGCCCGGCCATGGTGATCGCCCACGTTCGAATCCTGCGGCTCGCGACGGGCACGGGCCTGTCCATGTGGGTTTCGCAGGCCGCAGGCTGGGACCTCTCGTTCATCGCGCCGGTCATGACGCTGTTTATCCTTGCGTTGCCGCTGCCGGCGCTTACGCTCGCAATGGGTATCAAGTTCCTGGCCGCGATGACCCTGTCGATGTACGCGAGCCTGCTGTTACTGCCGTGGTTGCTGGACTACCAGCTCGTCGGCCTGTTGCTGCTGGTCCTCGCGCTCTTCTGGAGTTTCTACTTCACGGCCAAGGGCGGCTCGCCGGTGCTCGGCACCTTCATCACGGTCGGCATCGCCTTGAGCACGGCTGTCGGCTCGGTCAGCGTGGATGCAACGCTGATGTTGATCAGCGGCATGGTCATGAACGCGGTCATCGGCATCGTGTTCGTGTGGATCGCCCACGCGCTGGTGCCTGATGCGCTCGCGGGCGGGTTCCCGGCACCAGCCGCGGGCAAGCCGCAGGATACAGGCGCGCCCGACCTGGCGCAGGCGCGCTGGAGTGCGCTGCGCTCGACAGTGATCGTGTTCCCGATCGCATTCTGGTTCATGCTGTCAGGGGCAAGCACGGCGTACGTGCCGGTGATGATCAAGGTGGCGTCGATGGGACAGCAGGCCACCAACGAGGGTGCGCGGCTTGCGGGACGGTCGCTGATCATGTCCACGATCATTGGCGGTATCGGCGCCATCATCGGCTGGAATGTGTTGAGTGTAGTGCCGGAGCTTATGATGTATGCGCTGCTGGTCGCACTGGGCGCACTGGTCTTCGGACCGAGAATATTCCAGGGTAAAGGTATGCACCCGGAGGCCGGTACCTGGTCGTACGGCTACCTGACCATGATCGTCATCCTCGCGCCCGCGGTCATGGATACCGCGAGCGGAAGCAGTGCCGATGTGGCATTCTGGTCGCGGCTCGTCATGTTCGCGCTGGCCACGCTTTACGGGGTCGCCGCGGTGTACGTCGTTGACGCGTTTCGTCCCGCGCGGGCTGAGGCTTTGACAAGCCGATGACACTTGGTGCAAGGGTGCTTTGACATGAACGGAACATCAATACGCGGGGTGTTGTGCCTTTGCGCGCTGGCCGGTTGCGCTGCCTCCCCGACACCCGAATTGCAGTCGGGGCCGGATGCCGAGGTCACTTTCGACGGCCTGGTTCGAGCGGACAACACGATCATGGACAGCGTGTGGGCACGACCGGATATTGACATCACGGGCTACAGGAAGGTCCTGTTCGTACCGCTGGGCGTCTCCTACCGCGACGTCGATCGCCGTGCCGCGCAACAGCAATCCGGGATGATCGAGTCGAACCGGGTCAGCAACGCGGCGGAAATCCGCAGGCTGGGACGGCACTGGGGCAGCATCGTGCGCGAGGGACTGGAATCGCTGCTCACCGGGGATAGCACCCGATGATCCGTCGCTTCGCCGTCACGGCAGTTGCCGCGATCGTCTGCGTATTTAACGCGGCAGGTGCGCACGCGGCGTCGCCGGTCGAGACCGCGAAGTCCGAACGCCGGGCCGTCGTCCAGGTCGTCAACGTCAGCGGCACCGTCACGTCGCCGCAATCGGCCGTGCTGTCGCCGTCCATCGGCGGCCTCGTGGAAGCGACGCTCGTCGACGCCGGTGACCGGGTCGAGGAGGGCGACATCGTCGTTACGCTCGACAGCGAACTCGCGCGCCTGACGTTCGAGCGGGCCGCCGCCGAGAGGACGCAGGCGCAAATCGCGCTGGACGATGCGAAACGCCGGCTCCGGGAAGCGGAGGACGTCGGGCCGCAGCGGGGTATCGCGGAAACCGAGATCAAGTCCCTGCGCGCCGAGGTCACGCGTAACGAGGCCGCGCTCGAAGCGTCCGCTGCCGCCGCCCGCCAGCAGCAGGCGGTGCTGCGCCGCCACGAGGTGCGCGCGCCTTTCAAGGGCGTCGTCAGCGAGCGCCTCGCGCAGGTTGGCGAATGGGTCAATCCCGGCGACGGCCTCGTGGAACTCGTTGCAACAGAGGGGCTGCGTTTCGACTTCCGGGTACCGCAGAGCTACTACGCACGACTCGATGATCAGACACGCATCGACCTGGCGCTGGACGCCGTGCCGGACGAGGTGGTGGCCGGGCGCGTGCAGTCGATCGTTCCGGTCAAGGACCCGGGCGCCAGGACCTTCCTGCTGCGCGTGGTCACCGATGCGCAACACAGGCTGCCGGTCACGCCGGGAATGTCGGTCCGCGCAGCCATAAGGATCGACACCGGCCGCGAGGCCGTGGTGGTGCCGCGTGACGCGGTGCTCATGTACCCGGACGGCCGCAGGACCGTGTGGATCGTGGAGACCGAGGACGGCAAACCGGTGGTGCATGAGAAGCGTATCGACTTCGGACTGGAATTCGACGGACTCGTCGAGGTGCGCAGCGGTCTGGACGCCGGGCTCGACGTGGTAACGCGCGGCAACGAAGCCCTGCGTGACGGCGAAACTGTAATACCGAAGTGAGCACGACGGGCGACGACAAGGGACTCTTCGGAGCCATCGTCAGCAACGGCCTGCTGATGGCCGTCGGCGCGCTGATCCTCACCGTACTCGGTGTGCTGGCAGCATTCCGTATCCCGGTGCAGATGATCCCCGATCTCGAGGTTCGCACGATATCCGTGCGCACGTCATGGCCGGGGGCCACACCGCAGGATGTCGAGAAAGAGATCCTCATCGAGCAGGAGGAATACCTCCGCACGATCCCTGGCCTGCAACGCCTCGAAGCAACCGCATCGAGCGGCTCCGCCGAGATCGAACTCGATTTCCCGTTCGGCGTCGACATCGTCGAAACCCTGATCCGGGTGAACAACGCGCTCAACCAGGTGCCGTCGTACCCGATCAATGTCGACGAGCCGCGTGTATACGCGAGTTCGTTCTCCGCGAACTCGTTCATGTACTTCTACATATCGCCGCTGCCGGGAAATCCGCGGCAGCTCGACATGGACATGATGCGCGACTTCATGGAGGACAACGTCCGCACGCGGTTGTCCAATGTCCCGGGTGTATCCGAGGTGTCAGTGCGCGGCGGCGCGGAGCGGCAGATCCGCATCCTCCTCGACCCGGCGCGGCTCGCCGATCGCGGCCTCACGATCACGGCCGTGCGAGACGCTATCCGGCGGCGCAACCAGGACGTATCCGGCGGCCAGATCGATTCCGGCAAGCGGCGTTACCTGTTGCGGACTGTCGGGCGCTTCGAAGACATCGATCAGCTGCGCAACCTGATCGTGGACAGGCGAGGGCAAGCTACCATCCGCCTGTCTGACATCGCCGATGTCGAACTCGACCATTTCGAGATCGACAGCCTGTCGTTCGTCAACGGCAAACCGATCCTGTTTCTCGCCGTGAGTCGCGAGGCGGGCTCGAACGTCATCGACATCAAGTACGCGATGTTCGACGCCGTCGAGCAGCTGAACGAGGAACTGTTGCAGCCCGCGGGCATGGAGATGGGCCTGATCGCGGAAGACGCCGGCTACGTCGAGGCCTCGGTCCGCAACGTCTGGTTCAACCTCGGGCTCGGCGCCATCCTGGCGACACTGGTGATGTACCTGTTCCTGCGCTCCGCGCGCGCGACGCTGGTCGGCATCATCGGCATACCGATCTGCACCATCGCTGCGTTCCTCGGCCTCCTGGCCGCCGGCCGCACGCTCAACGTCATCTCGCTCGCGGGCATCGCGTTCGCGATCGGCATGACGCTGGACAACAGTATCGTGGTCATCGAGAGCATCGAGCTTGCGCGGCGTCGCGGGCTAGACCGTTTTCGGTCCGCGGTGGAAGGCGTGCGCAACGTCTGGCCGGCTGTGCTGGCATCGACGTTGACCACGATCCTCGTGTTTGCGCCCGTGCTCTTCATCGTCGAGGAAGCAGGGCAGCTGTACTCCGATATCGCGATCGCGATTTCCGCCTCGATCATGGCGTCGATGCTGGTGGCGATCGCCCTGATCCCGACAGCCAGCGCGCAGCTCGACTTCGGCGGTGGCGGACGGCCCGCCGGCTCCGACCTTCGCGACGCGGTGGTGGCCCGGGTCGACTCGCTGATCAGCACGCCGCGGCGGCGTTTGACGACCATCGCGACAACCGTGCTGCTGAGCCTCGCGGTTATCTTCTTCCTGACGCCCGCCGCGGAATACCTGCCGGAGGGCGAAGAGCCAAAGACTTTCGCCGCCATGAGCGCGCCGCCCGGTTACAACCTCGAAACCATGGCTGCGATCGGGCTTGAGATCCAGGACTACTTCCTGCCGTACGTTGACGACGACCCGGAGCGATTCGAGCGCGGGGAAACCATCGTTCCGGCCATCAAGTATCTCAACCTGAGCATCAGCGCCGGCCGCGTCCGCATCATCTCGGAGCCCGTCGATCACAAGCACATCGACGAGCTGATGGATGCGATAACTGCGGTTTACGAGACGTACCCGGGCATGCGCGCCTTCGCCGCGAGGGGATCGATCATCACCAGCAACGACGGCGGCACACGAAGCATTAACCTGGACATCTCGGGGCCGAGTCTCGCGGTGATCTACGACGTGGCCCTGGCCACTTACCGGCGCGCACAGGAAGTGTTCGGCAACCCGCGGATCCAGTCCAGCCCGTCGTCACTGACGCTCGCGCAGCCGCTGGTCGAAGTGCGACCCGACTGGGACCGCGCGAGCGAAGTCGGGATGAGCGCCGGCGACATCGGATACACGGTTGCAGCACTCACGGACGGCGCATTCGTCGACGAGTTCTTCCTCGAGGACGACAAGATCGATATCTACCTGTTCGGCAGCGAGGGCGGCGCGGCAAGCCTCGACAGTCTTGCACAGCTTCCAATCTACACGCCGCAAGGCAGCGTGCTGCCGCTATCGGCTTTGGCGGGCATCCGGGAAACGGTGGATACGAACACGGTCCGCCGCATAAATGGCCAGCGCACGGTAACGCTGAACGTCATCCCGCCGGCGTCCGTGCCCCTCGAGACGGGCGTGGAAATCGTCCGGAAAGACGTAATAGGGGCTCTAATATCGAGCGGCGCGATGCCCGCAGGCGTCAACGTGTCGATTTCCGGGGCGAGCGATCAGCTCGACGCGACCAAAGCGGCCCTGGCGGCCAATTACCCGGTGGCGCTGATCATCGTGTTCCTGCTGCTGGTCGCCATTTTCAAACACTGGGGCTATCCGCTGCTGATCATGACCACGATCCCGCTCGGCATCGCGGGCGGCATTGTCGGTCTCGTGCTGATGAATGCCGTGGGCAATGCTTTGACCCTGATGGGCCTGGACGGCGTTCACCAGCCCTTCGACATGATTTCGATGCTGGGTTTCCTGATCCTCATGGGAACCGTCGTCAATAACCCGATCCTGATCGTGGACCAGGCCAAGCGACTCATGGAGAAGGGCGCTGCCGGTCCCCGCGAGGCGGTTCGCGAAGCCGTGGCCTTGCGCTTCCGGCCCATCGCCATGTCCACGCTGACGACCATCTGCGGCCTGTCACCGCTGGTATTCATGCCCGGCGCGGGCACCGAACTCTATCGTGGCGTAGGCGCGATCGTCCTGTTCGGCATACTCGGAGCGGCGATCGTGTCGCTTACCATGCTCCCGGCACTCACGGTGACGGTGCTGGAATGGCGTAATAAACCATCGGGATCAGAAACAGCAGTCAGAAAGGCAGCGTGACGCGAGAGGGGGCCTGCCGGTACAGCCCTCTGGATAGCCATATCCGTTATTTAACATAATATACATTATACGCATAAGGTAATGACCCGGGCATGGAAGCCCGGATCCAGGCCTCTCACCCAATCGGCCTTGACGGTCGTCGACTAAGCGGATTCTTCCTGGTCCAGTACCTTGACCTTCGGGCGCCGGCGGCGATGCGCTCTTGGTGGCAACAGGCCCCGCATGGCATCGAGCTTGCCGAAGCACAGCAATCGGTCGCTGGCTTCCAGCTGTCGTTCATTTCGTGGGTTCGGGATGACGGTCTTGCCACGATACAAAGTCAGAACATTGATGTCCCTGTCTCGCAATTTCGTCTCGGCTATCGTCATGCCCTCGAATTCGGAACCCTCCGGAATGTGAATCTCACTTACGCCGTAACCCTTGCTGACAGTGAGGCGCTGCCGAATATCAATCTCCGGAAAGTCCACCCGCGCCGCGATGTAGTCCACAACAGCGCCAGCAATATCCAGATTGGTGCAAGTTTCGATACCTTCCAGGCCCGGCGACGAATTCACCTCCATGACCTGAGGCCCCGTCGCGCTTTCCAGCATGTCGACCCCTGCGATTCGCAGGCCAAGAATCTGCGCCGACCTAACTGCTGTATCCTGGAACTCCTCGGAGAGCTCGACAGGCTCTGCTATGCCGCCGCGGTGGACGTTGCTGCGAAATTCCTGTCCCTGGGCTACGCGCCTCATTGCTGCAACCACCCGGTCGCCGACGACGAAAGCCCGGATATCCTTGCCCTTGCTCTCAGCAACGAACTTCTGGATGAGAACGTCTTGTTTCTGACTCTGCAGTAGCTCGATTATCGATTCTGCGGCCTTGATGCTCTCTGCCAGTAGAACCCCGATGCCCTGCGTGCCCTCGATCAACTTGATTACGACGGGCGCACCACCCACGCGGTCGATAGCTGGCAGCACGTCCTTCTTGTCATTGACAAACGTCGTCTTGGGTATGCCGATTCGATGACGGCTCAGAATCTGCAGGCTTCGGAGTTTGTCGCGGGAATTGGTAATTCCGTTCGCCGTATTGGCGCAGAATACGCCCATTTCCTCGAATTGCCGTACAACAGACGTGCCGTAGTACGTAATCGAAGCGCCAATCCTGGGCAGAACCGCATCATAGTCGCTCAGTAGCTTTTGCCGGAAATAGAGATGCGGCCGCCCCTGCTCGAGATCGATCGCGAACTTGAGCGTGTCGAGCACTTTTACGTCGTAGCCTCGTTGCAGCGCCGCTTCTTTCAACCGGCGCGTGCTGTAGGACCTCGGACCGCGGGATAGAATGGCTAGCTTCATGTTAGTTCCCTTTTGATAGTAATCCTCTGTTCCCCATTCGATGTTCGGATCGGCTGAGCTGACGAAAGCTGTTGCTTGACACGCTATGCCGCCTCTTCGTGTGCTGGCGTATCGCCCGACAGCGCTATGCCGTCACCCGGAGATAAATCCGAAGAGCGTAGATGCAGGTCGCGTTGAGGATAGGGAATCTCGATCCCGTGCTCGTGGAACTTGTCCCAAATAATGAGCAGCAAGGGCCCTATGACATTCGCGCGACCATTCACCGGGTCGTTTATCCAGAATCGAATTTCGATATTTACCGAACTGTCCGCAAAGTCCTGCACGTAACAGACCGGCTCCGGATCCTTCAATATACGCGGTATTTCGGCCGCTGCCTGCAAACAGAGCTCCATCGCTTTGCGCACGTCCGACTTGTAGTGTATTCCGATGGTCTTCCTGAGACGCAGCAGATCCTGCGAATACGACCAATTCTCTACCCGGGTCGTGATCAGTTCTTCGTTCGGGATCAGATGCTCGATGCCGTCGCGAGTCAGAACAGAGACGTACCGCGCACCCAGCGAATCGACGCGACCATAGTCATTGGCAATCGCAATCACATCACCAGGCTTAATCGATTTATCAAGCAGCAATATGAACCCGCTAACCAGGTTCGCGAATATCTTCTGTAGGCCGAACCCCAGTCCAACACCAATCGCGCCGCCCAATACGGCGAAGGCAGTCAGATCGATACCAACAATCGAGATGGCGAAAATAAATGCCATCAGCGCCAGTCCAATGCGCATGAGCTTCGTCGCCAGCACCTGGATCGACGGCGTAAGATGAGTTGAGGCCTTGATCCTTCCTTCTATCACCTGCCCTGCCAGGGCCGTGATCCACAAAAGAACGCCGAGCGCGATCACTCCCTTTACGATGGTCAGCGCGGATATATTCAGTTGGCCGAGACTGAACGATGCGCCGTTCAGCAACGCAACAGTGTTGTCCAACAAACCGAGAATATTCAAGGCTGCGACGAACCAGGCGGATACGGCTATGATGGTTGACCAAAGAGGATTTGCGACGAATACGGTGATGATGCTGATTGCAATCCAGGCGGTGAGCAAACTGGAAACTACAACTATGGCGGCGTGGCGCATGCCAAGCTCGCTCATCACCAGGACGAATATCCACTGAATAGCCACCCAGGCAATCGGGAGCGCGATCCTGGCCAGCGTCAGCCAAAGCCGCCCGAGAATTGCGTATCCCGCGTGACGTTGGCCAAGCTTGCCTATGGCTTCCCGAAGTCGTATTGAAACTGGCCAGGCCAGTCCAGC
>CBDUCE010000029.1:0-21220 GCA_965365575.1 uncultured Gammaproteobacteria bacterium
GAAAACGCCAATGCCAGCGCCGCGCCGGCCGCCGCCCCCGCGAGGGGCAGGCCATAGACGATCAGTGCCGCCACAAGCACGTTGCGCGGTGCCAGCCGGATGTCCACGACGTCACCCTCTCTGAGCTCCAGGCCCTCGCCCACCGCGACATCCAGGCGTCGCCTGCCAGTGCGGCCTGCAAAAAGACCCGCCCCGCAACCGCGCCCGGACGCACAGCGGGCGCACACGGTATCGGCCGCGACATCGACAATTGCGGTGACGCCGCGGGAATCCCGGACGATTGCGACAACGGTGCCTTGCGGGTCCTTCATGAGCTGATACCGGCCCGGCGGGCCCTGGTTGGCGGTTTTCGCGCCTACTGGCTCCGCCGCATGGATTTAGCGATTTGCTCGACGGTGACCTGCGGTACCTGGCCGACCGCCGTAACGCGGTAGTCGTCGATGACCGTGCTGTAGGAATTCGACGCACCAACACTCGACCGCCTGGGCTTTTTCTCGTCGGTTACCGGCGAGATGAACACCGATACGGTGACCAGGCCATCGCCGTAGACGATGTGGGTCAGTGGATCATCGACGTCCGGCAAAATTTTCTGCTGCGTCGAGACGACCCGGAACCCGGACGGAACCTCGCTGGCAACCCATTCGCTCTGCACTTCGCGTTTCATCGTCAGGCGGGGTTCCGCATACCACTTCCAGTTGTCCGTACTGTACGACGAGTCGAGGGCGGAGGACTGTATATCCTGCTCGATGCTGATCTCGGCAAACTTGACGTGCTCGAGCGGGAGGTTGTCGTCGCCGATCAGCTGCGTCTGGAGCGGGAATCCCGTTTCAGTGTCGAGCCAGATACGGTAACCATAGCGGTAGTTGTCGTGTGGCAGGATTGCAAGCTTCGCCGACTTGCGGCCGGCCACCCGCTCGAAATCCTTGATGAGGACGTCGTACTCGTTGCCGAAGCGAATGTCGCTCGAAGGCAAGGTCGAAAACAGCGTGCTCTGGTTGTTCCATTCCTCGACCAGAACTGATTCCCGGTCCGGCAGAATGCAATGCACCTCGTTGCCATTGCGGATGATCTCGAGACCATTGCCGTCCTGGATGACGACTTTCTCACGGATGACGCCGTCCTCCACCGTGTGCACGACCTTGAAGGTGTCGACCTTGCCGTCACGCACCCGCACGACCGTGCCCGCGTAATTGGTAACCTGGACCGCGTCGCCCATCCGGTCGATCCAGTCCTGTGGCGTCGACGCTTCGCCGGCGATTGCCAAGGTCCCTGAGAAAAAGCCGCAGAACACGATGCATGCTGCGGCTTTTCTTTTATACCTGTGGGTGGGCATTACGGCTGACTGGTCACCGGCTCGGTCACGACGCTCTCATCGTCCGCCTCGGGGTCATCGGCGGTACCCTCCTCGGCGAGTTCTTCCGCCCGCATCTGCAGCGACGTCACGCGCGTCGAGAAGCTGTTGGATCCGTCACCGTGAAGAATCATGAGGCGGCGCAGCTCGTCGTTGGACATGGTCGGGACGGTTTCGGACACGGCCTCGTCCGCAATGACTGCCGTGGCGGGGACCGCGGTATCGACGTCGGCGACGCGACCCAGGCCGAATATGGCCACGAGCGCAACGGTGGCGGCAATCGCTGCACCGGCGACAGGCCGAACGAAACGGGACGGCTCGTTCGTGACGACAGGGTCGGCCGGCTCCTGCAGTGGTCCCGAGTCGAGTTCCGCCGCGATGCGCTCGCGCAAAGCGTCGCTGCCCTGCACACTGTATTCGCCCCGCATGATGCGGCCGATAGCCAGGTACTCCGAGACCTGCTGGCGCAGATGAGCATCCTGGCTCAGTCGCCGTACCAGAAGCTCCGCCTCGTTCTCAGGCAGTTCTCCGTCGACGAAAGCCGACACCTGCATTCTTATTGCTTCGTTCATTTTCCACCCGCCGGGGCAAGGCCCCGATTGTTAACGTATCAGGGAACCGACTTTTTTACTAATGGCGTCGCGTGCCCTGAAAATTCTCGATCGCACGGTACCAACCGGGCATTCCATCGTCTGTGCGATTTCCTCGTAACTCATGCCATCCAGTTCTCGCAGGATGATCGCCGTTCGCAGGTCATCCGGCAGTGCTGCGATGGCTTTTTCCAGAGTCCGCTGCAGCTCCTGGCTCTGGGTGACACCCTCAGGAGTGTCAGTTTCCTTCAGTCTCGCATGCAGGTCGTACTGCTCCGGGTCCTGCAGGTCGAGCTCCACGTCCATGGGCCGCCGGCGCTGCGCCGCGAGGTGATTCTTCGCGGTATTCACGGCTATCCGGTAAAGCCACGTGTAAAACGCGCTGTCGCCGCGAAACCGCGGCAAAGCCCGGTAGGCCTTGATAAAGGCTTCCTGTGTTATGTCCAGCGCCTGCTCCGGATCACGCACATACCGCATCACCAGGTTCACAATCTTGTGCTGGTACTTCAGGACCAACAGGTCGAACGCGCCTTTGTCCCCTTTCTGGACCCGCTTGACCAGCTTGGCGTCCGTCGATTCATTCGACATCCGGTCGCGTCCTGCGGGTCTCGGGGCGTGGTTGCTCGATGTCCGGATAGACCGGCACGGCCATTAAAAGTTCTGATATTTCAGCGGTCATTTTGCGAATTTATTCGAATATGAGATGCCGGTCCGCTGCCACCGGTGATCAGTACTCGCCGATTTCACAGCTTCGGCATGGTAGCAGCTTCGTCAGGTCGCTCCAATGTGCCGCCAGATAACCTGCAGGCGGCGCCAATTCTCGCTTTCGTGGCTACTTGCGCTGACGAGTTCGGCATATGTCTTCGCGCCGGGCGGCGCGACTCGCAGCCAGGCGAAGCCCGGCAGGACCAGGCTGCCCGCGCACAGCCTTGCAGGCTGCCAGCTGCCGTCCCGGCATTGCCGCTCGATGGACCCGCCTGGCGCGATGCGCAGGGTACGGCTCCCGGCATATCCGCGCCAAAACGCCAGCCATTCGTAGCCGCAAAGACAGGACCAGGCAACGGCGACCAAGCCCTTCAGAACGGCGGAGACGGCCAGCAGGGGCACGAACACGAGACCCGCCAGGAATAACAGCGCCCCGCTCAGAAGGACGAGGCGACGCAAGCGCGCATCAGGCGCGATCTCGGCCGAGTATGATGTCGATGCCGCGTGCAATGATTCGGGATCCGGGTTCCTGGCGCTGTAACAGATAGCCCACGAGTTCCGGGTCGGACAGCTCCAAAAGCGCGCGGAATGCGGCTTTATCGCCGTCGGGGGCCGCCGCGTAGCCCTCGTCGAGATAGCCGGTCAGCAGCTGATCGAGTTCCTTCATGCCCCGCCGGCATTGCCAGCGCAGCCGCTTGGAGCGCTCCTGGTCTGGTATCGAATCGTCGCTCATCTTGCTGCATCCGGGTCGCGCCTCGAGAAGCGCTCCCGCAACTCGCCCTAATCGTAGCAGCGCGCTTCGGAAAGCGCTCCTGCGGCTAGTGCCTGCGCTCCGCCAGCATCTTCTTGGTTTCGGCAATCGCTTTGGCCGGATTCAGATCCTTCGGGCAGGCCTGCGTGCAGTTCATGATCGTGTGGCAGCGGTAAAGGCGGAACGGATCCTCGAGCTGATCGAGGCGTTCGCCGGTTGCCTCGTCACGGCTGTCGACCAGCCAGCGGTAGGCGGCCAGCAGCGCCGCCGGCCCGAGGTAACGATCGCTGTTCCACCAGTAGCTGGGGCAACTCGTCGAACAGCAGGCGCAGAGTATGCAGGCGGCCGGTTCGTTGATGAGTTCCTGGTCGTCCTTGCTTTGCAGCCGCTCGCGATCGGGCGGCGGCGGCGTACGCGCCTGCAGCCAGGGCTTTATCGACGCGTACTGGGCGTAGAAATTCGTGAGGTCCGGCACCAGGTCCTTCACCACGGGCATGTGCGGCAGCGGGTAGATCCTCACGTCGCCTTTCACGGCGTCGATCGCCCGCGTGCAGGCCAGCGTGTTGCCGCCGTCGATATTCATGGCACAGGAGCCGCAAATACCCTCCCGGCAGGAGCGCCTGAAGGTCAGCGTCGGGTCGATCTCGTTTTTTATCTTGATCAGCGCATCGAGCACCATGGGGCCGCAACTGTCCAGGTCGACCTCGTAGGTATCGATGCGCGGGTTCTGACCGCTGTCCGGATCGTAGCGATACACGGCAAAACGCCTGACGTTGCCGGCGCCCTCGGGCGCAGCGAAGTGCTTGCCCTTCTTGATTCGGGAATTGGGTGGCAGTCTGAACTCGGCCAAGGGTTGATCTCCTAGTACACGCGTGCCTTGGGCGGCACCTTCTCGACTTCGTCGGTCAACGTTTCCTGGTGCACCGGCCGATAGTCGAAACGAACGGCACCGTCGCGCTCAACCCATGCTAACGTGTGTTTCATCCAGTTCACGTCGTCACGGTCGGGATAATCCTCGCGCGCATGTGCACCGCGGCTTTCCAGGCGGTTTGCTGCCGACTCGATCGTTGCAACGGCGTTCAGCAGCAGGTTTTCGAGTTCCATGGTCTCGACGAGATCCGTATTCCAGATCAGGGACCGGTCCGAGACCCGCACGTCGGCAAACGATGCGAAGGTGTCCCTCAATTTTTCCACGCCCTCGTTCAGGGTCTCGCCCGTGCGGAATACCGCCGCGTGATTTTGCATGATGCGCTGCATCTCCAGGCGTATGTCGGCGGTGGAGCGGCTGCCCTTCGCGTTGCGCAACCTGTCGATCCGCTCCACGCTGTTCTCGCCGGCGTCCGCGCCGAGCGGCTTGTGTCGCACGCCCGGCTGCATCGTATCGGCGCAGTGTTTTGCGGCGGCGCGCCCGAAGACGACGAGATCGAGCAACGAGTTCGAACCGAGCCGGTTTGCGCCGTGCACCGAAACGCAGGCAGCCTCGCCCGCGGCCATCAGCCCCGGAACGACGGACTCCGGGTCGCCGTCTGAGTGCGTCACGACCTCGCCGGTGAAGATCGCAGGAATTCCGCCCATGTTGTAGTGCACCGTCGGCAGCACCGGGATCGGCTCCTTCGTGACGTCTACGCCGGAGAAAATCTTTGCCGTCTCGGCAATTCCCGGCAGGCGTTCCTCGATGACCTCGGCGCCGAGGTGCTCGAGATGCAGGTGAATATGATCAGCGTCGGTGCCGACACCTCTGCCCTCCCGTATCTCGATCGTCATCGAACGGCTGACAACGTCACGCGACGCAAGGTCCTTGGCGTTGGGCGCATAGCGTTCCATGAAGCGCTCACCGTCTGAATTCGTCAGGTAACCGCCCTCTCCACGCACGCCCTCCGTGATGAGGCAGCCCGCGCCGTAGATACCGGTCGGGTGGAACTGCACGAATTCCATGTCCTGCAGCGGCAGCCCCGCACGCAGGATCATCGCATTGCCATCGCCGGTGCAGGTGTGTGCGGAGGTGCAGGAGAAATAGGTGCGCCCGTAGCCGCCCGTCGCGAGAATGACCTGGTGAGACCGAAAGCGGTGCAGGCGTCCGGTCGCGAGGTCGATCGCGACGACGCCGCGGCAGGCGCCCTCCTCCATGATCAGGTCGACCGCGAAATACTCGATGTAGAACTCGGCATCGTGCTTGAGCGATTGCTGGTAGAGAGTGTGCAGCATCGCGTGGCCGGTGCGGTCGGCCGCGGCGCAGGTTCGCTGTGCCGTGCCCTCCCCGAAATGCGTGGTCATGCCGCCGAAAGGCCGCTGGTAAATGCGGCCGTCTTCAGTGCGCGAAAACGGTACGCCGTAATGCTCGAGCTCGATGACGGCATCGGGCGCTTCCTTGCACATGTACTCGATCGCATCCTGGTCGCCGAGCCAGTCCGAGCCCTTGATGGTGTCGTACATGTGCCAGCGCCAGTCGTCCTCGCCCATGTTGCCGAGCGCAGCGCTGATGCCCCCCTGCGCCGCAACCGTATGGCTGCGCGTCGGGAAAACCTTGGTGATGCAGGCCGTATCGAAACCCGCCTGTGCCAGTCCGAATGTCGCACGCAGCCCGGCGCCGCCGGCACCGATGACAACGACGTCATAACTGTGATCGATAAATTCGTAATCGCTCATGAGCCGATTCCGATGACGAGGATCGCGTATACGGCCGCGATCGCCACAAAGACATGCGCAAAGCGCGACAGCAAGAGGGACACGACCTTCGTGCCCGACGCGTGCACGTAGTCTTCAATGACCACCTGCACGCCGAGATAAGAATGATAGGCGAGCGTAATCGATAGCAGCGACAGCAGGATCCCGTTCAACGGCACGCCGATGAATCGAATGACATCCAGGTAGGTAAGGCTGTCCAACCTCAGCAACGCATAGACAAACCAGCTGCCGAGAATGATCATCGCGACGGCGGAAACACGCTGGCCCCACCAGTGATCCGTGCCTGCTCTCGCGCTGCCGAGGCCCAGCACGCGGCCCAGCGGTGATTTCAGGCTCATGTCGCTGCCCACCAGAAAGCGGCGGTCGCCAGCGTCGCGGATCCGACCACGATCCAGGCCGAGCGGTCGGCGTGCCGCTTGTCGAAACCGCGCCCGGTATCCCAGGCGAGGTGACGAATACCGTTGGCCGCATGGAAAAAGAAAGCGAAGCTCCAGCCCACCAGGAACAGCTTGCCGATGACGGTAGACATCGCCATCGTGAACCTCAGGTAGGCTTCCGGACCCGCGGCGGCCTGCATCAGCCAGGCGACGAGTACGACGAGGCCTATGGACATTGCCACACCGGTCATGCGGTGCAGGATCGACAGCACCATGGTGATCGGCCATCGATAGATCGACAGGTGTGGCGACAGGGGTCTGCCGGAATTACTCATGCTGTTAGCTTCTTCATTCAGAAATCGATGCAGCGACCGCCCTTCTCCCAGTCGCCGTAGCGCGTCGGATCCGGCCCCTTGCGACCGCCGATTTCCTTCGGCCGGTCCTCGGAGAACTGCGTGTCATCGGCGCCCTCATCGGGCCGGGGCTTCTTGAGTTTTTCTTCGCTGGACGGGTCGGGCGTGCTCATGGGTCGAAGTATGCCAGACAAATCGGCACCTGCATAAGTCGATGTAATTTCTTTACAACTGGTTACAATCTACGATCTATGTCCGGTTTCCCTTACTCGAAGATCATCGCCTCTGGAGCCGATGCGTTCGACTTCCTGCAGGCGCAACTGTCCAATGACCTGCGGCTGCTGGAGGAACGGGAGGAGCTGCTGTCAGCCTGGTGCAATCCGAAAGGCCGCGTGATCTGCATCATGCGCGTCCGCCGTAGTGATGCGGGCTACCAGATGATTCTGCCGGTGGAACTCGCGGCGGAAGTGTTGCAGCGGCTCACGATGTTCCGCTTCCGTTCCAGGGTCAATCTCGAACCCGCTGCCGCGTCGCCGGTCGATCTCGGCATCCCGGGCAGCGCCGACGACTGGCTGCTCGAGAACCTGAGAGCCGGCCTCCCTGAGGTATGGCAGGCGCAGTCGGAAGAATTCACGCCGCACATGCTGAACCTGGATCTCATCGGCGCAGTCAGCTTCGACAAGGGCTGTTATCCCGGGCAGGAGATCGTCGCACGCACCCACTACCGCGGCAGCAGCAAACGCCGCACCCACCGTTTCGAATCCGCAGAGCCGGTATCGGCCGGCGACAGGGTATCCGCCGGCGAGCGCGATATCGGCGAGGTCCTGAATGCCATCGGCAACGACCTGCTCGCCGTGATCCCGTCTGACAAGGCGCACGAAGCGCTGAGCATCGGCGGCACCGAGATCAGGCACATTCCGCTCACATACGACTAGCCCCGCTGCAGGCAGTCCGTTGACGTGACGTGTTTCGAGCCCGAATCACGGCTAAATTTCATAAAAAAAAGTAAGTTGTAACTTATTATTCAGGTCGATTCGCAATACGGGCAAGACTGTTCGACGAGCGTCGCGAGGTTATTCGAAGACTTCCGGCCGCATGTGCGGAAACAGCAGCACGTCGCGAATCGAGGGCGAATCCGTGAACAGCATGACGAGGCGGTCGATGCCGACGCCGATGCCGGCGGTCGGCGGCATGCCGTATTCGAGTGCGCGGATGTAATCGTGATCGAACGCCATCGCTTCGTCGTCGCCTGCATCACGGTTCGCGGCCTGCGCGCGGAACCGCGCTGCCTGCTCCTCGGGATCGTTGAGCTCGGAAAAACCGTTCGCGATCTCGCGGCCGGCAATGAAGAGTTCGAATCGATCCGTAACGAACGGATCGTCGTCGTTCTTGCGCGCCAGGGGCGATACCTCCGCGGGATACTGTGTGATGAAGGTCGGCTCGCGCAGCCGCGCCTCGCAGGTCTCGTCGAAGATCTCCGTCTGCAGCTTGCCGGCACCGTAACCCTCCTTGACTGGCGCACCGAGTTTCTCGCACCAGCCAGCCAGGTAGTCACGATCGCGGATTTTTGACGCGTCGAAATCGGGGTTGTGCCTCGCAATCGCCTCCTCGACCGTCAGGCGCGCGAACGGTTTGCCGAAGTCGTATTCTTCACCCTGGTAGCTGATGATCGTCGTCCCGTTCACGGCGTCCGCCATGCCGTGCAACATGGCCTCGGTCGAGTCCATCCAGTCGTTGTAGTCCGCGTACGCCCGGTACGCCTCCATCATAGTGAACTCGGGATTATGCTGCGTGGAGACACCCTCATTGCGAAAGTTGCGATTGATCTCGTACACACGCTCGAATCCACCAACGACGAGTCGTTTGAGGTTCAGTTCGGGGGCGATCCGCAGGTAAAGAGCCATGTCCAGTGCATTGTGATGCGTCTTGAACGGCCGCGCGATAGCGCCGCCCGGCGTGACCTGCATCATCGGAGTCTCGACCTCGAGAAAATCCAGCGACTCGAGAAACGCGCGCATGTACGTGATGATCTGTGAGCGCCTGCGGAAGACCTCGCGGCTCGACTCGTTGATGATCAGATCAACGTAGCGCTGCCGGTAGCGCGTTTCCTGATCGGTGAGACCTGCCCATTTCTCGGGGAGCGGGCGCAGCGACTTGGTCAGCAGCAATGCCTCATCCGCCATCACCGTCAACTCGCCGGTCTTGGTATGGAACAGCGAACCGCGCGCACCGACGATGTCGCCGACGTCCCATTTCTTGAAGTCCTGGTAGAGGCCTTCGGGCAGGCGGTCCCGTTCGAGCCGAACCTGTATCTGACCCGAGCGATCAGCCAGCTTGATAAAACTCGCCTTGCCCATGACGCGTTTCACCACCATCCGGCCTGCGACCGCGACATCGACATGTTCCTCAGCGAGAGTTTCGTTGTCGTGCGTGCCGTAAATATGGTGCAGCTCGTCCGCCAGCGCATTGCGGTGAAAGTCATTCGGGAACGGGTTGCCTCGCTCGCGCAATGCGTCGAGCTTCCCGCGCCGCTCGGCGATGAGTTTGTTTTCGTCCTGTGGATGCTTGTCAGACACGATTGCCTAGAGTCCTTGCTTGAGGCTTGCCTCGATGAACATATCCAGCCCGCCATCGAGGACGGCCTGAGTGTTACCGGTTTCTACCCCGGTTCGCAAATCCTTGATGCGGCTCTGATCGAGCACGTAGGACCGAATCTGGCTTCCCCAGCCGACGTCGGCCTTGGTTTCCTCGACGGCGGACGCTTCCGCGCGCCGTTTCTGCAACTCGAGCTCGTACAGCTTGGCCTTGAGCTGGTTCATCGCCGTCGCCTTGTTCTTGTGCTGCGAGCGATCGTTCTGGCACTGCACGACGATGTTGGTCGGCAGATGCGTTATGCGCACTGCCGATTCGGTGCGGTTTACGTGCTGGCCGCCGGCACCGCTCGCGCGGTAAACGTCGATCCGAAGGTCGGACGGATCCACCTCGATATCGATGTCGTCGTCCACCTCGGGAGACACGAACACGGATGCGAAAGAGGTGTGGCGGCGATTGCCCGAGTCGAAGGGCGACTTGCGCACCAGCCTGTGCACACCGGTCTCGGTGCGCAGCCAGCCATAGGCATACTCGCCGACGATGTGTACGGTCGCGCTCTTGATGCCCGCAACCTCGCCGGCAGAGGCCTCGATGACCTCGGCCTTGCAGTCGTGCGCCTCGGCCCAGCGCAGATACATCCGGAGGAGCATTTCCGCCCAGTCCTGCGCCTCGGTGCCGCCGGCGCCGGACTGAATGTCCAGGTACGCGTTGTTGGCGTCCATCTCGCCCGAGAACATGCGCCGGAATTCGAGACCCTCGACGCGCGTCTCGAAGCCTCGCAGGTCGCGTTCCACTTCGGTTGCCGTGGCCGAGTCATCTTCTTCGATGGCAAGCGCGAGCAGCTCGTCTGCATCGCTCAGACCGTTCGAGATCTCATCGAGCCCCACGACGATCTGCTCCAGCCTCGCCCGCTCCTGGCCGAGTGCCTGCGCGCGCTCCGGGTCGTCCCAGACATCCGGCTGCTCCAGCTCGCGCTGGACCTCGGTCAGCCGTTCCGCCTTGTGATCGTAGTCAAAGATACCTCCTCAACGCATCCGCGCGTTCAGTGAGATCCGCTATCGACTGTCTGATCTGACTCGTTTCCATGTTGCTTTGACCCGGCGCGCTCTGCGGCGCGGAAAACGCGCGATATTAGCACGCGCCGCGCGATTGCACGGGCGCGATTTGTTCAACCACGAGCTGTGCGGATTCGAAGCCGCGGTATTCGTTGACGTCCAGCCGGTACGCGAGCTGCACGACGCCACGCCAGGCGGGTCCCGCCTGGTTGAACGCGATGGCATCGACGACGTTGCCACCCTCCGCTGGCCTCACCCGCAGTTTGAGATGATTCTCGCCGACGGTACGCTGCTCGACGACCTCGAAATCGCCGCTCCAGACGGGCTCCGGAAAGCCCGCGCCCCAGGGACCGGCCTCACGCAACCGGCGTGCAAAATCGAGATTCAGGGCCTCGCCCGGCAATACGCCGTCGCTCACGATCGCGCCGCTGAAATCGGCCGACGGATACAGGCGTTCCAGTTGCTCGGACACGAGCCGCCTGAAGGCGTCGTAATGCGTCTCGGCGATGGTGAGGCCGGCCGCCATCGCGTGGCCGCCGAACTTGACCATGACATCGGGATCCACCGCGTGCACCGCCTCGAGCAGGTCGCGCACGTGAACGCCCTGTATCGAACGCGCCGAGCCCTTGAGCAGCGTATCCGATTCCCGCGCAAATGCGATCGATGGCCGGTGGCAGCGCTCTCTTACGCGCGCCGCGATCAGACCCACCACGCCCTGGTGCCAGGCCTCGTCATAAACGCAGACACAGGCTGGCAGGTTGTGCGCATCCATTTTTTCCACGTAAGCGAAGGCCTGTTCGCGCATTGTCGATTCGATCTCGCGACGCTCGCCGTTGATCTGGTCCAGGACTGCGGCCTGATGCAGCGCCGCGCTCATGTCGTCCGTCAGCAGGCACTCGATGCCGATGGAAATGTCCTCCAGGCGTCCGGCGGCATTGATCCTGGGGCCAGCCACGAAGCCGAGGTCGGTACTGACCGTTCTTGCCAGCTGGCGGCCGGACTGCCGCAGCAGCGCCTCGATTCCCGGTACCGTCTTGCCCGCCCGGATACGCCGCAGGCCCTGGTCGACGAGCAGGCGGTTGTTGTGATCGAGCGGCACGACGTCGGCGACGGTGCCCAGTGCGACGAGGTCGAGATACCGCGACGGCACGCGCGCAGCGCCCGTCTGCCCCTCGCGCTCGAGCCTGTGTCCGAGCGCCGCCATGAGATAGAACGCGACGCCCACACCGGCGAGGTTGCGGCTCGGGAAGCGGCTGCCGGGGAGATTCGGATTGACGATCACGGCTGCATCCGGCAATTCGCTGCCGGGCAGGTGATGATCCGTCACCAGCACCGGTATGCCCAACGTGTTGGCCTCCTCCACTCCCGCCAGGCTCGAGATACCGTTGTCGACAGTGACCAGCAGCCCGGGCGAATTGTCGGCTGCGACACGAACGATTTCCGGACTCAGCCCGTAGCCGAACTCGAAGCGGTTGGGCACGAGATAGTCGACGTCCGTGAAGCCGAACTCGTGCAGGCAGCGCAGCATCAGTGCGGTGCTCGTCGCGCCATCCACGTCGAAATCCCCGACCACCGTGATCCGGGCGCCGCGTTTCGCGATCAGCAGGTCGACGGCAGCGTCGATGTTTTCCAGCAGGCTGACCGGCGCAAGGCAAGACAGCCCATAGTCAAGCTGGCCGGGATCCGAAACGCCGCGTGTCGCGAACAGCCTTGCGCTTATCGGGTCCAGTTCCGACAGGGCGGCGAGCACCTGCGGTTCGGGTGCGGGGCGGGCGACGATGGGCCGGCTTGCACTCATGCTGCAGGGTCCTCGAGCAACGGAGCAATGCGGCGCCATACCCGCAACCGGTCGGATCGCTGCAGGGTTGCGTGCAGCCCGTCCGCTGCAACGAGCACGACCCGCCCCAGTAGCCCTGCCCGCAGCGCATCGCGCAGGGCCGCAAGCTCGGCGTCGAGCGTGATGTCCCCGTCCTGCCCGGGCGATACGCTCGCAACGAATCCGCCCGGCGCCGCGTCGAGACAGGCTCCGATCGTGCCCGGCCATCCACCGGCTTTGCCTGAAACGCTCTCCCAGTAGCCGCGCAACAGAGGCTCGTCTGAATACAACGGTGGCACCGGCGCCGTGCTCTGCTCCGGCGCGTAACCGCCGCCCCATATCCACAGCGAATTCACCGGCGGCTGGCCGCGTGCCTGGCGTTCTGCATTGACCGGCTGCGCATGCAGTGTCATCTCGATCTCCGAAATCAGGTTGAGCGTGTCCGCGGCCAGCTCCGCCGATGGCAACGAATCGCCCGGGTTTTGCCTGTCCAGCAGTTCGGTCGGGACCGATGACGTCACCATTGATTGCTGCGAGCGGATATAGCCACAGCTGCCGAGCCGCGCGAAGCCGAGCGAGCCGTCCCGGCCGAGCGTGGCCTGCAGGGCGTCGAACAGGCTGCGCAGCTCCGGCTTGCTCACGTCACCCGGTCCGGGCACGTGCAGGAACAGTCGATCGAGCTGTGGCTCCATGTAGACCGGGTCCGCGGCAGCAATCCAGGTACCCGGGCGGTCGCCGGTCTGGCCCCACATGCGCAATGCGGCCAGCCCCTCGCGCGGATAGTCCCGGCCCAGCACTCGCAGGACCTCGGCGAGCGGATCCACGGGCGCGCGCAATTCTCCGAGCCGGCCCTGCGACAGCCAGCGCAGAAGCTTGCGGTCCTGCAGTTGTCCACGCAAAGGCGGCAGGAGCACGACGGCATCCGGACTGTTGTTGGGCTGGGGCACGCTTTTGGGTCCGATCTCGCTATTCGCTATGATGGCGCGAAAGCGCGATGGTAACGGAAACGGGTTTTGAAGTTTACGCGGGAAATTTCTTCAGCAGCGATGATCCGCCGGGTATCCGGCGGTGCGATCGTGGTCGGCAATGAGCGCCACACCCGTACGATCGCGTTGATGCCGGACGGACTGGTCGAGGATTTCGAACCACCGCCCCTCGGCGAACTGACGGTATCGCACTTCGAGGCACTGCTCGAGCATGACCTGGAACTCGTGCTGCTCGGCACCGGTGAGCGTGCGGTCTTCCCGCCCCGCGAACTGACATTCGCCTTTGCAAGGCGCCGCGTGGGGCTCGAAGTCATGGACACCGCGGCCGCTGCACGCACTTTCAACGTGCTGGCCGGAGAAGGCCGCCGCCTGGCGGCCGTGCTCTACCTCTGAATCAGTCCAGAATGGCATCACAGGAGATGCCGTTATTTTCCATCATGGTCCGCAGGTTGCGCAACGCTTCGAGCTGGATCTGCCGCACGCGCTCGCGCGTCACGCCGATCTCCTCACCGATCCGCTCGAGGGTCTCGCGGCGGTAGCCGTGCAGACCGAACCGGCGCTCCACGACCTCGCGCTGTTTTGCACTCAGCTCAGAGACCCAGCGATCCACAATGTCGTTGAGGTCATCTTTTTGCGCGCACCGGGCTGGTTCCGATTCGCGCCTGGCGCGCAGCCGATCGACGGGCCCCGAACCGTATTCATCGACATTGCCGGATCTGAGCGTCACCCGTTCGTGCAGCGCCATCAGGCGCTCGACGTCGGCAACATCGCGCTGCAGGTGCTCGGCGATATCAGCGACGGATGGTTCCCTGTCCTGCGTCTGGCGAATACTGCGAGCCGCCCGCAGGCAGGTATTGATGTCCTTGATGATGTGGATCGGCAGTCGTACCGATCCCGACTGGTTCATGATCGCCCGCTCGATGGTCTGGCGGATCCACCACGTCGCGTAGGTCGAGAAGCGGAAGCCGCGCTCCGGGTCGAACTTCTCCACGGCGTGAATCAGTCCGAGATTCCCTTCCTCGATCAGGTCGAGTAGCGGCAGGCCGCGATTGATGTAACGGCGAGATATCTTTACGACGAGGCGCAGGTTGCTCTCGATCATTCGGTGCCGCGCCGACTCGTCGCCCTCTCTTGCGAGCCGCGCGAACTTTTTTTCCTCGTCAGCCGTCAGCAGCGGCGACGCGCCGATCTCCGAGAGGTAGAGGCGCGTGGCATCGTGCAGGCGGACGGCGGCCGCGTCGTTACCGGGTGACCGTTTCGGCTTGTCGACTTGCGCTGGCGACTTCTGCACTCGCTGATACCCCCTCGCTGGAAGCGCGATGCGGAGAATCAGGTATAAGTCGAATTATCTCGCGGACAAATAACGCCGCGGGTTAACCGGCTCGCCATTGCGCCTGATTTCAAAATGCAGTCGCGGCTTCCGTTCCGGCCCCTCCCCCATCGTCGCGATTTGCTGACCTTTCCGGACAGCCTGTCCCTCCTTGACCAGCAATTTCGCGTTGTGCCCGTAAGCACTCAGGTAGGTGTCGTTGTGTTTCAGAATAATAAGCTCACCGTAGCCAATCAGTCCACCGCCCGCGTAGACCACCCGGCCGGAAGCCGCCGCGACAACGGGCTGTCCGGCCCGGCCGTCGATCAGCACGCCGGTTCCGCTGCCCGGTTTTCCGCCGAACTCGACGGCGATCGTCCCGCGGGTCGGCCAGGTCCAGGCCGGCGATGGCTGCGCCGGAATTGACGGCAGCGGCTTCCGGCCGCTCGTGCGTGTCGACGCAGTGCCCTGGCTCGCGCCGGACGGTGGCGTCAGGCGGATGACCTGGCCGGGATAGATCAGCGAACCGTCGCCCAGCCGGTTCCAGCGGGCAACGTCGGTCGGGTCCTTGCCGTATCGCCACGCGATCGAAAACAGGGTCTCCCCCTTGCGCACGATGTGCTGCTCAGGCTTCGCCTGCCAGCTGGCGCCCGACCCACACGCTGCAAGCAACAACAGGGCGAGCAGCCCCGGGACGATATGCGCGCGCATTACCCCCGCGCCATCAGATACGCGATAACGACCACGGTAAGAACGACCACGCCCCATCCGATGCGCTCGATATAACGGAGCAGCGTGGCTTCGAGCCTGACGCCGGCGTACTTGACGACGCCCGCCACGAGGAAAAAACGTGCGCCGCGGCCGATGACCGAGGCAACGACAAACGCGGGGAAATTCAGCACCGCGACCCCGGCGGCAATCGTGAATACCTTGTAGGGAATCGGCGAAAAGCCGGCGACGAACACGGTCCAGAAACCGTAGGAATCGAACCAGGCCTGCGCCGTTTGATAGGCGCTCCAGTAGTGCGAGTCGCGCAGCCAGGGTTCGATGGCTTCGAAGGCCAGGAGTCCTATCGCGTAACCGGCGATGCCGCCGGCAACCGACAGCAGCGAGGCGTTGAGCGCGTAGCGCCAGGAGCGCTCGGGCATGGCCATGCACATCGGCGCGAGCATCACGTCCACCGGGATGGGGAAGAACGACGACTCCGCAAAACTCATCGCACCGAGGTACCACTCGGCACGCGGGTGCCGCGACCAGCGCATGACACGCTCGTAAAGGGGTCCGAATAAGGCCATCCTGGCTACCTGTCCTTTGCTGTCTGCATAGCAGAACCAACATAATAAATATGTTGTAACATATTGAAATGTATATTTTTAACCTTGAACAAGCGGCACGAAACTCACACCGCCCAGTGATTCTTCCTCAAAGCGGTCGCGCTGCCGCGTGACCAGCATGAGTTCCTGGTAGCCCGGTGGGCCGACGGGCATGACCAGGCGCCCGCCGGGCGCCAGCTGCTCGAGCAGGCGCTCCGGCACGACCCGCGCCGCGGCGGCGACGATAATACCGTCGTAGGGCGCGTATTTCGGCCATCCTTCCCAACCGTCGCCGGGCCGGAACTGCACATTGTAGATATCGAGATCACGCAGTCGCTGTTTCGTCTTTCGCAATAACTCGGGGATGCGCTCTACCGAATAGATCTTTTTGACAAGCGGAGCGAGTACGGCCGTCTGGTAACCACAGCCTGTACCGATCTCCAGCACCGTCTCGCCTTCGAACCCGTCGAGCAGCGCCTCGGTCATTTTTGCAACGACGTACGGCTGACTGATCGTCTGGCCGTGGCCGATCGGGAGCGCCGTGTCTTCGTAGGCGCGACTCGCCAGCGCCTCGTCGACGAACAGGTGGCGCGGCACGTTACGAATCTGGTTAAGCACGGCCTCGGAACGAATGCCGTGATTCCGCAGGCGCTCGACGAGCCGGTCGCGAGTGCGCGCGGACGTCATCCCGATCCCCGCGATACCGCCTCGCGAGCTACCCATGGGACAGCCAGTCCGTTATCTGCGGCAGGGAATCGTGCCGCGTGAGGTCCACTTTGAGAGGCGTTACCGCGACCGCGCCCTGCTCGATCGCGTGAAAATCCGTGCCCTCGCCCGAATCCGCTCCGCGGCCCGCCGGACCCACCCAGTAAATGGTGCGTCCGTGCGGGTCCTTTTCGCGCACGACCGGCTCCGACTTATGACGAAAACCGAGGCGCGCGGCGACAATACCGGTGAGTTCCTCGTAGGGCCTGTCCGGCACGTTCACGTTCAGCGTCACGTTGGAAGAGAACGATGCACGCTCGAGTTTCTGCACCATCTCGGTGACGACCCGCGCCGCTGTGTCGAAGTGCTCCAGGCGCCCATGCCCGGCCAGGGACACGGCGATAGCAGGGAGGCCGAGAAAACGCCCTTCCATGGCGGCCGCCACGGTACCGGAGTAGATCACGTCGTCGCCGAGGTTTGCGCCGTGGTTGATGCCGGAAACCACGAGATCCGGCTCGTAATCGAGAAAACCCGTCAACGCCAGGTGCACGCAATCCGACGGCGTACCGTCCACGCTGTAGCGGTTCTCCGCGATCTCCTGAACCCGCAGCGGCATTTGCACGGTGAGAGAATTGCTGGCTGCCGACCGGTTGCGGTCCGGCGCCACCACGACGACGTCTGCAACCGTGGCGAGCGCCTCGGTAAGTACGGTGATGCCTGTCGCAAGATAGCCGTCGTCATTACTTACGAGGATTTTCATTATTGCTGGAGGAGACTGGGTCGTTTGGCTGCTCGCGACGCGCTCACTATACTCAATGTTCCCTCTGCACCATAGCTTTCAGGACTCGATACCGTGACAGACGACGACAGAGATCTGTTCCGCCAGACGCTTGCCGACGCAAAACCGCTGCGTACCACGCGGCGGGCCGCGGAGATCATTCGCAAGCCGGCGCCCAGAGCCCGATTCGCGCGCGCGGACGAAAAGGCGGCGCTGCGAGAGAGCCTCGAGGCGGACATCGACGACACGGAGAGCCACAGCGGTGAGAGCCTGCGCTTTCACCGGCCCTCTGTCGGGAAGCGCACCATGCGCAAGCTCGCGCGGGGCAGCTTCAGCGTGCGGGCCGAAATCGACCTGCATGGAATGACGGTCGCCGAGGCAAAACCGCGGCTCTCGGAGTTCATCGACAGCTGCGCGCGCGAAGGCAAGCTGTGCGTGCGCGTCGTGCACGGCAAGGGCCGGGGCTCGGGGGAGCGCGGGCCCGTGCTGAAGCAAAAGGTCAATCGCTGGCTGCGGCAGTGGGATGCTGTACTCGCATTCGTTTCCACGCGCCAGGTGCACGGCGGCACCGGCGCAGTTTACGTGCTGCTTAGACAGTCCTGAGGTCCGGCTTTACGGTTCGGGAACCGTTTCCCGCAGGCGGCGTTCGGGAAACTTCCTGCAGCGTGGCGATCTCGCGCAGGACCGAGGTCGCGAAGGCGCCCGAGGCCAACCTGAACTCGAGCCAGAGTGCGTCGTCTTCGAATTCCCAGGACAGGTCGGAAATTCGCAGCCGGAGGGGCCGGTGTCCGGCCTTGACGCGGAGGCGTTCGAGGCCGGTTCTCAGGTCGCTGCAAGCTTCGGTCGCGTCTCGTTCGAGGGATTCAATGACCCCTGGTGAAAGCTCACTTCGCAGGCCCCACAACGTCGCGGTAGGATGAATATCTAGCTCAGCTGCACGGCGCTCGAGCGTCTCGTCAATCTCGTCAGCACGAAACACGCTGCCGGACCCGTCGAGGTTGACGAGTTCCCCCGGCAGGATGCGCTCCCAGCTGCCGTCAGAAACCCGCAGGGAGAGTATTTCGTTGAACAGGAACGAGCGGGCTGCCGAGATCGCGATACTGCGCTTGTCGCGCTTGAGGCGTGCCCCGGCGAACAGTCGCCGCGCGAGATCGAGGTTGGCGCCGTCATGGCCGAAGCGCTGCGGACCGAAATAATTGGGCACACCGCGGGCGGCCATGAGCCCGAGGCGCTCGTCGGCCAGCTCCCTCGTCGCCGCCGCCTGCGGCGCGCGGAGCGCGATGCGGAACGCATTGTTGTCATGCGCACCGCGCCGCAATTTCCGGTGATGCCGGCGCACGTCGAGAATCGTTACGCCTTCGGCCATGAACGCTGCCCAGTCGGCACCGCCGCGGCTCGGCACGCTGAACCACTGGCGCGTAATTGCGTGACGGTCCTTCATGCCCGCGTAACCGACGTCCGCAGGCCGCACTTCAGCATGCCGGGCAAGCTGGCGGGCTACCCAGTCGGTGTTCGCAGCGGTCTTCTCCACCCACAGGTAATCGTGCTCGCCGGAGCCGCTGAACTCGAAGCCGAGATTCTCGACCACCTGGAAATCGGAGGGTTGCTCACGTATCGACGCTGCGAACAGCGGTACGCCGTGCGCACGGGGCCGGTCCGGGAGCGCGACTGATGTTGCCGGCAAGGTCGATTCAGCCGCCGTCGGCGGCGTCGGGAACGACCTGGTAGAAGGTTTCCCTGCGTCCTATCAGCCCGAGATCGGTGCGGGCGCGTTCCTCGGCCGCCTCGATGCCCTGCTTGAGATTGACGACTTCAGCATCGAGCGCCGCGTTGCGCTCGCGCAGGCGCTCGTTCATGTCGCGCTGCTCCGCTACCGCGTCGCGCAGTTTTATCGTCTTGCGGTAGCCGCCTTCAGCCAGCCACAACTGCGCCTGCAGCAGGACGGCAAAGGTGCCGAGCACGATCAGCAACCAGCGCAGGTTCGACAAATGAAATCCCCAATTTCTGTTATTGCGCCTTGACGGAGAACGCGCCACGACCGGCGTACTTCGCGCTCCCACCCAATTGCTCTTCGATGCGCAGCAGCTGATTGTACTTGGCTATGCGATCCGATCGCGACAACGAGCCGGTCTTGATCTGCGTCGCCCGGGTACCCACCGCGATGTCGGCGATCGTGCTGTCCGACGTCTCCCCGGACCGGTGCGAGATCACCGCGGCGTAACCCGCGTCCACTGCCATAGCAATGGCATCAAGAGTTTCAGATAAGGTACCGATTTGGTTGGGTTTTATCAATATGGCATTTGCTATTTTTTCGTCGATTCCGCGCGCGAGTATCGCGGTGTTGGTGACGAACAGGTCGTCGCCGACCAGTTGCACGCGCTCTCCGAGCGCATCGGTCAGCACGCGCCAGCCCGCCCAGTCGCTCTCGTCCATGCCATCCTCGATGCTGATGATCGGGTAGTTGTCGGCAAGCTCGGTGAGGAATCCGCTGAACCCGGCGGCGTCGAACGTGCGCCCCTCGGACGCGAGATTGTAGCGGCCGTCCGTGAAAAACTCTGAACTCGCGACATCGAGGCCGAGCAGGATATCGTCGCCCGCAGTGAAACCGGCCTTGTCGATCGCCTCCATGATGGTATCGAGCGCCGCACGATTGGACGGCAGATCGGGCGCGAAACCGCCCTCGTCGCCGACAGCCGTGTTCAGCCCTTTGCCGCGCAATACGGCTTTCAGCGCGTGGAAAATCTCGGCGCCGTGACGCAGCGCCTCGGAAAAATTCGGTGCACCGACGGGCAGGATCATGAACTCCTGGATGTCCACGCTGTTGTCGGCGTGTGCGCCGCCGTTGATGATGTTCATCATCGGCACCGGCATGGTCGTGTCGTCGCCCAGGTGCCGGAACAGCGGTGTGCCGATCGACTGCGCCTCGGCCCTGGCCGCCGCCAGTGACACCGCGAGTATCGCGTTGGCGCCGAGCCGCCCCTTGTTCTCGGTGCCGTCGAGTTCGATCATGCGCTCGTCGAGTGCGCGCTGGTCCTCGAAGCTCTTGCCGACGAGGGCACCACGAATCTCGCCGTTGACGTTCTGAACGGCCTGCGTGACACCCTTGCCGAGATAGCGCGACTTGTCACCATCGCGCAGCTCGACCGCTTCGCGTGTTCCCGTTGACGCGCCCGAGGGCACGGCAGCCCGTGCCATCGTGCCGTCTTCCAGGGTGACGTCCGACTCCACCGTGGGGTTGCCGCGCGAATCGAGTATCTCGCGACCGCGAATTTCGCTGATTCTGATCATTGTTGTGAACCTTGATGATTATTCGTCCAGCCCGAGCTCCGCTTCGAGATAGCCGTGTTGTTTAACATTCTTGTCGATCGACACGAGCGTTTCGAGCAGCTGCGGCACGTGCGCGAGCGGCATGGCGTTCGGACCGTCAGACAGCGCTTCGTCCGGATTCGGATGCGTCTCCATGAACAGTCCCGCGATCCCCACTGCGGTCGCCGCACGCGCGAGCACGGGGATGAACTCGCGCTGTCCGCCGGACGCCGATCCTCTGCCCCCGGGCAACTGCACGGAATGCGTGGCATCGAAGACGACCGGGCAACCGGTGCCGCGCATGACGGCAAGACTGCGCATATCGGAAACGAGGTTGTTATAGCCGAAAGAAAAGCCGCGCTCGCATACCATGATGTCATCGTTGCCCGTCGACTTTGCCTTATCGACGACGTTCTGCATTTCCCATGGCGAAAGGAACTGTCCTTTCTTTATATTGACAGGCTTGCCGGTAGCGGCAACGCGCAGGATGAAGTTCGTCTGCCGGCACAGGAACGCCGGCGTCTGCAGGACGTCGACGACGGCGGCAA
>CBDUCE010000030.1:0-21006 GCA_965365575.1 uncultured Gammaproteobacteria bacterium
GGAGCGCCCGGCGAGCGCGGTTGAATTATGTCATTACTTCGCTTCGACGAAGTGTCCCTCGAGTTCGGTGACCTGAAAATCCTCAGCGAGGCCGAATTTTCGATAGAAACCGGCGAACGGGTCTGCCTGATCGGAAGAAACGGTGCCGGCAAATCCACTACGCTGAAACTCATCAGTGGCGAACTCGACCCGGATCGTGGCGAGATCGTGCGGAGCGAGGGTCTGGTCGTCAGCCAGCTCGCGCAGACCCTGCCCGAGGCCATGGACCTGCGCGTGCGCGATGTCGTCCGCTCGGGTCTGAAAGGCATCGAAGCGCTGCTCGAGGACTACCAGCGGCGCTCGAAACTCGATCTCGACCGCCACGGCATGCAGGAACTCGAGGCGCTGCACGCGAAGATCGATGCACACGAAGGCTGGCATATCGAACAACGCGTCGACACCGTGGTTACGGACCTCAGTCTGCCCGCCGACAAGAAGATGAATGAACTGTCGGGCGGCTGGCGACGTCGCGTCGCGCTGGCAAAGGCCCTCGTGCAGAAGCCCGACCTGCTGCTGCTCGATGAGCCCACCAACCACCTCGATATCGCGACGATAAAATGGCTCGAGGATAAAGTGTACTCGTACCCGGGAGCCGTGATTTTCATCACCCACGACCGCGCCTTCCTGCAACGGCTTGCGACGCGCATCGTCGAGATCGACCGCGCAAAGCTCACGAGCTGGCCGGGGAACTACGATGACTATCTCCGCCGCAAGGAAAAGGCGCTCGAGGACGAGGCCACCGCGAACGCGCGCTTCGACAAGAAGCTCGAGGAAGAGGAAGCCTGGATCCGCCAGGGAATCAAGGCGCGTCGCACGCGCAACGAGGGCAGGGCCCGAACGCTCATGAAGATGCGTGAGGAACGGGCGCAACGGATATCGCCGGAGGCCCGGGCCCGAATATACATCGAGGAAGCCGAGCAGTCCGGCCGCAAGGTCATCCGTGCGAAGAACGTCAGCTATCGCTACGACGACGAGCCGCTGATCGAGGGTTTCTCGATCAAGATCATGCGCGGCGACCGCATCGGTCTCATCGGCAACAACGGCGTCGGCAAGACGACGCTGCTGCGATTGCTGCTCGGCCAGCTGGAACCGCAGACCGGTACGCTCAAGCACGGAACAAACCTCGAGATCGGCTATTTCGACCAGCTGAGGCAGACCCTCGACCTCGAGAAGAGCGTCGCCTACAACGTGGGCGAAGGCCGCACCTACATCAGGCTGAACGGCAAGGATCGCCACGTCGTGGGCTATCTCAAAGGCTTCCTGTTCAGTCCCAAGCGCTCGCAGACCCCCGTTAAGGCACTCTCGGGCGGCGAGCGCAATCGCGTCATCCTGGCGAAGCTCTTCACCCGGCCGGCTAATCTGCTGGTGCTCGACGAGCCGACCAACGATCTCGACATCGAGACCCTGGAGGTGCTCGAGGAGAAGCTCTGCGAGTACAGCGGCACGCTGATCGTCGTCAGCCACGATCGCGAGTTTCTCGACAATGTCGTTACGAGCACCATCGTGTTCGAGGAAGACGGTCGTATCCAGGAGTACGTCGGTGGCTATAGCGACTGGGTTCGGCAAGGCCGGGAACTCGCGGTCACCGACAGCCCCTACCAGGCCGAGGAGCGCAGGCGCCGCGCCACCGAGCGCCGCAGGCAGCGGCCGGCGACCAAGCTGAGCTACAAGGACCAGCGCGAACTGGACGCCCTGCCAGCGGCGATCGAGACGCTCGAAGCGGCAATCGCCGAGCTGCAACAGACAGTTGCCGATCCCGGCTTTTATGCGCAGGACGGCGACATCGTCAGGGAAACGGTGGAGCGGCTGGCGGCAGCGGAAGCCGAACTCGAACGGTGCGTCGACCGCTGGGGCGAACTCGAGACCCTGGCGGCGTCGTTCCAGTCTCCCTAGACAGGCCTGGTCATGTAATAGCACTGATCGGCCATCCGCGCGCCTTGCGGATAGTCGCGAACGACGAATCCCATCGATTTGTAGCAGCCGAGCGCGGCCGCGTTGTGCCGGTAAACGAACAATGAAAGCTCGTCTGCGGGGAACAGCTCAGGTCCCATCTCGATCAGCAGCCCGACGAGTCGCTTGCCCACGCCCCGCCCGCGCATGCCGGGATCGACGATCAGGCGCGCAAGATTGATGCGTCCATAGCGTTGATACATCTGGCCGAACGCGGAAAATTCTCCCGCCGGCGAGTCCAGCCGGAAGCCCGGCATCCGGCCCCAGTGGCAGTCCTTTCGAAACGTGGCCTTCGTGAACGGGAAACGGAAGCGCGGTCCACCCCAGATATCCACCTCGGCCGCATCGTGAAACCAGGACATCAGTTCGTCGAGGTCGCGATCCGAAGCCTCGACGAGCTGCCAGCCGCCGCGTTCCAGCGGCTTCGTCAACGGCCGGCCCTGGGAAGCGTCCTGTCCAGCACGATGTAGCCGAGCACGCCTGATGCAAGCGATCCGAGCAGGATGCCCAGGCGAGCGTCGAAGTCGAAAACCGTATCCGCGGGCAGGTTCTGGAATGCCAGCGTGTCGATGAACAGACTCATGGTGAATCCGACACCGCTGAGTATCGCGACGCCATACAGCGACCCCCAGCTGGCGCCGTCAGGCAGCTTTGCGATCCCGAGCCTGATCGCGACCAGGCACAGCAGGAATACGCCCAGCTGCTTGCCGACAAACAGCCCCGCGGCAATTCCCAGCGATACCGGATGCAGCAGATCCGCGAAGCTCATGCCGGCGAACGAAATGCCGGCATTGACGAACGCGAACAGGGGCAACACGCCGAACGCCACTACCGTGTGCAGGTCGTGCTCGAGCTCCCTGAGCGGCGACCGCTCCGGCTCCTCCTTCGAGCGCATAGGGATGAACATCGCCAGCGCGACGCCGGCCAGCGTGGCATGTACGCCGGACTTCAGCACAGCTACCCACATGACGATCCCGACAAACACATAGGCGGGAACCGCACTCACGTGGCGCCAGTTGAGGTAACCCAGTATCAACAGGCACACTGCGGAGATGCTGAGCGCTTCCATCGACAGATTGCTGGAGTAGAAGATCGCGATAATGACGATCGCGCCCAGGTCGTCGAAAATAGCGAGCGACACGAGAAACACCTTGAGAGAGAGTGGCACACGCTTGCCGAGAATCATGAGTATGCCGAGCGCGAACGCGATGTCCGTCGCAGCGGGAATGGCCCAGCCGTTCATACCCACGCTGTCGCCGTAGTTGAACAGCACGTAAAGGCCTACCGGTACGACGATACCGCCAATCGCGCCGAGCGCCGGTAACAGCACGTTGGAAGGCCTCGACAGTTCGCCCTCCAGGAGTTCGCGTTTGACTTCCAGGCCAACCAGGAAGAAGAACACCGCCATGAGCCCGTCGTTCACCCACAGCAGCAACGGCTTGGCGATCTCGAAACCACCGATACGCACTTCCACGGGCGTCTCGATAAAAAGACCGTAGTAATCGGCCAGGGGGGAATTCGCGGCCAGGAGCGCCAGCGCCGCCGCCGCCATCAGCACGAGGCCCCCCGCGGATTCCATCTGCAGGAAGTTTCTTATCGTAGCTTTCATCTGTGGATGTCTCGCATTGCAGAATTGCGAACAGCCTCACCTGCGCGGCATCGTCTCTTCGAAGTAGCGATCGAACGCCCGATGCACGATCTCGGGAGAAACGCCAACGGCCTCGACCGCGCGATTGAACTGTTCCATTTCCGATACGTGCCTGCGCCCATCGGCAGCGATGACTTTCAGTGCCATGACTGCGATATCTTCTTTTTGCTGGTCCGATAAGGTGCGGCCGAGTTCCACGAGATGCTCGGCGAGTTCGGGCTTCTCGGCCAGCTCACTCATTGCGCGAGTAAGCAGTTCCAGTGACTCTGCGCCTTCGAGGTGAAAATGCTGCTCGATCAGGTCGATCATTTTCGCCCCTTCCTCCGGCTCGATGGTGCCGCTGCCCTTCGCCACGTATATAAGCAGGGCCGCTACGAGGAACTTGCTGTCGTAAACTTCGACGCCGTATTTCGTTTCTACAATGAGTTCGTTGCCAACCAGCTTCGTGGTCTTGATGGTGTCACTCATGGTGTCATCCTGTTTCGTAGTGCGCTCGCATATAACTGACCGACTCCCCTATCAGTCGCTCCAGCACGGTCTCGTCAACGTCGGCGAGCCGCCGGATGTAAAGACACGATTTGCCGGTCTTGTACTTCCCGAGTTTCGACATCAGGTCCCGGAAACGACTGAAGCCGGGCATGATATAGATTGTCAAAGCCTGCTTGCGCGGCGAAAAACCCGTAATCATGAAGTCGCCCTCGCGACCGCTCGCATACCGGTAATGATAGCTACCGTAGCCAACTATACTCGGCCCCCACATCCTTGCACGCTTGCCCGTTGCGCGGCGCATCATTGCCGCGACCTTTTTCGCATCGGCGCGCATCTGGCGGTCGTCTATTGTGCTCATGAACGCGGTGACGCTGGCGCTGGTCGGGCGAGTCTTGTTCTCCGCCATACGCCGCTCCCGGGCTAGTGCGACGTACCGAAGAGGCGATCGCCCGCATCACCCAAGCCCGGCACTATATATTTGTTTTCATTGAGGTATTTGTCGATAGCCGCCGTGTAAACAGCAACGTCCGGGTGTTTTTCCTCGACCAGTGCCAGGCCCTCAGGACAGGTCACGATGCAAATGACGATGATGTCTTTCGCGCCATAGTCCTTCAGCTGGTCTATCGCGGCTACCGTCGAACCGCCGGTCGCGAGCATGGGATCGATGATGATGCAGATCCCGCTCCTGGCCTGCGACGGAAATCGCTCGTAGTAGGCGACGGGCTCCTTGGTCTCTTCGTCGCGATAGAGTCCCACGAAACCGACCCGCGCCGTCGGCACCAGTTCGAGGATACCCTCCAGCATGCCGACACCTGCGCGCAATACAGGCACTACCACGATGTCGTGATCGATCATTCGGCAGGTCGCGACTTCGAGCGGCGTCTGCACCTCCACTTCGCGGGTGTTGATATTCTTCAGTGCTTCGTAGCACACGAATTCGGTTATCTCGGTGGCGAGTTCGCGAAACTTCTTGTGGCCGGTGTCGATGTTTCGAATCAGCGCGAGCTTGTGCTGCACGCAGGGATGATCTATCTGAATATGCATAGTGCTCTGCTCCGTTGTTATTTCTTTTCCAGCGCTCCCCACATCGCATACTCGTTACCCAACGGGTCTACGAAATGAAATCGACGGCCACCCGGAAATTCGAAAATATCCTGGCTGATCACGGCGCCCAGTTCGACGACTCGGGCGCGATCACGTTCGAGGTCCTCACTGAAGAATACCAGCAGCACGCCGTTCGACGGCGGCGGTTCCGTGGAACGGCGAAAGCCGCCATCGAGGCGTCCATCGTTGAAGCTGATGTAGTCCGGCCCCCAATCCTGGAACTCCCAGCCCATCAGTTCCGCGAAAAAGTCTCGCGCCCTTGCCGGGTCGGTGACCGGTATCTCTACATAGTCAATTCGGTTTTGAGCTCTCATCGCGTTTCCCCCTGGCCCTCACGGCCCCTTGAGTCTCAGAACAGGGCGTTCGGCTTCAATGCGCACCGTACCGAAGTTGCCGCGTATTTCGTAGCGGCCGTCTGCACAGCGTTGCATGCCCGTGATGGCACCGTGCCCGAGTTCGCTGACAAAGGTCTTCAGATCGCCGCTTCCCGGCGAGCCGTCAAGGACGACATCCATGCAGAAAGGAAACTCTATGATCGCGGGACGAATACACACCTTCTCGGCAGGGCGCGGCGTCTCGTAGAACGGGTGGTCCGGCAACAAGAGTATGTCACTGTCGATAAGCAGCGTATCCGACTCGAGATGCCAGGAAAGAACGAAGGAGCTCGTAAGCTCGACACCGGCGAACTCGCGGAGCTTGCGCCAGTCGACCGCTTCACTATCGCCGGACATCGGTCGGGTCCTGCCCGATAGCTTTGAGAAAGCCCACCTGGTCGGCCGGCGAGACCATGATGCGACGCTTGCCGTAATGAATTCGCAGCCGATCGAGCGACAATGCCGGCGACGACAGCGGGTTGCGCGTAGCCTCGACGGACTCGATCGCGTCGATCGGCACTTTCCATCGAAAAGGACCGCAAGCGATACGCAACGTATTGCCATCTACCGTGTAGTGGGTGCCGACCAGCATGGACCCCAGTAAAGCAACGATCGCCAGGGCGGCTACAATCATTGCAGTCGCCTCACCCGGATGCGTCGCCCGCGTGGCGGCCATGCTCATGACGACGACCTCGAACACCATGACCGCTATCAGGAGGTAGAGCAGCCAGCGATCAATCTTGGACTTGAATCGTTTCGGCGTCATAGCGGTCCATATTCGGCCGGCCCAGCCCGGGCTGTCAAGCGAACGTGGCTTTTGTCCAGGCAGCGATAATCGCGTTCGACGAAACCCGCTGCGTGCGCCGCCGCCGCAGAAACCCGCTGCGCTCAGCTCGCGAATTCGATGCGGTAGAGGCTGACGTCATGGTCGTCGCCCGGCATCCGGATCGGCCGATCAAAACGCAGCCCCAGCTTCTCGAGCAGGCCGATGGACGCGTCGTTCTGCGGCGACACGATCGCAGTCACACAGGACAACCTGAGAGCGTCGCGCGCATGATCGAGCACCGCGACCGACGCTTCGAACGCAAAGCCCTGGCCACAATAATCGGGCAATATCGCAAAACCGATGTCGGGCTCGTCCAGACCATCGCGGCGAAACAGCCCGCAGATGCCGAGGTCCGCGCCGTCTTCACGGCGCCTGACTCGAAACGGGCCGTATCCGTAGTCTTCGTAAAGCTTGAGTAGTCCAGCCTGCAGTGCGGCCCGGGCCTGCTCGAGTGTGCGGACGCCCCGGTCACCCACGTAACGCATGAAGGCGGGATCGTTCCACACCGCGAGCATCATCGGCGCGTCGTCCGGAGTCAGCCAGCGCAGTTCGAGACGCTCCGTGTTCAAAACCGGGCTGTTCATTACCTGTTCCACACTATTGCGATTCCCTGTCAAGAAACGCTACCGCTCCTGTCGCCAGCGAGTATTCAGCGCCCACCACCAGAAGCCCGTCTTCCTCGACGAGCCGTCGGATGACGCCGGAGCTGGTTCGAATGACCTCGACCGAGTGCCGCACGTTCTCACGACCGACCCGGTCCACGTGTGCGGCGGGGGCACAGCCGCCTTCGCGTCCGGCCGCGCGCATCACCGCTGGCCGGATCTGCCCAAGAAGCAGGCGCAGATTGTCGGACTGCGGTTCCTCGCAGCCGTCGGCGGCCGCCGCCGCGGCCGTCATGGCGCCGCAGCCGGTATGGCCGAGCACGACCACGAGCCGCGTTCCGTATTTGAGGGCCGCAAACTCGATGCTTCCCAACTGCGTACTGGATATGACGTTGCCGGCAATCCGTATAACGAACAGGTCCCCCAGTCCCTGGTCGAATACGATCTCGACCGGTACGCGGGAGTCGGAACACCCGATGACGATCGCAAACGGTTCCTGGCCCGCAACGATTTGCTCGCGCCTGACCCGGTAGTGCTGTGACCCGGAATCGACATCACCGGACACGAACCGGGCATTACCTTCCTGCAGTCGCAACAGTGCTTCTTCAGCGGCGATCATGCCGGTGCCTCCTGTGCGGCCGTACCCAGATCCAGCTCAACACGACGATCGCGGCAAAGGCCGTGTAACTCGCTGCGAAAACCCAGGCCGGAGCCCGATAGTACAGGATCGTTTCGAGCCAGTGGGAAACGAAGCTGCCGGCATAGGTTGTATCACCGGCCTTGCTCCGCAACAGCATCTCCAGTTTCGTGAGGGGACAAATGACGCCGAGCCAGGACTGCAGCACGACGACACCGATCGCCGCAAGGTGGGCCACGCGAAACCACCAGTTGCGCACCCAGTTCCACGACATCAGCCTGCCGGCCAGAATCAGTATCAGCCCGATGACGACGAAGACCACGAACAGCACGTGCAGCATGAGCACTGCATCGGCTGCCAACAGGTAAGGCATCGCGCTAACCCAGCCTGCGAATCCCTATCGAGTCGCGAATCTCGGCGAGAAACGGCGCAGACCTCTCGCGCGCTTTCCCGGCACCTTTTTGCAGTTCCGCCTCCACGATACCCGGATTCGCGACGAGCCTCTCGTATTCCTCGCGGGCCGGCTTCAGGTGCTCATTAATGTACTCGAACAGCAGCTGCTTCATATCCCCCCAGGCAATACCGTCGGCGTAGCGCTTTTCGATGTCCCGGGTCTCTTCCTCGGTCGCGAATGCCTTGTAGATTTCGAACAGCGTGCTGTCGGCTGTGTCCTTTGGCTGACCGGGTTCGAGACTGTTGGTCTTGATCTTCATGATGAGCTTGCGCAGCTGTTTATCGTTGGCAAACAGCGGAATCGTATTATTGTAGCTCTTCGACATTTTGCGCCCGTCAAGCCCCTTCAGTACAGCCGTGTGTTCACCGATCACGGGTTCCGGGAGCACGAACGTCTCTCCGTAGTGATGATTGAAGCGCTGTGCGATGTCGCGCGCCATTTCGACGTGTTGTTTCTGGTCCCTTCCCACGGGCACTTTTGTCGACTTGAACATCAGGATGTCGGCTGCCATCAGGATCGGGTAGCTGTACAACGCCATCATGATGCCCTTGTCCGGGTCCGCGTTACCGCGCTCCTCGTTGGCCTGCACCGCCGCCTTGTAGGAATGCGCCCGGTTCATGAGCCCCTTCGCAGTCATTCCGGTCAGTATCCAGGTGAGTTCGGGAATTTCCGGAATATCCGACTGGCGATAGAAAAATGCGCGATCGGTGTCCAGCCCCAGCGCCATCCAGGACGCGGCAATCTCCAGCGTCGACTGCGCAATCTTGTCGGGGTCCTCGTTCTTCGCCAGCGAATGATAGTCGGCGAGGAAATAGAAATGCTCGGTCGACGGATCCCTGCTCGCCGCAATTCCCGGACGAATGGCGCCAACGTAGTTGCCGATATGCGGCGTGCCGGTCGTCGTGATACCGGTCAGGTAGATATCCTGCGTCATGGTGTTCAGTAGCCGGCCGCCTGACCGTCCTTCCTGACCTCCGAGGCGCCATAGTACACGCCCTCTTCCCCGTCGCGCAGGATAGCCTGGTAGCCACCGAAGCTGCCGTCGGTATCCCCCAGCTTGTGCCCCAGTTCTTCGAGTGCCTTCCGCGTTTCTTCGCTGAAGCCCCGCTCCAGGTACACGGTACCGCCGTCCGTCATCACTTCGCCGGTCGGCTGCGAAGACCCGCCGTGACGAATCCGGGCTGCGTCGCCAGCTTCCTGCAGGTTCATCCCGAAGTCGAGCATGTTCACGATAATCTGCACGTGTCCCTGGGGCTGCATCGATCCCCCCATGACGCCGAAACTCATCAGCGGCTCGCCGTCCTTCATGACGAACGCGGGAATGATGGTGTGAAACGGGCGCTTGCCCGGCTGTAACGCGTTCGCATGGTCCGGGTCCAGGCTGAACAGTTCCGCGCGGTCCTGCAGCATGAAGCCGAGCTCGCCGGGGATCATGCCGGACCCCATGCCGCGGAAGTTGCTCTGGATCAGGGACACCATGTTGCCCTCCTTGTCCGCGACGGTGAGGTAAATGGTGTCGCCCTCCTCGAGCTTCGCGTCGCCCGCCGGCAGGCTTTTCGACGCGGCTGTCGTGGAGATCAGCTTGCGGCGCTCGTCCGCGTACTCTTTCGAAATCAGGCGCCCCACGGGAACGTCGGCGAAATCCATATCCGCGTAGAACTTCGCCCGATCCTCGTAGGCGAGCTTCTTGGCTTCAACGAGAAGGTGGATGTACTCGGCGCTGCCGAAGCCCATCGATCGTATGTCGAATCCTTCGAGAATATTGAGTATCTGCAGCGCCGCGATACCCTGGCCGCTCGGCGGCAACTCGTAGACATCCCAGCCGCGGTAGTTCGTCGACACGGGCGTCACCCACTCGGAGCGGTGATTCGCGAGGTCCTCGTAGCGCAATAACCCGCCCTGTTCCGTTATGAAGGCATCGATTGTTTTTGCAATCTCGCCCTTGTAGAACACCTCGCGGCCTCCTTCGGCAATCATCTCGTATGTGTTCGCGAGCCGGGGGTTCCTGAAAATTTCGCCCTTTTTCGGCGTATCGCCGTTCGGCATGTAGGTTTCGGCAAAACCCGGGTACTTCTCGACGTAGGACTTGTTGCGTTCCATGTAATAGGCGATCACTTCGGATACCGGGAATCCGTCCCGCGCATACCGTATTGCCGGGGCAAGGATGTCGGTCATCGGAAGACGCCCGTAGCGGCCATGCAGTTCGTACCACCCGTCGACCGCGCCCGGTACGCTGATCGGTAACGGCCCGAGCGGCGGAATAGCCTCCATGCCGTGTTCGCGAAAGTACTCGATGGTCATCTCGGCTGGCGCGCGTCCCGACGCATTGAGCCCGGTCAGCTCGCCCTTCTCGGCATCCCAGACGATGGCAAACAGGTCGCCGCCAATGCCGCAACCGGTCGGCTCCATCAGTCCGAGCGCGGCGTTCGCTGCGATCGCGGCATCCACGGCTGTACCGCCGGCCTTGAGAATGTCCAGGGCGACCTGCGTCGCGAGAGGCTGGCTCGTTGCCGCCATGCCGTGCGGCGCGATCACCTCGGACCGGGATGCGTGCGGCAACCCCGTAACTCGGTCATAGGCGGCGAAACCGCCGGCCAAAACCGAACTGCCTGACATCAAGAACAAGATTCCTCCCAGCCCATACCATCGCCTCATCGGGCACTCCATGACATTATAAGGGGGCGTCAATAATGCCTAGTTCCAGGGGCGATTTAAACTCGTATAGCCGAACGGCTGCCGGTATGATCGAGGTCATGAAACTGGACTTCAGCGACAGTAACCCGCAACTCGGTCACCTCTATCCAGAGCATATCGAGGAGATTTGCCGCCGGCACGACCATGCGCTGGAACGCGCGGGCGCGTCGCACGCGGTAATTTTCTCCGGCGCGCCGAAATATGCGTTTCTCGACGACAACACCTATCCGTTCCGCGCCAATCCGCACTTCCTGGGCTGGGCGCCGCTGACCCGGTTACCGTTTTCTTACATCGTTTACACGCCGGGCGAGACGCCCGTTCTCGTTTATTTTCAACCGCACGACTACTGGCATCCCGTACCTGGCGATCCGCAAGGCTACTGGACGTCGCACTTCGACATTCGAATCGTGCACGAGCAGGAAGATGCCGCTGCCCACCTCCCCGAAAACCGCGAGAAATGCATTCTCATCGGCGAGATAGAGGACGACGTTCAGGCCTTCGGCATCGACCGCATCAACCCGAACACTGCAGTCAACATCCTGCACTACGCGCGCGGGTCTTCGAAAACCGCTTACGAGCTCGCCTGCATGCGCCTTGCGTCACGGCGGGGCGCGCTGGGTCACGTGGCGGCAGCCGCGGCGTTCGATGAGGGGCTGCCGGAATTCGCCATCCACCAGGCTTTTTGCAGCGCGACCCGTCATGCCGAAAGCGAGTTGCCGTACAGCAACATCATCGCGCTCAACGAGCATGGAGCAATCCTGCATTACACGGATCTGGATCGCGATACTCCCACGAATCTCCGGTCATTCCTGATCGACGCCGGCGCCCAGGTTCATGGCTATGCATCGGATATCACGCGCACGTACAGCAAGGGTGACGCACGATTTTCCGACCTGATCGCGCGCATGGAGGCATTGCAGCAGGACCTGGTTGGCCGGGTCAGAGCCGGCGTCGATTACCGCGACCTGCATCTCCAGAACCACCGCCTCACCGCGGGCGTCCTGATCGACACCGGTCTCGCCTCCGGCGACGCAGATACGCTGATTTCGGAAGGCGTGACCAGCGCATTCATGCCGCATGGCATTGGCCACCTGCTCGGCATCCAGGTTCACGACGTGGCCGGCTTCATGGAAAATGAAAACGGCGCCACGATAGATCCGCCGAGCGGCCACCCGTATCTCCGGCTGACGCGCGTTCTCGAGGAGGACATGGTCCTCACGATCGAGCCGGGGCTTTACATCATCGACATGCTCCTCGACGACTTGCGCGGCACACCCGCGGAGGCCCTGGTCAAGTGGGATGCCGTGGATGCGCTGCGCCCCTTCGGCGGTATCCGTATCGAGGACAATGTCCGGGTGCTTGCCGACGGTTGCGAGAACCTCACCAGGGACGCGTTCGCCGAGCTCCGGCAAGCCTGACGCCATACCCCTGAAATACGGCTGACGCACCATTTCGCCGGGCGCTCGAAATGTGTGCGCCGGCTGCGCACACCTGCACGATCGTGGTGCGCGCGGCGCAATCAGCGCCTGGCTGCCAGTCTTTTTTCTATTCTTATCAGTTAGTTAAAAAACCATCGCGGGCACGGCTCTCTTTGCCGAGGTGGTACGCATCCTGCATTGATTTGTCATGACCCCGATCAATCGAAATATTTCGCTGCGCGGACTGAGAGCCTTCTGTCTCGCGGCGGAGCACGAGAGCTTCCGCGATGCTGCCGAAAAGCTGTTCATCACGGCTTCGGCAGTCAGCTACCAGATAAGGAACCTCGAAGACGAACTGGGGCAGAAGCTGTTCGAACGCACGAGCCGGGCCCTGATCCTGACCGAGGCGGGAAACTCGCTGCTGGATGACATCAAACCGCTGATCACGCGTCTCGACGAGGTTGCCGCCCGGCATCGTGTTTCCGCCACGCGCAGTACATTGAGTATTTCAGTGCAACCGTTCTTCGCCAGCGAGGTCTTTATTCCGCGGCTATCAGACTTCATGCAAAGCCATCCGGACATCGACATCAAGGTGGATACCAGTGATGAATCGGCGGAGAAACATCCCGCAACGGCGGATGTATCCATACGGGTCTTCCGGTCCGCACCCGCAGGCTATGCTGCCGACAGGCTGTTCCCGTTGCGCCTGATACCGGCTGCGTCCCCGGCACTTCGCAAGAAGATCATGGTTGACGACAACTCTATTTCCGGCGACGTGCCCCTCCTCGTGCACGACAGCCGGCCAGCCGCGTGGCGGCAGTGGTCGCAGTCATCGGGCATGGCAGTGCCCCGCGACGCGAGCACCATCCGGCTAGACTCCATGATCGCCATAGCACGGGCCGCCGAACGCGGACTCGGGGCGGCGCTGGTGCCGGTCCAGCTGAGTGACGCCTGGTTCGAGTCCGGCAGCCTGGTACCGCTGTCGGATCACGAATTAATGACGCGGGATGCCTATTACTTCGTCTGCCGCACCGAGGATGCCGACAACGAGACGATCCGGACGCTAAGAAGCTGGGTGTTACAGAATTTCGATGATTGACGATGAATTTTTTTCATTGCGCGGGCGATTTTTTTTCGTTTGCGGCTTGCCGCTCCCGGCCCTACTGTCTCCGCGACGAAACGATCCGCGACCCTGACGTCGTGGTGAACTTTGAATCGCTTGGAGGCAAAAAATGAAACCAACAATGAAATACGATCGCTTTGAACGGCTGTCGCGCCCGCTCGCCGTAGTGGTGGCGCTCGTGGTCAGCGCGCCGCTCGCGGCGCGGGAGGCCGATCCCGCTTACACGATGACGATCATCATCGATGCCGCTCACGGCAGCAAGGTGGCCGCAGGAAAATACCAGCGCGCGATCGAGAAGATCACCGCCAGGAAGAGCACCCGGGACTCGTACTCGCGGCAGACCAACCTCTGTGTCGCCTATACCAAGACGGGCGAACTCGACAAGGCGACCGAAGCCTGTGAAGCCGCGCTGGCGCTCACGCTTGGCAGCACGAAACCCCGCAACAGCTACTCCGGGCCCGCGCAGTCCAAGAAGATCGATCGCGTCTACCAGGCGCTCGCGCTGTCGAACCTCGGTGTCCTGCACGCCGCGAAAGGCAGCCCGGATGTCGCTCGCGAGTCATTCCGCGAGGCGCTGCGGCTTGAAACCGGCCTGTCGGCTCCCGGGATCAACCTCGCACGTCTGGCAAAGGACGAGACCCCTGGCGCATGAGCAGCAACGATCATCGAACCCCCTCGGACTGCAATGTCCGTCGATGATCACCCGGCGGCCCGCATCTCCCCCCTGCGGGCCGCCATTTTCTTCTCAAGAGCCCTTGTCTGACCGCGCCGCCCGGGCTTTCGCCTTGAGTTCTTTCTTTACGCGGCTGCCTCTGCGCTCGAGCGCCGGACGCAAGGCCCTGCCCAACCACGGCATCAGGTAGCTCAGCGTCGTCAGCACACCGCTTATCGCGGGCATCGCCTGTTCGCGCTGATTGTTGCCGCAAAGATCGAGGATTGCCTGGGCCACTTCTTCCGCGGAGCTCATAGGCTGTGAAAACGTCAGGTCGGATGTCTTGTCGATATCGGCGAGTATGAACTGCGTGGCGATCGGACCGGGCGACACCACGGCCAGCTTGATTCCGGAATCCCGGATTTCCTCGGCGAGCGAAAACGTGAACGCTCGCAGGCCGAACTTGCTCGCAGAATACGCAGCACTTCCGGGCACGGGCGTGCGCCCCGCCAGCGAGGCAACGTTGACGATCGCGCCACCGCCGGCCTCGCGGATATGCGGCAGTACGAGGCGCATCAACATGATCGGCGCCCTGAGATTGACGTCGATCGTCCGCGCGAGGTCGTCTGCCTGGACGGATTCGACGTCCCCGCGCGCATGGAAGCCGGCATTATTCACGAGCACGTCGATCCGGCCGAATTCGAACAGGGTCTTCTTGACCAGGTCCACGCAGCTATCAGCATCGGACACATCCATCGGAAATATCTTGACACGTGCCTTGTCGCGCAGCTCGGCCGCGATAGCTTCGAGCTTCTTGCGGTCGCGAGCCACCAGCATGAGATTGGCTCCCGCCTCGGCAAACAGCCGTGCGGCTGCCGCACCGACACCTTCGGAGCCACCGGTGAGGATGACCGTCTTGTCTTTGAAAATCATCGGGGCATCTTATGTGATGCGGAGTCGATCTAAAAGCCGATAATTCGCTTCATCTTGCGCCAGAACGACGACTCCCAGCCTTCCACTTCGAGCTGCTCCGGATCGAACTTCACGGCAGGCAGCGTCGTGTCGGGACAGATCCGTTCGCTTGCGGCAACATCCTCGGGCCGCATCTCGAGCCTGCCCTTGCGCCGCTCTGCTCCGTCGGTGAGGCCATCAACCGCGAGGCTCAGGTAGGGCAGGACCTCGTCATCGACGATATCGTCGAGAAAGACGGCATCCGGGTCGAAGGCTTCCTTCGACAGGATGACGCAATCATCGAATGGGCTGTCCTTGCTGATGGTGATGTCCCCGGAAATGCAGAAATATCACTTTAGTGCGGCCGGTCATAATTGGCTGTGAGGAGGCTCACAGCTGCAGAAATTTCTGGTTTTTTTCAGTTATTTCAGCAACTAATGTGCGCCAGAAAGCCGCGTTGCCGGAATATGTCAAATATTTCCCGACCCTTTTTGGGGCGCGCGGCGGCAGGCTGCTGCGGGTGTAACGATTTGTTACCCGCGACATTTCTTCCGCAGCTAGGAGTAAACTGGCGCGATGCGTAGCCTGCGCTCGACAACACTGCTAATCATGTGCCTGGCGCTTGTCGCTGCCTGCAGTGACGAGCCCCAAAGTGGCGGGGCAGGCGGCTGGGGCGGCGCAGCAAAGGTCGTGACGCAGCGCATCGAACTGCGGCCGCTTGTCGATGAAATCGAGGCGCTCGGAACGGCGCGGGCAAACGAGTCCGTCGAGATTCGCCCTCGAATCTCGAGCCTTATCACTCGTATAACTTTCGAGGAAGGTCAGTTCGTCGAACGTGGCGATCTGCTGGTCGAGCTCGAGAACAGCGAGATCGTTGCCGGTCTCGCGCTTGCCGAGGCATCCCTGTCGGAAAGCCGCAGCCTCTACAACCGCAGCAAGGAACTCGAATCGACCCAGGCAATATCTGCGTCGAGCCTGGAGGCACTGCTTGCCCAGGTGAAGGTGGACGAGGCAAACGTCGAGGCAGCGCGCGCCAAGTTGAACCACACCCGGGTTCGAGCACCATTTTCGGGGCGCATAGGTTTGCGCCGCGTCAGCCCGGGCAGCTTCGTGGACACGGACACCGTCATCACGACGCTCGACGACGTGAGCGTCATCAAGCTGGATTTTTCGGTCCCGGAGACGTTCGTCAACGTTGTCAGGGAGGGTATGAACATCGTCGCGCACAGCCTCGTATTCCCGGGCCGGGATTTCACCGGCATCGTCGCGAGTATCGACACGCGCCTGGACCCGGTATCGCGGGCGGTCGAGGTGCGCGCAGTCATACCCAACGCGGACGGGCTGCTCAAACCGGGTATGTTCATGACGGTCGACCTGCAGCGAGACCGGGGTGACGTCCTGATGGCACCCGAACAGGCAATTGTGCCGGAAGGGTCCCGGCAGTATGTGTTCGTGGTCAATGCGGGCACCGTGGAAAAGCGCCAGGTTCGGCTGGGTCGCCGGATTCCCGGATACGTGGTGGTATCGGAAGGCCTGTCCGGCGGAGAGAGTGTCGTGACCGAGGGTACCCACAAGGTTCGTGACGGGGCACAGGTGGAGAGCCTCGAAGCCAACGTCGCGGTGAGCGGCGCCACGCCCGACGACGGATGAGTTCATGCTGATTTCCGACGTTTCGGTCCGCCGCCCGGTCTTCGCGGCCGTTATCTCCCTGATACTGTTGATCATCGGCGGGATGTCCGTCGGCAGCATGCCGATCCGCGAGTTCCCGGCGATCGAACGCCCGGTCGTTTCCATTACCACCGACTACAGGGGGGCAGCTTCCGACATCGTCGAGCGCCGTGTCACCCAGTTGCTCGAAGACCAGCTGGCCGGCATTGCCGGAATTACCAAGATATCGTCAGTCAGCTACGACGAACGATCGATAATCACGCTCGAGTTTTCACGCGACCGTGACATCGACGGTGCGGCGAATGACGTCCGTGACCGGGTATCGAGCGTGCTCGGGATACTGCCGGACGAAGCGGATCCGCCGCAGATCAGCAAGCAGGATGCCGGCGCGGAAACATCGATGTGGATCAGCGTGTCCAGCGACAGGCGTTCGATCATGGAGGTCTCGGACTTCGCGGAACGCTATATCGTCGATGCCCTGTCCGCCGTCGACGGCGTGGCACGGGTCCGGAACAGCGGCCTGCGGCGCCCGGCAATGCGTATCTGGATCGACACGAAACGCCTCGCGGCGCGCGAACTGACCGTCGCGGATGTCGAGGATGCCCTGCGCCGCGAGAACGTGCAGATCCCGTCGGGCCGTCTCGAGTCGACGGCGCGAGAATTCACGTTGCGCACAAACACCGGCTTCCGGTCCGCCAGCGATTTCGAGCAACTCGTCCTCAAACAGGGCGAGGGGGACTACCTGATCCGCCTCGGCGAGGTCGCCGATATCGAGTTCGCGCCGGAGGATAATCGCACCTACTCGGCGACCGACGGCGGTGCGGATATGAGCCTCGGCATCGTCCCGCAGGCACAGGCCAACCTGCTGCAGGTCAATACCGATGTCAGAAAGCGCCTCGACGAACTGCAGGCGACAGTGCCCGACGACATCGAACTGGCAATCAATGTCGACACTGCGCTGTTCATTCGCGCCTCCCTGCTGGAAGTCGGCAAGGCGCTGGCGATAGCACTCGCGCTGGTGCTGATCGTCATCTACGCGTTTATCGGTACCGTGCGTGCGACGATCATCCCGGCCATAACCATACCGATATCCATCGTCGCAGCTTTCATCGTTATGGCCAGCCTCGGCTATTCGATCAACACGCTGACGCTGCTGGGCTTCGTACTCGCGATCGGCCTGGTCGTCGACGACGCTATCGTCGTGCTCGAAAACATCGTGCGCCGTATCGAAGGCAAGGAGCCGACACTGCTGGCCGCCGTCAACGGCAGCCGCGAGATCGGTTTTGCCGTCATAGCCACGACGCTCGTCCTGATCTCGGTGATACTGCCGGTCTCCTTCATGCCGGGCAATATTGGCGATATCTTCAACGAGTTCGGAATTTCCCTTGCGGCGGCGGTCGCTTTCTCCAGCCTGGTGGCACTGACGCTCGTGCCGATGCTGACGTCGAAGCTCTTCCACGACAATCGCCTGCACCGCGGTCGCGTGGCCCGTGCCGTCGATGCCCTCTTCCAGAGGCTGTCGACATGGTACGAACGCGTCCTGCGGCGGACATCGGCACGCCCAATGGTCGTGATCAGCATAGCGCTCGCCCTGTTCATCGCCAGCCTGATGCTGCTCAACAGGCTGCCCGCGGAATTCATGCCGCGCGAGGACCGCGGTTTCGCAATGGCGATGATCAAGGCTCCGGATGGATCCAGCCTCGACTACACGGTGGGCTACATCAAGCGCGTCGAGGAAATAATGCTTGCCGACAAGGAGAAAGGCGACGTGTTGCGGGTGCTGGGTCGCTCGGGCAGTTGGCAGGCCGGCGCCGACGTGAATGTCGGCCGGGTCTTCGCGCCGCTCGAGGTCTGGTCCAAACGAGAGCGCTCTGCGCAGGAGATCGTCTCGAACTGGAATCGCCAGTTTGCAGATTTGCCGGGCGCGCAGGTGTTCGCGTTCGCGCCGGGCGCGTGGGCGATCGGTCAAAGTTCTCGGCCTCTCAATATCGTCCTCGGCGGCACGGACTACGACGAGCTTGCCGAGTGGCGCGATATCGTCATGGAAGAAGCGTCGAAGCTCAAGGGTCTCTCCAACCTGCAGTCCGACTACAACGAACGTAAACCCAAGATCGACGTGTTCGTCGACCGCGACCGGGCTGCGGACCTCGGAGTATCGTTGTCCAATGTTGGCAGGACGCTCGAGACGATACTCGGCTCCCGGGTCGTCACCACGTTCATCCGCGACGGCGAGGAGTACCGGGTCATCCTCCAGGGCACCGATGAACGCCGCCAGACGCCGAGCGACCTGGAAACCATCTATGTTCGATCGCAGACATCGGGTGCCCTCGTCCCCTTATCCAACCTGGTGCGGCTCGAGGAGATCGCGGGCCCAGTCGATCTGCGACGCTTCGACAGGATGCGTTCGATAACGATAAGTGCCAGCCTGGAGAACAATTATTCACTCGGCGACGCCCTCACCGAGCTCGAGCGCATCGTTCGCGACAACCTCCCGGATTCCGCCCGTCTCGGTTTCGACGGCGAGTCACGTGATTTCAAGGCGACGGGCAGCTCGATCTACGTAACCTTCATGCTGGCCCTGGTGATCGCGTACCTCGTGCTTGCCGCCCAGTTCGAGAGCTTCAAACATCCGCTGATCATCATGACTACGGTTCCGCTCGCGGTTACGGGCGCGCTCGTCGGATTGTGGGTGTTCGGCTCGACGATCAACATCTACAGCCAGATCGGCGCAATCATGCTGATCGGGCTTGCGGCCAAGAACGGTATTCTGATCGTCGAATTCGCCAACCAGCTGCGCGATCGGGGTGAAGACTATCGCGAGGCCGTCATCCATGCAGCCAGGACGCGCCTGCGTCCCGTATTGATGACGAGCATGTGTACGGCATTCGGCTCCGTCCCGCTGTTGCTGGCCTCGGGCGCCGGCGAGCTGTCCCGCCAGTCGATCGGTGCCGTCGTGTTCTTCGGTGTTACCTTTTCCGTCCTGCTGACCCTGGTGGTCGTTCCAGCCGTGTACGTACTGATCGCGAAGAACACCCACTCGCCCGAATACGTATCTCAGCTCATCGACAAGCTCGCCTCGTCGGCAAAGAACCGCCAGGCAGCAGAGACCTGAGCAAGGCAGGCCCGCACTCGCGATGTTGAAGCTGCTGCTCGCCGGTCTCGCCTGTTACGCCTTGTTGGCGCTCGTGGTGTACCTGATGCAGGCACGCATGCTTTATCTTCCGAACGTTCCGGGCCGGTCGCTCGACCGCACGCCTGCCGCTATCGGGGCTGAGTACCGGGACGTATCGATCAGGACGAGTGACGGTGTCCAACTCCATGGCTGGTATGTCCCGGGCGACTCCGACCGCGTGTTGCTATTTTTTCACGGCAATGCGGGCAACATTTCGCACCGGCTCGAATCCATTCGCCAGTTCCTGCATCTCGGCCTGTCCGTATTGATCATCGATTATCGCGGTTTCGGGCAAAGCGAAGGGCGCACGACCGAACAGGGCATCTACCGTGATGCCGAAGCTGCGTGGCACTACCTGACCGAAACCAACATGATCGCTGAAAGACGCATTGTGGTGTTCGGACGATCCATGGGCGCTTCGGCCGCAGCCTACCTGGCTGCAGAGTACCGTCCCCTCGCCCTGATGGTCGAGTCCTCGTTTACATCGGTGCCGGATATCGCCCGGGAATACTATCCGTGGCTCCCCGTCCGCTGGCTGAGCCGTCTGCGGCACTCGACCGAGGAGTTCGTGCGGGAGGCCGACTGCCCCATCCTCGTAATCCACAGCCGGGATGACGAAATCGTGCCGTTTCACCACGGCGAGGCGATATTCGCCGCGGCGAAAGAGCCCAAGAGGCTGCTCGAGATTCGCGGGACGCACAACGATGCATTCCTGAGAGACGAGGCGAATTACCTCGCCGGGTTGCGGTCCTTCCTGGGCGGCTTACCGGCACCCGCTTCGCCACCATGAAAAAAGCCGGGCAGAGCCCGGCTTTTTTGATCGCGCGCCGCGGCGCGCTACTGCGCTGCGCGATTTACTCTTCTGCGACTGCTTCGGCTTCTGCCGCCTGCTCCGTCAACATGACGATAGCCATCGGCGCGGCATCCCCCGGGCGCGGCCCGGTCTTGAGAATGCGCAGGTAACCGCCGGGCCGGTCCCTGAAGCGCGGACCGATCTCCGTGAACAGCTTGCCCACGGCTTCCTTGTCACGCAGGCGATCGAACGCCAGCCGGCGATTGGCCACGCTGTCTTCTTTCGCAAGCGTGATCAGCGGCTCGACGACGCGACGCAGCTCCTTGGCTTTAGGCACCGTCGTACGGATCGTCTCGTGCTTCACCATCGAGGTCGCCATGTTGCGGAACATGGCCTTGCGATGCGAGCTGTT
>CBDUCE010000031.1:0-20446 GCA_965365575.1 uncultured Gammaproteobacteria bacterium
TCTTCGCGCCGCAGCCATTCATGGTCGCTGGTGTACTTCAGGTCTCCGGGCAATTCGCTCATCACTCACTCTCCCCTGTCGCTTGTCTTGTCTGCAGATGCATCGATATCAGGCGTCGATGCGAATTTGTCCATTACGCACGAACGGCGTCTTCACGATACGAACGTTCAGCAGCTTCCCGCGGATATCCACCTGCGCCCGGTCGTAGTCGCCGGCCGGCAGCCGCGCCAGGGCAATGGAACGGCCGATAGTGGGCGAGAACCCGCCGGACGTGATTTCGCCGTCGCCGACGCCCTCGACCACGACACGCTGGTGATCGCGCAGCACGCCCTTGTCTTCGAGCAACAGGCCGGCGAAGCGGCGCATACCACCTTCCTCCCGCTGCTTCTCGAGCGCTGCGCGGCCGATAAAGTCGCGGTCTGCCGGCTCCCAGGCAACGGTCCAGCCGAGACCCGACTCGAGCGGCGACACGGTCTCGTCCATGTCGTTACCGTATAGATTCATCGCAGCTTCCAGGCGCAGCGTATCGCGCGCGCCCAGTCCGCAGGGCCGCACACCGGCCGCGAGCAACCTGTCCCAGAGCCTTGGCGCTTCCGCCGCGGGCACCACGATCTCCCAGCCGTCTTCGCCAGTGTATCCCGTGCGCGCGACGAACCACTCGCCGGCGTCCATGCCGTGGAACGGCTTTAGCGAAAGCGCTGCATCACGAAACTCCGCGTCGACGCAGGGCCCCGCCAGTTCACGCGCCTTCGGACCCTGCACCGCGAGCATCGCGAGTTCCGCTCGTTCGCTAACCCTGACGTCATAGTCCTCCGCCTGCTTGCGAAGCCAGGCGAGGTCTTTGTCGCGGGTGGCGGCGTTGACCACAAGCCGGTAGTTGGTGTCGTCGATGAAATAGACGATCAGGTCGTCGATGACACCACCCTCTTCGTTGAGCATGCAGGTATACAGCGCCTTGCCGCTCACCGACAACTTGGCTACGTCGTTCGCGAGCAGGTGGCGCAGGTAATCGCGCACCCGCTCACCGGCGAGGTCCACGATCGTCATGTGGGATACGTCAAACACCCCGGCGTGCTGGCGCACCGCGTGGTGTTCTTCTTTTTGCGAGCCATAGTGCAGCGGCATGTCCCAGCCGCCGAAATCGACGATGCGTGCGCCGGCTGCGACGTGCTGGTCAAAGAGTGGCGTTTTTCGGGTCATCTTGGCTCCAGAACAAAAAAACAGGGCGGCAGGCCTCACGGCCTGCCGCCCCTCTGTCCTCGAAAACCTGAGAGATCAATGACGTCTCGCTATGAGAAACAGTCACTTACCCCTTCGGTGGGCTTGTCCAGCCGCTCTCCAGAGCTAATCAGCGGGCACAGTCCTTCTGCCTGAGCGTTTCCGGGCGTGTTGCGCCTTCGGCGCCCCGCTTTCCGCGAGGTCTCTTCTGTGAACGCTATAGATTAGTGCCGCAATCATAGCCAATGACGATGCCGGTTGCCAGCGACGCTGGTGCCGGTACCATGGGCCTCCGTTTGTGCCGGAGTCGACAATGAGAACACGGGTTTTATTGGCTTTTGCTGCGGGTGTGATCGCATCGCAGTGCGCGCTGGCCGGCGCCAGCGAGGATTTTCATACGCTACTGGACGAGGCGTGGGAGTTTTACCTCGCCGAAAATCCGATGGTGGCCTCGCGGGCCGGAGACCGGCGTTACAACACCGAGTGGCGTGACCGCAGCCTCGACGCCATTCAGCGGCGGCACCTGCAAAGGCGGGATTTTCTGCGTCGCGTTTACGCGATCGACAAGACGGGTTTGTCGGAAGCCGATCAGCTCAATTACGAACTCTTTCGCCGCGACCTGCATCAGCGCGTAGATGCGCATCAGTTCAACGGCCACCTGATGCCCTTCAGCCAGCGCGGTGGCGTGCAGAACCTCGACAGCCAGGCGAGCTATCTCCGCTTCGATACCGTCGGCGACTTCGAAGACTGGCTCGCGCGCCTGGACAAGATCGACACCGTCATCGATCACACCATCGAGGTCGCGAATCGCGGCATCGAGAAAGGCTTCGTGCTGCCGCGCGTCCTCATGGAGCGAATCCCGGACCAGATTGCCGTGCAGCTGGTCGAGGAAGGCGCGGACAGCCCGTTCTACCGGGCATTCGAGACGATGCCGGACGGGATTATCGCGAAAGACCAGGAACGCCTGCAGACGGCCGCGATAAAGACGATCGAGGACACGGTGGTTCCCGCGTACCGCAAGCTCGCGCGCTACTTCGAGAAGACCTACCTGCCGGCGACGCGAGAGAGCGTCGGCTTGTCCAGCCTGCCGAACGGCAGTGCCTGGTACGAGTTTCTCGCGCGGACGTTTACCACGACCATTTTGACGCCCGACGAAATTCACCGCACAGGACTCGAAGAGGTCAAGCGCATCCGTGGGGAAATGCAGCAGATCATCGACGAACTGGAGTTCGACGGTGATTTCCAGGACTTCCTGACGTTCCTGCGCACCGATCCGCAATTCTATTACGACAACCCGGACGACCTGTACGAGGCGTACCTCGCAACCAGCAAGCGCATCGACCCCGAGCTCGTGAAACTGTTCGGCACGCTGCCGCGTATGCCCTACGGCGTCAAGCCGATCCCCGATGCCATCGCGCCGGATACGACGACGGCCTATTACTCGCGGCCGGCTGCCGACGGCAGCCGTGCCGGTATCTACTGGGTCAACCTGTACCGGCCCGAGGTACGGCCCAAGTACGAGATCGAGGTGCTGTCGGTGCACGAGGCCATGCCGGGTCATCACCTGCAGCTCGCCATCCAGCAGGAACTCGGCGACATGCCGAATTTTCGCCGTTACTCCGGCTTCACGGCCTTTGTCGAAGGCTGGGGGCTGTACAGCGAGAGCCTCGGCTACGATCTCGGTCTTTACAAGGACCCTTACTCCCGCTTCGGCGCCCTGACCTACGACATGTGGCGGGCCGTGCGGCTCGTCGTCGACACGGGCATCCATTACAAGGGTTGGACACGGCAGCAGGCAATCGATTTCTTCAAGGACAACGCGGCCAAGACCGAGCATGACATAGTCAACGAGATCGACCGCTACATCGTCATGCCCGGCCAGGCGCTGGCCTACAAGATCGGTCAGCTCAAGATCCTGGCGTTGCGGGCGAGTGCCGAAGCCGCCCTCGGCGACGATTTTGACGTGCGCGAATTCCATGACGCCCTGCTCGGCGCCGGCGCCCTGCCGCTCGACATACTGCAGCAGCGGATGGACGGCTGGGTCGCGGAGCAGGTTGCCGGCCGGTCACCGGACTAGTCCGCTTCAGGCGTCGCGAGCACCACGCTGCGCAGCAGCCGCGCGAGTTCGCGCTGCTGTGCAGGACTCAATGCCTGCAGGCTGTCGCGAGCCGAGTCGAGGCGATGCTGAATCGCCCTGTCGATCAGCTTCCTGCCCTTCGCCGTCAGCGAGACGTTGACGCCGCGTCGATCCTTCCGATCGGGCCTGCGCCGGACGAGGCCGCGCGTTTCCAGCCGGTCGATGCGGTTTGTCATCGCCCCTGTACTCAGATCGGTCTCCCGCGCCAGCCGGGTCGCCGGTAACGTATACGGCCCGCCCTGGCGGCGCAGGGCGGACAGCACATCGTATTCCCAGAGCTCGAGATCGAGTGGCTCCAGCGCCCGGTCCGCCTGCCGCCTGAACGCGCGGTAAAGGGTCATTACGCGAATCACCACGCCGAGGCTTGCCGTGTCGAGGTCCGGCCGCTCCTCGGACCACTGGTCCAGGATCTCGTCAATCGGGTCTCTTTCCATCCTGACTTCCGGGTCTATAATTTGATATCAAGATACTTGACATCGAACTAAAATCACACATACTTTTCACAAGAAAACCCGGTCGGTTGGTCGACTGCCATGAACCTGGCCTTCCAGGGCCGCCGCGCCGCCGGGGTTTTCACGCACGACCCATTATTGAGGAGAAACTTCCCATGCGTCCGTTATTCGATGACTTCGACGAGTTCGACTTCGATGATAGTCCTTCCGTTGCTCGCCTGTTGCGCGAACAACTTCTCGAGGAATCGCGTTTCGCAAGCGTTAGATCCCGAAGTCCTAAACACAAGCGGCATTTTGACGAAAATGACGATTTTGACGGCTTCGACGACGATTACGACGATTACGAGGACTACGATGATTTCGACGAACGTGAATTCGATTCCTACGCCGAGATCGGTATAGAACGTTAGAAGGAGCGCATTTTCCTACCCGCTGCCGCGGGTGCGCGTCTTGCCGTGGCGGGCATTCTTCTCGATGAAATCGATGATCATGCCTGCCACGTCCTTTTTGGTCGCAGCCTCGATGCCCTCGAGACCCGGGCTGGAGTTGACTTCCATTACCACCGGTCCGTGATTCGACCGTAACAGGTCGACGCCGGCCACGTTCAGTCCCATCGCTCTCGCGGAACGAACCGCTGTCGAGCGCTCTTCGGGCGTGATCTTGACGAGTTTCGCCGTACCGCCCCGGTGCAGATTGGAGCGAAACTCGCCCTCCTTGCCCTGGCGCATCATCGACGCAACCACTTTTTCGCCGATGACGAAGCAACGCAGGTCCGAGCCACCGGCCTCCTTGATGAATTCCTGCACCATGAAATTGGCTTTCAGGCCACGAAACGCCTCGATGACGCTCTCGGCCGCTTTCTTGGTCTCCGCCAGGACGACGCCGACGCCCTGCGTTCCCTCGAGTAACTTGATTACCACCGGCGCTCCGCCGACGAGTTTCAGCAGGTCATCCGTGTCTCCGGGCGCGTTCGCGAATCCGGTAACCGGCAGGCCGATACCCTTGCGGGAAAGCAACTGCGACGCGCGCAGCTTGTCTCTTGACCGCGTTATCGCGACGGACTCGTTGACCGAGTAGACGCCCATCATCTCGAACTGCCGAACGACGGCGGTGCCGTAGAAAGAGACCGATGCGCCGATCCTCGGGATAATGGCATCGATACCCTTGATCGGCTCGCCGTTATAGTGAATCTGCGGGCTGTGGCTCACGATATTCATGTAGCAACGCTTGTGATTGATTACACGAACATCGTGCCCGCGCTCCTCACCCGCCTCCACGAGGCGGCGCGTGGAATAGAGATTTCGATTTGTCGACAGAATTCCGAGATTCATTGCTTATTCCTGGTTGGCCTGGCGACGAATCACGCGCCATGGACGGCGGCGAATTCCTCCACCCTGTTTTCGGCGCGAGACACGCTTTTAAAAGCCGCTACGTTGAAGAGCGCATCGCCTTCGTGCGCCAGAGGAAGTTTGCTTTGGCCGATAATGATGCCGTCGAATGGCGCCTTTACCTGCACCTCCTTATCACTGACCGGGTCGCCAATTACGGCGATTGCCTGACCCGCCGTTACACGGGAACCCAGCTCGACCCTGGGAATCACAATGCCGCTTTCGGGCGCCCTGACCCAACTGGTCGAGTCCGCCACGACCGGTGACACCAGCCTGGTCTTCTTGCTCAACGGTAACATGCCTATGTGCCGCATTGCATTCAAGGTGCCGCGCAGACCGGCGCGGATCGACAGTTCGTCGAAGCGCAGCGCCTCACCTGCTTCGTAAATAAGCATGGGCATGCCCTGGTCTGCCGCGCACTGACGCAGCGAACCGTCGCGCACATTCGAGTTCACGATGACGGCGGTGCCGAACGCTTTTGCGAGATTCAGGGTCGCCTCGTCATCCAGGTTGGCGCGGATCTGCGGCAGGTTGGAGCGGTTTATCGCGCCGGTATGCAGGTCGATGCCGAAATTCGCCTTGTTGACGATTTCGTGCATGAACGTATGCGCCATGCGGGCTGCTACGGAGCCTTTGCGGCTGCCGGGAAACGAACGGTTGAGGTCGCGTCGATCCGGAAGATAGCGGGACTGGTCCAGGAAACCATGCACGTTGACGATCGGAACCGCGAGCAGCGTGCCACGCATCGACGATAGCGCTCTGCGCTTCAACAGGCGGCGAATAATCTCGACGCCGTTGAGTTCGTCACCGTGAATTGCCGCCGACACGAAAAGGACCGGTCCGTCGCGGCGCCCGCACACGACATGCACGGGCATCGCCAGCGAGGTGCCCGTATAGAGGTCGGCCACCGGCAAGCGCACCGTTGCCCGCTCCCCGGGTTGTACGACGGTCTCGCCGACCTTTATCGCGGAATTCTTCGCCATTACTTCAACTCTCTTCCGGCTTCGCGCCGACGAGATACGATCGCGCCGGGTCCACTACGGCTCGTTTCCGGATTGCCGTACGGCCCAGCAACATGCGAAACAACATGTCGTCCCGCGCGGTCAGGGTGATCTCTATCGGCCAGGTGTGGTCACCGATGGTCACCGGCGTCTCGATTACCCAGCGTTTCTCGGCGTGCCCTCCCGAGTCCCGCACGACGCGTTCGTCGATCACATCCGCCTGGCATACGACGACAGTCTCGTTGTCCCGCTGCCGCGGATGCATCTTGAATTCCACGCGCTGCCTGCCGTCGAGTTCGACCTGGCGCACCTCGAATGCGTGTAATGCCGACGTTCGCGCTCCCGTATCGACCTTTGCCTTGATCTCGCTTAGACCGAGTTCCGGCAGACTCACCCATTCTCGCCAGCCCAGTACGGGTAGCTTCTTGTCCCTGGAGGTTCCGCTCATCCATGAATCGTATCTCGGATTCGGGCAGGTGTAACCGAAAAATGAGCGGCAACCAGTCCCGGGAGGCGTAGAATCCAATAATCGCGACCGATTCTGTGGCGATGCACCGTCGAACTCTCTAGAAATGGGAGTGGGGCGCGATGGCGATCTACCTCGATGACAAGAAGTTCGTAAAACAGCTGCTCGAGGGCAATGAACGAGCCTTCGATCGCTTTTTTGAGGACAATTTCGCCCGCCTTTATCGTTTTGCGCTGGTGCGCCTGTCGGATGATCCCGAGGCAGCGCGCGAAATCGCTCAGATTACATTGACTCGTGCGCTTCGGAACCTGCATACATACCGCGCGGAATCCGCTCTTTTCACCTGGCTATGCGCAATCTGCCGCAACGAAACCAGCGAGTGGCTTCGCAAGCAGGCGCGTTACAGGGCACACGTGGTGCTGACGGAAGATTTTCCCGAGATTCAGGCGGCCGTTGACTCCTATCGGGCACCGCAGGATGACGGGCCCGAGGCGAACTATCGCCGTACCGAGAGCATACGCCTTATCCAGGTCGCTATGGATCGACTTCCCCCGCGATACGGCGACGTACTGGAATGGAAATACGTGGAAGGACGGTCGGTCAAGGAAATCGCCGGCCGGCTACAGCTCGGCCAGGAGGCGACTCAGTCTCTGCTGGCCAGGGCAAGGCGGGCTTTCGGCGAGGTCTACGTGACGCTTGTCGATGGCATGAATGAGCACGCGCTTCGCGTGAAGGTGTGACAATGACAAACCGGGAAGACCTGTTGAGGAGCGACGAAGCCATCGAAAAGGTTCTGCGTGGCGCGCCACCAAGGCCCACGCCATCGGCAGCAGACATCGCAAGCGCACGTAACGCGGTGAAACAGGAATGGCTTGCGCTGTGTGGGCGACGCCGGATGCGGCGGCGCATGACGTCACTGGCGCTGGCGGCATCGATTATTGGCGCTGTCGCGGCGAGCTTGTTTATGTTGCGCGTGCCGAGCGCGCTGCCGCAACGAGTTGCGGCAATCGAGAGAGCCGCCGGATCGATCTACCTGCTGGATGAACAGGCGATATTGCGTGAGATACCCGGTCTGGCCGAGCTTTCGACCGGGCAGACGCTTGTAACCGGAGATGACGCGGCCGTTGCGCTCGACTGGCTGGGTGGCGGCTCACTGAGGATCGACAAGAACTCGAGAGTCGATTTCGTCTCATCGGGCGAGATCTTCCTGCGCGATGGACGCGTATATTTCGATTCGCAACCGTCGGCCCTGCGGGACAGGCTGGACCCGCACGCGACGGCCGACTTCGCGGTTCGAACCATGGAAGGACTGATACGCCACGTCGGTACGCAGTATATGGCCGGCGTTACGACCAGCGGCGTGACAGTAAGCATCCGCGAGGGACAGGTTCACGTTGCCGGCAACACGATCGACGCCACGGCAACGGCGGGCCAGCAAGTCCGGCTGCGCGGCAATGCGCCTCCGACTTACACCAACATAGGCACGCACGGCGAAATCTGGCGATGGGCCGAGAAGATCACACCGGGGGTCATCGTCGACCGGCGCAGCGCCCACGAATTTGTCGGCTGGGTCGCGAGGGAATCGGGCCTCGAAGTACGATTTGCGAGCAATGAGGTGGAACAACTGGCGCATTCGACGCGGATGAGCGGAGGCAGCGGTAGCCTCGAACCCCGGGCCGCGCTGGAGGTGTTGTTGCAGACCACAACGTTGCAAGCCGCCATCGCGGACGGCTCGATCCTTATTTCAGAGAGGTAACGATAGCGCGCAAATGTCCGGCAGGCTGATTCTCACAGTCGTGCTCGCGGTGGTCGTTGCGTCGACCGCCGCAGGCGACCCTGCGCCCATGGCAGGGCGCCCGGTCTCCGCCATAATCGACGAATTTCGGGCCGCCGGCCACCCCTTCGCATACAGCGATGCCCTGGTGACCGGCGACATGTTGGTCGAGACCGAACCGGATCCCGGCAAGCCGGCCGATGTCGTGCGGCAAATCCTTCAGCCACACCGGCTAACCGTCCGGTACGAGGCAGGGATCTACCTGGTAATACCAGCTGCCCCGAAGGAAGCACCGCCCGCAACGACCGGCGTGGAAACGGCTGCGGCAACTCCGGACATCGAGACCATTACGGTCTCGGCCAGCCGTTACGAAATCGGCCGGGACATTTCGTCATCGAGGTTCCGCCTGGACCGGCGCACGATTCAGAACATGCCGGACGTTGGCGAAGATCCCCTGCGTATCGTGCATCGCCTGCCGGGCGCAGCGGCGAGCGGCGCTTCGGCAAAGGCCCATTTTCGTGGCGGCGAAGAGAGTGAAGTCGGTATCGTACTTAACGGGCAAAACCTGTTCGATCCATTCCACGTACGCGACTACCAGAACATCTTCAGCGCGATCGACTCCCGTGCGATTGACGGCGTCGAGGTCTATACGGGCGGCTTCCCGGTCCGTTTAGGCGATCGAATGAGCGGTTTCGTGGTGATGGATTCCATGGAAATGGACAAACCGCGACATTCGGAGCTGGGTATCAGCGTATACAACACGTCCGTGCTGACGACCGGGTCGCATACGGACAAACGCTGGTTGTTCTCGGCCCGCCGCGGCAATCTCGATCTCGTTATCGATCCGGAATTCGGTCAACCGAGGTATTTCGACGTGTTCGGCGAGTATGCGGTCGATCTGACTTCCCGAACGACGCTCTCGGTCAATGCCTTGTACGCGGACGACGGCGTTACCGTCGTACTGGAGACGGATCCGTCCGAGCGGGAGCAAATGGAGAGCGACACCCGGAACGCACAGCTGTGGCTGCAATTGTCGAACGACTGGTCCGAAGAACTTGCGACAAGCACTGTATTTTCGCTCGTGGACTTCGAAAACCTTCGAGAAGGTTTCCTGGACGACGCAGAGAAATTCGTCGCCGACGTGCGCGACAAGCGCAATGTACGGCGGTTGGGAATCCGTCAGGACTGGACTTGGCGAGCCGCGGATCGCCATGTCGTTCAATGGGGCGCCCGAATCTCGTTCGCCGAAGCAACCTACGACTACGCGTCATCGGCGCGGTATTTCGGGCTCCCCGCGTTGTACCCGGACCTGCCTGATCGTATTGATCGAAGATCGCAGGCGTCGCCCGAGGGTGGCAGCTACGGGGCATATGTTGCGGACCGGTGGAAGTTGTCGGATAGAACGATCCTCGAATGGGGGCTGCGCTGGGACGACCAGACGTACACGGGCCTGGCGTCGGATTCGCAAATCAGCCCGCGATTCAGCGTGCTGCAACGTATCGGCGAACGCACAGACTTGCGCCTGAGCTGGGGTCGGTATCACCAGTCCCAGGGCATTCACGAGCTTCAAATCGAGGATGACATCACGAACTTCTGGCCGGCGCAGAGTGCCGATCACTGGATCGCCGGACTCCAGCATCGCTACAGGAATAACACATCGCTGCGCATCGAGGTCTTTCGCAAGGACCTGCGCGAGGTGCGGCCTCGTTTTGAGAACCTGTTCGATCCGCTGGGCCTGATCCCCGAACTGCAGCCTGATCGGGTGCGGCTCGACCCATCCCGCGCGCGCGCCACCGGCGCCGAGATATCGGTGAGCCGGAGTGAGGGCCCCTGGCATTGGTGGGCCTCCTATACCGTCTCCAGGTCGACCGACCGCATCGAGGGGCGTGACGAATCCCGCAGCTGGGACCAGCGTCATTCAATTCAGGGCGGTATCGGCTGGTCGGCCGAATACTGGGACGTTTCGTTTGCTGGCAATTTCCACAGCGGTTGGCCTACAACGGACTTATCGCTGGTCGAGAGTGGTCTCGACCCGGATGGTGAGCCTGCCTACGTTGTCGTGCCGGGACCGCGCAATGCGTTGCGCTACGACGGCTTCGCGAGCGTTGATTTCCGCATCAGCCGCAGGTTCGACGTGAAGCGGGGAACTCTGAGCGTCTTTTTCGAGGTCTCGAACCTCCTGGACCGGAAGAACGCCTGCTGTCGTGACTGGGACCTCGCGGACGGCCCTGGCGGGACGTCGGAACTCGAACTCAGCCTTGATTACTGGCTGCCCCGCCTGCCTGCGGTCGGCATACTCTGGGAGTTCTGACAGTCTCAACGAGCGTCAGAGCAAAAGCGCGGGGATACGTCGTGAATCGGCCGCACGGCGGTACACGCGCAGGTGCGCTGCCGCGATTTCCCGGACCACCCGATCCGGGTTGTCGACGTCCTTGCAACAAATTGCGGGAATCACTTCGACGGGCACACCCAGCCCCTGTCCGGACACCGCAGCAGCCGCCCGTCTTGTCGGGCAAATGATGCTCACGGCGCGACTGTAGACAGACCGCGTGATCGGGTTGTCTCCGAGAGGATGCTCGGTTTGCCGGGTGGCCACGTACGGGATCGAGCGCGTCAGCGTCAGCAACAGCCCCGCGTGGCCGGCCGCCTCGTCGTGCGCATGCACCAGCGGGATCTGTGGCATCAGGCAGTACGCGGTGACGGCCGTGTTAACTGTCTGACCCACGGTCACGCCGTTACAGATTTCGAGTCGGCGCGCCAGGGACCTGTTCCGGACGATCACGTGCTGCTTGACGCCGAGATTGCTCAGCCCCTCTAACAGCTTGACGAAGTGATCGCCGGTTCCGTTCATCGATGCTGCAAGGTTGATGTGGCCTATCTCCACGAGTTAACGATGCTCCCTGTAACCGCCTCATCCCGATAGACGGCCGGCGGACAGGTAATCGGTCGCACCGCGACCGTTTTTGCGGCCGCTGTCCGTCTTAGTGAGTGGGTCGAAGCAAGTCGGTAAAACGACCGGGAGAAGGACTATGTCAAGCACAAGAATAATGACGTTGCTGCTGCTGGCAACGGCGCTGGGCTCAATGGCAGCGTACGCATCAAACGGCAAGAATGACGATAACGCGTGTGAGGTCACTGCGAAAATCATGCACCAGGCATGTCGCAACGACGTGCGCGATGATTACCTTACGACCAAGGCGAATTGCATCAATATCTCGAGTCGCTCGGAGCGCAGAGCCTGCTTCAGGGAGGCCAGGGCGGTGCGCGCGGAAGAAAAGGGTTTTTGCAGGGAAGTCGAGGAAGCGCGGGAGGAGGCTTGCGAGATTCTCGGCGAAGACCGGTATGATCCGGACCCCTTGCTTGATGCGGGCATCGAGTTCATTGATCTGGACGAAGTACCCCTCACTTATGCACCAAATCCTTATGTCTCTATCGTTCCAGGCCACACGTATGTATTGAAGGCTGGCGAAGAGGGTGAGGAAACCGTCGTCGTCCATGTCACCGAAGATTCCCGGGAGATACTCGGTGTCGAGTGTCGCGTTGTCGTTGATGTCGTTGTGGAAGAATCCGACGAGGGCGGCGGCGTGTACGAATACGAAGCTGTCGAAGTGACGGATGACTGGTTCGCCCAGGACTCGATGAGCAACGTCTATTACTGCGGTGAGGTTGCACGGAACTTCGAAGATGGCGTCCTTCGTGATCTGGACGGCTCTTTCGAAGCGGGGCTCGATTTCGCCAAGTCAGGCGTCATCATTCGAAGCGTATTTCCCGGAATGGGCGTCGCGCACCGGCAGGAGTTCTCACTTGGCGAGGCTGAAGACATCATCCAGTACATGGACGACGCAGCTGTCCCGTCCGATGAGGAGGGTGGCGACAATGAGCTATTCCCTTGCGCTTCCGGCGGGTGCCTGAAGACCTTTGATTTTGCGCCGCTCGATCCTGAGGCGACCGAGTTCAAATACTACAAGCCCGGTATCGGCTTCGTTCTTGCGATTGCGATGGAGGATGGCGACATTACGGGCGAGCGTGAGGAACTGGTCTGCATCGGGGACTCGCTTGACGTCCTGTCTGAGGATCCCGACTGTGGCATTGGCGACCCCGAAGCGCTGCTCGAGGAACTCTGCAAACTTTCGCCGGACGCATTCTGCGAGTAGGGACGTAAGCCCGCAGACAGATGTCGGGGTCGAGGCGGTCAGGTCGCATCGACCTCGCCAGCTGTCACGCGCAAAGGACAGCGGGCTACGCTATTTCGACAGATACAATAGTGCTCGAGGCAAGGTCACAAGGAGAAGTAAGGCCCGGGAATGCCGCCTACTGGAAGATCGAAATCTGCCGGTGGGCCGAAAACTCCCGACGGGCAGTTGCCGCACGCTCGGCGGGCGTCGCTTCTGCATCGTAGATCTCGTCGATGTGCCGGATACGTGTGCTCAGGCCGATACCGTTTGCAATCTGGATGTTAAGGCCGGGCCGCGCGTTCATTTCGAGCATCAGCGGGCCTCGGTCCCGGTCGATGACCATGTCGACGCCGAGGTAACCGAGCCCGGTGACCTCATAGCCGCGGGCGGCAGACTCCAGGATGAAGTCCCATTGCGGAATCTTGAGCCCTGCAATCAATGCGCCGGTATCGGGATGATCGTCGACAACCTCGTTCTTCAGCACACCGGTCAGTGTCTCGCCCAGCGCGATATCGACGCCCGCGCCTACGGCCCCCTGGTGCAGGTTCGCCTTGCCGTCCGAGGCACGCGTCGGCAGCCGAACCATTGCCATCGCAGGGTAGCCCCGGTAGACGATGACACGGACGTCCGGCACGCCCTGGTAGCTGACTTCGGCAAACACCGGGTCGAAGTGCACGCAGTACTCGATCAGCGCCTTGTCCGGATTACCGCTGAGACTGTACTGGCCGCTCACGATATTCGACAGGGAATGCGCGATCTCCGCCTCGGTGATCAGCAGGCCGCTCGAGCGCCGGAATGTATCCCGCTTGCGCTTGCTGCGCCCCGTGATGACAAGAATGCCGTCACCGCCGCTGCCCTGCGCGGGCTTGACCACGAAGCTGTCGTGATCCTTGACGATCTCGGCGAAACGGCGCACGTCGCCCTGGTTGTCGATGATGCCGAAAAGATCGGGCACCGCCATGCCGGCCTCGAGCGCCAGCTGCTTGGTCAATGCCTTGTCGTCCACACGCGGATACAGCCGCCTGGGGTTCAGGCGCATGATGAATTCCGCATTGCGCTCGTTGAGGCCCAGTACGCCGGCCTCTCGCAGTTTTCTGGCTGTTGCAAACATCAGTTGTTGATAAGGGCCTTGAAGCGGCCGAGTTCGAGAAGTCGATAACCAGTATAACGCCCCATGAGCAGAACCAGTGCAAGGACGATTAATAGAAGCTCCGGGAACGTGAAAACCAGGTGCTCCAGCCAGCCGAGACCCATGAAGATATAGGCAATCGTAGCGACGAGCAGGCTGCCGCCGCCGGCGCGCATCGCGTCCGCGGGGCCCCGCTCCTCCCAAACGACGGACATGCGCTCGATGGTCATCGCAATGATAACCATCGGGAACAAGGCCACCGACAATCCTGTCTCCATACCCATCTTGTGGGACAGCAGGCTGATGATCAGCATGAGCAGCACCACGACAATCAACACGGCGCTCAGCCGCGGCACCAACAGCAAGCGCAGGCGCTCCAGCAGGAAGCGGATGCTGAGGCCGAGCGCGACCAGGATGCTGAACAGCACGATGCCCCAGACCAGTTTCGTCTCGCGGAAGGCAAGCGCAATCAGGACGGGCATGAACGTGCCGAATGCGTCGATCCCGACGATGTTGCGCATCACGACCATCACGAGCGCACCGATCGGTATCATCAACAATACGCCGTACACCGCCTGGGTCTGTATCGGCAGGCTGTGAAGCGAAAAGTCGAACATCGTGGCACCGCTCTTCGCCGCCTGCGACTTCGCGATGGCCACCGCGTCAAGATGAGCTTCCTGTACCGCGAAATCGACCTCGACGTTGCTGCCGCCTTCGACGTTGATGAGCTGTTCGTTGCCGCGCCACCAGATGAAGAAACGATCGGGGAGGTTTTCTTCCCCCGTCGTCGGATTAAAAAAGCGCCAGCGGTCGCCGTCATGAATCTCGAGCCACGGCTCCAGGTCCGCATTGCGCTGGCGGCCACTGAGCTCGAAGCCGCGAACCATGCGCGCCGGTATCCGTGCTGCGGCGAGCATCATCGTGGCGACGTCCACGAAATCCGCATCGTTCTCGACCTCCGACATCAGCAGCTCGACATTGGGATCCGGCGAGGGGTCGTTCAGGCGCCGCAGGAGCTCGGTCGTAAAGGACGCCGTATCCGCCGAGTGCTCACGCACCTCCGCGACGATGACGTCGACGGCCGTCCGGAAGGGCTCGTTGATTGCCGGCGGCGGCGGAAACGGTGGCGTGGTATCAGCCTGCTCGCTGCCGGGGTCCTCGAACACCGAAATGCGATAGTAGATCGTCTGGCGGCCGTCGGCGCGCCGTATCGCCCACTGGGCCTCACGCCCGCCGCTACCATAGTTGACGCTGAAGCCATAGCCGCGTGACACCGAATTTTCGTTGAGCTGCCTGAAGCCGGGCGTCAGCGTCGGTATGTGCAGGTTAACCTTGATGGAGCCCGGACCGGAGTCGAAGCTGATGGCCGACTCGATCGTCCAGACGGGGGTATCCTGGTTTTCGGACAGTGGAAAACCCAGTACCTGCCACTTGTAGACGAACATGGAGAGCCCGACGATCGTCAGCAGCACGGCGAGCACCAACACATATCGCTGCGTCATATAAACTCCAACCCGGCCGCTGCGGCTAACGCCGCCCGGCACCCAGTGCAATTCTGACTGCGCGCTCGCGCAGTGGCCCGCTCACGTTGAACAGCCGCATGCCGGCACGGCGTAACTCGCCGATCGTCGGTGAGCCTGCCGCGAACAGCTGGTTCAGCCCCGTCATCAGGTGCAGCATCGCCGCATTGGCGCCCTTACGGGCTCGCTCGTAACGCCTGAGTACCGGCCTGTCCCCCGGGTGTTCACCCTTTCTGATTGCTTCTTCTATCACCGCGGACAAGGTGCAGGCGTCAGCCAGGCCCAGATTCGCGCCTTGTCCGGCCAGCGGATGTACAGCATGCGCCGCATCGCCGATCAGGGCAAGACGTGGCAGGACATAATTTCTGGCGTGCTGCGCGCAAAGCGCAAACGTGCCACGCGGACCTGCCGCTGCAAGCTCGCCGAGCACGTCGTCCGAGGCCTCGGTCAGCATGCTGCCGAGCTCGTCGTCGCTCGCCGCCATCGCTTGCTGCGCGGTCTCGAGGGTCGTCGACCAAACCACCGAGATGCGGCCATCCGCAAGCGGCAGCATCCCCAGCGGACCGTCCTCCAGAAACCGCTGTCTCGCCGTCGCGCCGTGTGGCCGCTCCGGACGAAGGTGCGTGACGAACGCGGTCTGCGCGTAGGGCCGTCTCATTATCGCGATGCCGGCGGACTCGCGCACGAGCGACCGTGCCCCGTCGGCACCGATAAGCAAATCGGCGTCCAGTTCGCGACCGTCCTCGAACTGCAGCCGGTAGGCATCGGCTGCCCTTTGGATCGTTCGAACGGGCGAATCGAAGCGCTGGTTGACGTCCGTTTTATCCAGCACCGTGAGCAAGGCGCCCTGGATGAGCAGGTTCTCGACGATAAAGCCGAGCTGCGGCACCGCAAACTCGTCGGCGTCGAAACGCAGCGTGGACGGCCCATCGGGATCGTCAGCGCCGTCCCAGACGCGCATGTGCTCGTAAGCACACGCACGCGTGCCGGCGATCCCATCCCAGGCGCCGACGGTATCGAGAATATCCGCAGAACCGGTCGCGATTGCGGACACCCGTAGCCCGATTTCCCCGTCGGGATCGAACCGCGGGCGCGGCGCGGCATCGATCACGGTAAGCCGCAGCGCCCCGGCGCACTTCGCGTGCGCCAGGAGCGCAGCGACCGTGAGGCCGGTCACACCGCCTCCGACGACGACGACGTTGTAGCGCTTCTTCACCTGAGCGGCACTCCGCGCGACAGCCGTGGAAGGCGGCCCGCGAGCCCCATCATGTGCTTCGCGAAAAGTGAACGCACGCCGGGAACGAGATCGAAACCGATCATCCCTATGTTACGCGCAGCCCTGAGCGGCGGACTCGAGCTGCCGAACAGCCGCACGATACCGTCCGTCAGCCGCACCAGCCTGCCCTGGTCGTCCCTGCGCCACTGCGCGTAGCGGTCAAGTAAATCGGGATCACCGAGGTCTGCAGACGGGTCATCGCTGCGCGCATCCGCGATACAGTCGCACAGCGCCGCGACATCACGCATGCCGAGATTGAAGCCTTGTGCTGCGACCGGATGCAGCCCGTGCGCGGAGTTGCCGACGAGAACGGACCGCTCCGCAGTCAGGCGCAGCGCCTTGCTCAGCGATAAAGGATAGGCAGCGCGTTTGCCGACGCGCGACAGCCGGCCAAGCCGGTAGCCGAACGCTTCCTGCAGCTCGACGAGAAACGCCTCATCGTCCAGCCCCAGTACTCGCTCCGCGTCGTGGCTGGACACGGTCCACACGAACGCTGCGCGATCGTCGGCAGCCGGAAGCAGCGCCAACGGGCCCTGATCGGTAAATCGCTCGTAGGCGCAGTTGTCCAGCGGTTTCTCCGGCAACAGGTTGCCGATGATCGCGTGCTGGCCATAGTCGGTCTTTTTCGCGCAGATACCCATCATCGGCCGCAGCGCCGAATTCGCACCGTCGGCAGCTACGAGCAGCTCGCAGTGGAGCGCCTGATGCTGGCCATCGGCGGATTCGATTTTCGCAACGGCGAGATCACTACCGGTGTCGATATCGACGACGCGCGCCGGACACTTTACGTCGACCGTACCCGCTTTCGTCAGCGCGGACTGCAGGACGTCGCCCAGCACTCGGTTGATGACGACATAGCCGAGCGCTGCCACGCCCTGCTGCGCCGCGTCGATGTGCGAGAAACCGAAACGGCCCCGGTCCGAGACATGAATGCGGCGAATCGGCGTCGCGGCAGAAATCACGGCGTCCCACAGTCCCATCGCCTCGAACATGCGCTGGGTGCTGCGCGACAAGGCGGTCGACCGGTCGTCGAAACTCGGCTGGCGGGCCTCGCCGCGCGCTACGGCCTCGACGACGGCGACACGCAGTCCCAGCGGCGAGAGCGCAAGCGCGAGGCTCGCGCCGATCATGCCGCCGCCGGCAATGACGATGTCGTATCTCGTGTCTGTCGAATTGGTCATCTCTGGCCCTGCATCAGCGCCTCGATGGCGTCCGGCTCCTTTGCAAGTCCTTTGCTGAGTACGTCGGCGCCATTGCTCGTTACCACGACGTCGTCCTCGATGCGAACGCCGATATTGCGAAAACGTGCCGGCACCTTGCGGCTGTCCGGCAGGTAGATACCGGGTTCGACGGTCATGGCCATCCCGGGTTCCAGTAGTCGCCACTCGTCGCCGACCTTGTAGTCGCCGACGTCGTGAACGTCCATGCCCAGCCAGTGTCCGGTCCGATGCATGTAATACTCGCGATAGGCACCGTCCTTGATGAGTTTCGGCAGCGTGCCGTCCAGCAGCCCGAGCTTCTTCAGTCCCTTCGTGATGACTTTGACGGCGGCATCGTGCGGCTCGTTCCAGTGGTTGTCGCGGCGGGTCTTCTCGATGGCCGCGAGCTGGGCTTCAAGCACGATCTCGTAAACGGCGCGTTGTTCGGGAGTGAACTTGCCGTTGACCGGCATCGTTCGGGTAACGTCGGAGGCGTAGTAGTCGACCTCGCAGCCGGCGTCGATAAGGAGCAGGTCGCCGTCCTGCAGTTCGGCGCTGTTATTCACGTAGTGCAGCGTACACGTATTGCGGCCGGTCCCGATGATCGGGTTGTAGGACATACAGGCGTCGTTACGGCGAAACTCGTGGATGAACTCCGCTTCGACTTCGTACTCGAACAGCCCCGGGCGCACGGTGCGCATTGCCCGGGTGTGTGCCTTTACGGCGATCTTCGCCGCTTTGCGCATGGCCGAGATCTCGGCGCGGCTCTTGTAGAGACGCATGTCGTGCAACAGGTGATCGAGTGCAACGAACTCCTGCGGCGTGTGCACGCCCCTGGATACCCGCGACCGGAGCGAGTTGACCCAACCGGTAATGCGCGCATCGAAGTCCGCGTACATCCCCATGGTGTAGTAAACGCGCGTGCACGACTCGATGATGCCCGGCAGGATGTCGTCGATATCGTTGATCGGAAATGCGTCGTTCGCACCGTAGTGGTCGACCGCCCCCTCGGGGCCCATCCTCGAGCCATCCCAGCGCTCCTTCTCCCGGTCCCGCTCGCGGCAGAACAACAGGAACTCCCCGGCAGCGCGGCCGGGCACTAGCACCGCGACAGCTTCCGGCTCCGGAAAACCGGTGAGGTAATAGAAATCGCTGTCCTGACGGTAGCGGTGTTCGACGTCGCGCGTGCGAATACGGACCGGTGCCGCCGGGAGAATGGCGATACCTTCCGCACCGACCATGCTCATCAGCTGCTTGCGCCGGCGAAGGAATTCCTTGCTGTTCATTAATAAGGTACGGGGTGGGTGACGGGCGGGACCATTCTAACCGGGCGCAGGGATCTAGTGCAGGGTCTCACCGGCCTCGGCCGGCGATTGGCCCGACCGGCCGCGAAAGTCTGCAAGCTCCTCATAAGTCAGCTGCGCGGCAACGCGCACATACTCGACGATCTCCGCATAGGCCGCTTCGTTCGTTTCATCGTCGCCGTCCTCGTCGACCTCCGCGCGCGTCAATTGCAGCATGTCCCTGATGATATCGGCCAGGGGATCTTTGGCCAGCCGCTCTTTCAGCGCCTCACCGTGATCGACCGACACGAGTCCGTGCAGAAACCCCTCACACCAGTGAGCCAGTGCCGCCGCTCTAACCTTTGCGCTGTCGCTATCGTCGGGCAGCAGCGGCGCGAATTCCGAAAACCGCTCCGACAACTGCCGCAGCGTATCCTGGAAAAGCGTGTTCAGGACGCCGGCACACTCCGTGCGCAAGGCATCGGACTCGTTCGTCCCGTCCAGGACCTGTTGCAACCAGTCGAAGCCTGCATCGGCACCGGAAACCGCAAGGCGGCTGGCCAGCAGACCGTGTGCCTGAGCGGCATCCCAGGACGCGCCGCAACGCCGCAGCGCATCATTTAAAGTGTCATGGTCAACTTCGGATCTCATGGCTCCCGTGCCCGACCAGCCCTGGCGTCGGGCAATGATCCCACGTATGGCACGCCCGAGCCATTCCGCTGCCGATTACGTCGCATTGGCGATTGATTCTGCCTCGTCGCGTGTCTATATTGATTGCTATGGCTGACAACAAGAATACGTTCGAGCACGAACTCAGGCGCCTCGAAAAGCGCGTCGACGCGCTGGTTCGCGTCTGCGATCAGCTTCAGGACGAGAACAAGTCGCTGAAGCAGCGGCAGGATATACTCACGGCCGAGCGCGCCAACCTCCTGCAGAAAAACGAGCAGGTACGTGCGCGCGTCGAAGCGATGATTGGTCGGCTCAAAGCGATGGAACAAGGTACCTGACAATGAGTGAACCCTACGCACAAGTCAGCGTTCGAATCCTGGACAAGGAATACCAGGTCGCCTGCCCTGCCAGTGAGCGCACGGACCTGCTCGACTCGGCGGAAATACTGAATGAAAAGATGCGCGAGATTCGTGACAGCGGTCGCATCGTGGGACTCGACCGCATCGCGGTGATGGCTGCACTGAACATGGCAAACGACCTGTTGCATGCGCAGGCACGTGACAGGTTGCTCGAAGGCGACGTTAGCGATCGCCTGAAACTGATATCGGATCGTGTCGAGAGCGTCCTCGGGGAGTCCCAGCAGTTGGATTTCTGACGCAATCGCCACCGTTTAAGAAATGGCGCCCCCTGCAGTGTTCGATAGTGACCTGGAAACCTTTCGACCCTAAATCATAACCTCGGGGTCGTGCACTGTCGGCA